>NZ_CP191849.1:2467750-2792000 GCF_050956135.1 Actinoplanes sp. CA-131856 | reverse complement strand
TCGCGCGCCGCGTCGACGGTCGGCTCGGGTATCAAGGCGCTGGCGTCCAGGACGATGGTGAAGGGCGAGCGGTCGGTGTAGATGTCGAAGTTCCAGTTGTCGCGGAAGATCTGATGGCTCTTCGCGTCCTTGGCGGCGACGATCGCCGCGCACTCCTCGCGCGACTTGGGCTTTCCCCGTTCGATGTAGGACACGACGCACTTGCGCACCCGGCTCTCCACATCGGACTCGATCCAGATCGAGACCCGGTCGCCGTCGTCCCGGGCCAGCCAGGGCAGGCTCCAGGCGTCGAAGACCCCGTCCCGGGCGCTCCGGAAACCGGCCAGCACCTCGAGGTCGATCGCGCGCTCGACCTCGAGCGCGGTCCGGCGCTGATCGAGTTCCGGGGTCCAGACGTCGGACGCGTCGCCCAGGTGCTTCCGGACCACCTCGGAACCGCTGAGGCAGGAGGTGTGGAGCTCGGCCGCGAGCCGTTTCGCCAGTGTCGTCTTGCCCGCCGCGGTGAGGCCGGAAATGACAACGCGCATATTCTCAATCCCCCGGAAGAAGGGTTCGTCACATACGGCCGAGGCTCACCAGCTTCGGAACCACGTGGTGGGCGAGGGTCGATCCGATGCTGATGCCGTTCGCGGCGTAGTCCTTGTCGATCCAGCGCATCTCGACGATCTCGGAACGCGGCGACGGCGTTCCCTCCACCTCGACGTCGAAGACGGTCATGTGCAGGGACGCGTCCTCGAATTCCGACTTCTCGTCGTATTCGCCGAAGAGAACGGCCCGCGCCACCTTGACGCCGAGTTCCTCGTCGAGTTCGCGCTCGAGCGTCTCCATCGCGGTCTCCGCGCCCTCCGGCCGGCCACCCGGGATGATGTAGGTGTTCCGGCCCGGAACGATTTTCTTCACCACCAGCAGCTTGCCGTCCGGGCTTTGAATGATCGCGCCGATCTTGATGATCTTCTGAACCGATTCCGTCATCGTCACTCCGATCAAGGCCGGTCAACCGTGGCCATTAGACCACGCGGTGGTGCGGTTGTCATCGCGGCCATTCCGATCATGGAAACGGCCGGGTGCTGATCCGGTGTGAATGCGGAGCGCTCGGTTGCAGCCACGACTCCAGCGGACCGGCGGGCCGATGCGGAAGGGGTGAAAAAGCTATCCGTGACGCTGGCCGCCGTCCTGTCGATCGTTTCCGTCGTCGTGGGGAACAGTGGCCCGGCGTCGGCGGAAGCGGGAGCGGCGACGGCCTCCCTCGGCATCATCGGCAACTACTCCGACGCCGACATGCGGAGCATGCGGGCGGCCGGTGGCGCCGGGGACGCCCTGGTCGAGATGAACTGGTCGCAGGCCGAGCCGGCGCCCGGTCAGTTCGACACGGCCTATCTCGGCTCGATCGCCGCGCGGGCCGCCAAGCTTCGCGCGATGGGCTACACCATCTCGCTGAACACCGGCATCCAGAACGCCCCGGCCTGGCTGCTCCAGCGGCCCGGCGCGCGCTACGTCGACCAGTTCGGCGCCACCTACACCGGCGGCAACGAGCCCAACCTGATCTTCGGCACCGGATACCGGCCGCTTGCCGTCCGCTATCTCACCAAGGTCTTCCAGCAGCTGGGCACCAACTTCTCACTCGTACGGGCCGGTGGCGGTCACTGGGGTGAACTCACCTATCCGAGCAGCGAGAAGCAGCGCAACCTCTACTTCGCGTTCGACGTCAACGCCGCGCGGGTCAATCCCGTGCCCGGCTGGAAGCCCGGCCGGCCCAGCCCCAACGGCCAGGCCGCCAAGTTCCTGACCTGGTACCTTGACGCGCTCGCGAGCTATCAGAACTGGCAGATCACCGCCCTGCGCCAGGCCGGCTGGGCCGGGACGGTCGCCATGCTGTACCCGTCGTACGGCATGCGGGCCGGCGACTTCGGCAAGGCCGTCGCCACCAACCTGTCCGGCACCTCCAGCGCCGAGATCAACGGCGAGGTGCAGCGGGGGTACGACGCCACGCGGCAGATCGGCGCGCTGAAGGACCCGAAGGTCGCCGTCTACGGGACGTGGGCCGAGAACGCCAACACCGTCGCCTATCTGGCCGGCCTCGCGCGCGCCAAGGGCCTGCGCGCCATGGCCGAGACCACCCACGTCTGCCTGCCGTCGCAGCTTCCCGCCGTGATGGCCATCGCCCGGGCGAACAAGCTGGCCGCGCTGTACATCGTGCGGCTGGGCGCGGCCGACGTCGTCAGCAACGCGAGCTACCTCCGTACGGCCTGAACGCAGGCCTCCAGCAGCCGTTCGGCGGCCGCCGCCCACGTGAACCCGGCCGCGTGGGCGGCCCCGCGGGCCGCAAGCGACTCGCGACGCGCCGGTTCGGCCAGCAGCCGGGCGATCGCCGCCGCCCACGCCGCGCTGTCCCGCGGCGGCACGTAGGTGGCCGCGCTCCCGCCCACCTCGCGCAGCACGGGCACGTCGCTGGCCACCACCGGCGTCCCGGCCGTCATGGCCTCCAGCACCGGCAGCCCGAAGCCCTCGACCAGCGACGGATAGGCGAGCAGGGCGGCGTCCGCGTACACCGCCCCCAGCAGTTCCTCGGCCACGAACGGCAGGCGCAGCACCCGGCCGGCGACGCCCAGGCGGTCGATGGCCGGTCCGACCTCGTCGGGGAAGCGCGGGTCGGGCGAGCCGATCAGCACCAGGCGGGCCCCGGGCACCCGGGCGATCGCCTCCACGAGCACCACGGCGTTCTTGTGCGGCCGTTGCGCGCCGACGTGCAGCACGTAGCCGGGCTCGATGCCGTATTCGGTGGCCAGCCCCCGCACCGGCGGGGGCATGAGGTCGACGCCGTTGGGGATCACGTGGGCCGTCCGCCGGTAGCGTGCGGCGATCTGGTCGGCCGAGGCGCGGCTGACCGTCAGCGCCGTGGTGGTCCGGGTGATCAGCGTGGTCAGCAGGCGGTAGGACAGCAGGACGGCCCGCGACGGCGCGAACCGCGGATCGGCCTCGAAGATGCAGTCGTGCACCATGGCCAGGCTGGGCACGCCGGCGAACGGCGTCGCGCCCAGGTGGTACGGGAAGAACATCACGTCGACCGGGCGGTGGCGCAGCACGCCCCGCCACCGCCACAGTTGCCGCACGTCGACCGGCGGCAGGCCGACCGGGTGCAGGGTGACGTTGGGCCGGGTGGCCAGCCGGTCGACGTCGAAGCGCTCCGACCGGGTGCGGCCGGTGAAGACCACCAGCTCCACGCCCTCCCGGAGGGCCAGTTCGGTGCACAGGGCGTACATGACCCGGCCGATGCCGTGATAGCGGTCGTCGAGGACCCGCCCGTCGACCCCGATGCGCAGTCTCATCGCCACCTCCGCGGGGTGAACTCGGGAAACGCCATGCCGAGCGCCACCACGCCGGACACCGCCGCCACGCCCAGCCAGGCGACCGGGTCGTCCACGACGGCCAGGGCCGTCGTCGCCACCGCCAGCACGCCCAGGTCGCGGGCCGAGCGGCGGCTGGTGAGCAGCAGCCGCACCGCGGGCCGCAGGGCCGGCAGGGCCAGCAGCGGCAGCAGCACGACGGCCAGGGCGGCCACGGCGGCGCTGACCGCCACCCCGGCGACGCCGTAGGAGACCCCGGCCAGGCCGGTCACGACCAGATAGGCCACCGTCGTGCCGGTCAGGGTGCGCACCGCCCGCCCCCGGGAGTCGTCGGCCTGGAGCACGGTGACCACCAGGTTGAGCAGGCCGACGGCCAGGCCGAGCACGGCCGCGTACGGAAGCCAGCGGTCGACCGCCGCGAACGTGTCGGGCAGCAGCAGCCGGCGGATCGGCGCCGGAAGCGTCATCAGCACGGCCGCCATGACCGCGGCCACGAGCAGATAGGTCCTGATCGCGTCGGCCTTGCGCCGGGCCGAGCCGTCCCGGCTCAGCGCGGCGAAGGTGGCGGTGGACACCGCGTTCGACACGAACAACGGCACCCGGCCCAGCGCGGAGGCCGCCTGATACGGCGCCGCCGCGCTGCCCAGGCCCAGCACGGCCACGATCACCGTGTCCGCGGCCGAGGTGACGGCGACATTGGCTTGCAGCCGGACCTGGCGTACGGCCGCACGGAGAAGGTCGGTCTGTGCCGGGCCCCAGGTGGGACGGCGCAGCAGCCGGCGGGAAGCCAGCACGGGGGCCAGCAGCACCAGGCTGCCGACCGCGAACCCGCCCAGAGCGCCCGCCGACTGCCAGTGCGCGCCGAAGACAAGACCGGCGCCGGTGACCGCCTTGACGATCGCCTCGAGGGTGAGCAGGCCGGCGATCGCCGTGATCCGGCCGGTGCCCTGGAGATGGCCCATGCCGGTCGAGCCGATCGACAGGATGAGCGAGGCCGCGGCCAGGATGACCGCGTCGCCGGGCGACCCGAACAGCAGCACGCCGGCCACGAGCAGGACGGTGAGGCCCGCGCCGAGCACGAGGTTCGACCAGAAGGCGAACGACGTGACCACGGCCTGTCGTTCGAGGTCGCCGGCGGCGCGGCCGACCTCCCGGGCCAGCACCCAGGAGACGGCCGCGCTGGAGATGGTGGTGCGGACCAGCAACAGGGCCTGGCCGGCCGCGAACGCCGCGAACTCGGCCGGGGCCAGGCCGTGGGTCATGGCCAGCGCGTAGCCGTAGTTGATGGCGCCGGCCGAGGTGGTCGCGATGAGCAGCCACCCCGCGCCGCCGCGACCGCGCACGCCGGAGCCGCGCAGCGTCTCGGTCATCAGATGCCCCGCCGGACCCAGCGGTGCCAGCCCACGACCCCGAAGGCGGCCAGCGCCAGCGCGGCGAACAGCAGGGCGAGGAAGCCCTGGCTGGAGGCGTTCGCGGCGACCGCGCGGGGCGGGTTGGCGCATTCGGACAGGGCGGTCATCCCCGAGCCGACGACCCAGAGCTCGATGGACTCGTAGCGGCGGCTGCTGAAGGCGTACAACTGGCGGCCGTTGCCCTTGACCCAATCGGCCAGCTCGGGCGAGCTGGTGCCGTAGCGCAGGCGGCTGTCCTTGCCCGACAACAGGAACGCCTGGACGCCGGAGCGGACGGCGGCCGGACCGTCGCGAAAAGCGGTGACGTGGTTACGCGGCAGCACCGGGACCCAGCGCTCGGCGTTGCCGGTGGCGTTGACCGCCACACACGGCAGCTGGGCGGTGATCCGCGCGCCCATCCGGGTGGTGGCGTCGTCGCGGGCCAGGGCCACGTTCGTCACCCAGCCGAGCGCGCTCACCGCGACGGCGACCGCGCACACGGCCACGGCGGCCCGGCCGTTCCAGGTGAAGACCGTCAGCAGGACAGCGGGGACGACCGTGTAGACGGAGAGCTGCTCGTTGGCCTGCCCCAGCAGCACGCAGTAGCCCAGGAAGCCGTAGCTGAGGGCGCCGAACGACATCAGCCAGGCGGCCGGCTCGTCCGGGCGCAGGCCACGGCGTACCACCAGGAAGAGCAACCCGGCAGCGCCGCAAGCGAAGATCAGATATCCGGCGGCGTAGCCGGCGAAGCTGTCGGTGAAGACCGAGAAGGACGAGACGCCCGTACGGTTGAGGCCGCTGAGCTGCTTGATCCCGAAGAACCGCTCGGCGCTGATGTTGTGCTCGGCCAGCCACCACGAGCCGGCGCCGTTGACGGTGGCCCAGAGCGGGAAGACGGCGTAGACGGCCGCCGCCACCAGCAGCGAGCCGGCCGAACGCCGCAGGAAGGCCCAGTCGCGCCGCAGCAGCGCCACGCCGAGCGGCACCAGCATCGCGAACAGCAACGGCTCCTTGACCAGCAGGGCCAGACCCGAGACACACCCGAGGACGACGATGTACGTCGGCGACGAGGCCCGCCGCAGGCGAATGGCCAGATAGACCACCGTCACCTGGGCCAGCACGGCGGTGGGCTCGATCAGCGCCGTACGCCCGAAGCGCAGCACGAACGCGTCCGCCGCGAACATCACCATCGCGGTCGCCACCAGCAGCGGGCTGGCGGTGAAACGCCGGGCCAGCAGGCCGACCACGACGACCGTCAGCAACGTGACCAGCGCGCCCATCGTCCGGGCGTGGAACATCGCCTCGATCAGGGGCTCACCCGACCGGTCCCACAGCCCGAGGAGCAGGAAATGCAGAGGCGGGTGTACGGCGGTGAGCCGCTCCCCCCACGAGATCGAGCCGTGCTCGGCGATGTTCTGGCCGGCCAGGGCGTACATCACCTCGTCGAGATCGAAGTCCCGGGCACCGCGGACGTTGGTGAACAGCGCGACGGCGGCGGTCAGCACGGCGCCCGCGTAGATCCACGGACGCCAGCGGCGCCAGTACCGCGGCTCGGCCGGCCGCGCCACGTCGAGCAGTGTCGTGTCAAGCACCGGTGCCTGCTTTCTCGGTGATGTTCTCTGAGATCAACTGGGCGACGACGTCGTGGCCGTGGTCGTTCAGGTGGGCGTGGTCCTGGAGGAAGTCGTCCCAGTAGCGGACCGCGTCACGGGTCTGCACGTAGACGAGGTCGTCGCGGTCGTTGGCGATCCGCCGCAGCAGCGCGTCGTGATGGCTCAGGACCGCGTTCGAGCGGGGAAACATGTGGTCGTCGACGCGCCACAGGCCGACCAGCACCTTGGTGGCCGGGCCGAGGTCGTCGAGCAGGTCGCGCAGCCGGTGGTCGAAGTCGTCGGACTCGAGCCGGTGATAGCCGCCGGTGACCGCGATGATGGCCCGCTTGACGGTGATCTTCGAGCCGGAGACGAACCGTTGCCGCCACCGCCGGAACGGGCTGCGGGAGTAGTACGGCCTCGGCTCCATCCCGGCCGGCCCCCGCCAGCTCTTCGGCCCGAACCGGTCGAGGAGCGCCTGGAGCACGCGGCTCGGATGGACGTGCCCCTCGGCCGCGCCGAACGACAGAATGATGACGTCCGGCCGGAACCGGCGGATCTGCTCCGTGGTGCGGCGGTCCACCTCGGCCACGGTCTGTGCCGACCTGGACAGTTGCAGGATCTCGGCGCCGGCGTCGAGCAGCCGGCCCGCGCGGACGGCGTACGAGCGGCCGCCCACGCCGAGCCCGAGGGAGCTGCTGCCGCCGAGGATCACTACCTTCATGACACTCCTTCGAAGTATTTCCGCAGGTCGTGCGCCCGGGGCCCGCCGGTGCGCTTCCAGCCGACGAGGTCGGCCGGCCGGGCCACGCGGGCCCCGATGCCGGTGACGTCCAGCCCGTACCGGCCCAGCAACCCGAGCGCGTCCCGTTCGTCGAGGCCGGCCAGCAGGAGCCGAACCCGGGGATCGCCGTCGCCCGGCTCGTCCCAGTCGATCTGGTCGACGCTGCGCAGCGCGCGGTAGTCGATCCGGGCGGCCTGGCTGAGCGGCAGATCGGCCACCGTGGACAGATCACAGATGGCGCGGCGGTCGGCCTGCACGCGGCGGCAGTCCTCGTGGATCAGGAGGCTGGCGATCCGGTCGGTGGTGGCGTCCCAGTCGAAACGGGCGGCCCACAACCGGCACCGCTCGGCCCACTCCTTGGCGGCCGCCGGGTCCTCGAGCTCGACGAGCGCGGCCGCGAGCTGCCCCGCCAGCTGATCCGGGTGCGGGACGACCCAGCCGGTGACCCGGTGGCGCACCGAGTCGCGCAGGCCGGGCGCGGCCAGCACCACGGCCGGCACACCCAGGCTCATGGCCTCGGTGACCGACAGACCCCAGCCCTCGAGCTCGGACGTGCAGACGGTCACCCAGGCGGTGGCCAGCAGCTCGTCCCGCTCGGCCTGCGGCAGCCGGCCGTGCAGCCACACCCGGTCGCCCGGCCCGATCAGACCTTCCAGCTCGGCCCGGCACGGCCCGTCGCCGACGATGTGCAGTTCGACGTCCGGCACCGTCGCGGCCACCCGCGGCATCGCACGGATCAGCAGATCCCATCGCTTGTGCGGCGCCAGCCGTCCGACCACGACGATGCGCGGGGTGCCGCTGCGTTCGGCGCCGGGAGCGGACAGCGGCTCCTGACCGTTGTTGGCGATGTAGATCGGCCCGACCAGCCCGAGCGCCCCACGCACCTCGGCCCGCGACGACGGCGACACCACGGCAATGGTGCGGCGCCCGTAGACGAGCCGATTTCCCACCTTTTCCACCCAACGGCCGATCCAGGCTGCCGGAATGGGCAGATTTTGCGCGAACATCGTCTGATGAACGTGATGAATCAGCACCAGAACGGGAATTCTCCGGCCCACCGCCAAGGGCGAGAAGAAAGGGATTCCGTTACAGGTGTCGACAATGGCGTCGATGCCATTGCGGTGCCGAAAAACCCAGAGCCAGGCGAACACGTAGACGGTGTACGCGTTACCCATCCGCCGCACCGTCACCCCGTCCGCGGTCTCGGCCCGCGGCGCCCCGGCGTGACGGGCGGCGAGCACGGTGACCCGCTGCCCCTCCCCCGCCAGCCGCCGGGCCACGGAGTGCATGAAGACCTCGGCTCCTCCGGCCCGGGGATGCGAGGAGTCCTTGAAGTTCAGCCACACCACGTGCTCGCCCTCGTGGGACCGGTAGCGCCGCCGCGTCATGCCGGCACCGGCAGGACGTCCGTGTTGTCGTCGCGGAGACCGCGCCGGTTCGAGACGACGCTGTACGCCGACATGCGCAACCCGGCATAGTCGGCGGTATCCCTGGCCACGGGCAATGATCCGGGCCCACCGGGCATGGCGTCCCCGACAACAAGGGCGGCCACGTCGCGGTCCATGAGCGTGACATGCCGGCCGTTGCCGCCGACGGTGACGACATGCGCGCCACCGCCGAGGACGCGGAGGGCGTGCGAGAGGAGCACGCTCGCCCGGGCACCGAGAACGTGCGTGTCACCGACGCCGACACGGCGGGCCACACTCGTGGCGACGCCGCGGAGAACGCCCGCGGTCCAGCCCGGGCGGGAGCTGCCGACAACCCGGACCGGCACAGGCGAGCGGAGCGCGAACTCGTCGACGATCTCGACGGTCCGATCACTGGAGCCGCCGTCGATGACGGCTATGGAACCGGCCACGGGCAGGCGGACAATGACGTCGGAAACGGACGCCAATATGGTGCGGACCCGGCTTTCCTCATTCACCAGCGGAAGCATGAACTCCGCCTCGGCGACGGACGATGAAGAATAGAACGCCAATGCCGGAGCATTCGCGAGAGTTTGTCGCATCCGATTGACCCCATGTCGTGGTTTCACGCCAAGATCGGCGCAAGACGCACATTACCGATCAACCACTCAAGAACAGCTTCGCGGCACCGGGTATGGCGATTCGGAATGCCCAGCCAACTGAACGAACTAATCCTCTAGAGAATGGCGCTCCCAGCCCAAAACGCATCCTGCATTACCATCCCCCCACCCCAACCCGACACACCCCAACGCAACGCGACTCAGCCCAGCACGAATCAGCCCCTGAGCAACCCCAAACGGCCCAATCCCACGCCGGCCGGAGCGCAACGAGGCCTGCCCGGCACAGTCCGGCGTCACGGCACAGTCCGGCGTCACGGCACAGTCCGGCGTCACGACACAGTCCGGCGTCACGGCACAGTCCGGCGTCACGGCACAGTCCGGCGTCACGACACAGTCCGGCGTCACGACACAGTCCGGCGTCACGACACAGTCCGGCGTCACGGCACAGTCCGGCGTCACGACACAGTCCGGCGTCACGGCACAGTCCGGCGTCACGACACAGTCCGGCGTCACGGCACAGTCCGGCGTCACGGCACAGTCCGGCGTCACGGCACAGTCCGGCGTTACAGCGCGGCGCGGCGTTGCGGCGTTGCGGCGCGGCGTTGCGGCGCGGCGTTGCGGCGCGGCGTTGCGGCGCGGCGTTGCGGCGCGGCGTTGCGGCGCGGCGTTGCGGCGCGGCGTTGCGGTGCGGTGCGGCATTGCATTGCGGCGCGGTGCGGCGGAGCGGCGGAGCGGCGGAGCGGCGGAGCGGCGGAGCGGCGGAGCGGCGGAGCCCGAGCAAGCGCGACACGGCGCAACCCAGCCCTGGCCTGGCGCAGTGCGGCGTTGCGACGCGGCCCGAGCTAGCGCGATACGTCGTAACGTGGCGCGGTACTAAGTGGCTTGACCCAGTGCGGTGCAGCGCGAAGTGGCGCGCCACTGCGTGACCCAGCGCGGCGCACTGCGGTGCGGTGCGGCGCGGTGCGGTGCGGCGCGGTGCGGTGCGGCACAACACGGCGCGACCAAGTGCGTGCGGCCGAGCAAGACGCCGCCATCTCACCGCTCGCCTTCTCGCGGCTGCTTTTCTCACCGCGCCGCTTCCGCCCGTGCCCTTCCTCCCCAGGCCGTTTGTCCGCAGCCCCTCCGGCTACGCCGCTTCTCCCGGGACCGCCGCTTCTCCCCGCGCCGCTTCATGCCATGGCCTTCCGCCCGAGAACCTCCCCACGCTGGCTCAAGCTGAGCCGGGTCGAATTGGACGGTTTCAGACAAGGCCGGGCCGAACTGGACGGGCGGACTAACAGGCGGACAGGCGAACCGAACAGACGAGCGGACGGACACGCGGACGAGCGGACGAGCAGGCGGACGGACGAGCAAGCGGACGGACGAGCAGGCGGACGGACAGGCGGGCAGACAGGCAGACGGGCAGGCGGACGGACGTGACCACGAGCAGACGGGCGGGTGGGCGCACGGACGGACAGGCGGGCAGGCGGGCAGGCGGGCAGGCGGGCAGGCGGACGGGCGGACGGGTGGGCAGGCGGACGGGTGGGCAGGCGGACCGAGGTAGGCGGGACCGGATGGGCTAAGCAGCCCCCCGGCCCGGACGGTGCTGCTGGCTTGACAAAAAGACAAGCGAGCTTGTCTTTTTGTCGTGCTCGGTTGTCGGCCGAAGCGTACGGAGATGGGCTCGCCATCAACCTGGCACCGAACCCTCCCAAACCGCTGAGATCGCCGCATGACATCGACGCACAGATCCACGATGGCCAGCGCTTGTACCACTTCCGCGGGCACAACCCGCCGCTCTCCTGCCGCAGCCTTTCCACACCGCTTCTCCCTGCGGACCCTCCCACCCCCGGCTTCCCCCTCGCAATTCCTCCCCCGGGCCGCTTCTTCCCACGGCCCTTCCGCCGACGCCCCTCTCCCCCGCGGTCCTTTTCGCCGTGGGTCTTCGCTTGGTTCAGCCGGTTGCCCGTTCAGCTGTGGCCGGCGGTGCTGATCACTCTCAGACGGGCCCCTGATCACTACTCTCCGTAGAGACCACCGACGTGGGGGTGCGTCACCGCGCCACCTTCCATCAGAGATCTTCCGAACGGCCGGGAGCTGCGGCACATCGCATGTCGTCCATTGCGGACGAGCCAAACGGGACACGATGCGCCTGTGGTTCGACTCTAACCGAGAGTAGCCGTACACAATCCCGTAAGTTTCGGAAGCGCCTGGCTCATATCCATCTCCGCAACATCACCGAGAAGATCGGAGATGTCGCTCTACCTGGCAACACTCTTCCGAGATCGAGTTCGATATTTCCGCTGAGTTTCCGGAAGTTGTTGACAAGGAGCGGTCGACGGTCCACTCTCTCGCAGAGACGCACTTCGATGTCCGTGGGGCTGTTCCCCGGCAGCCCCCTCACGAGGAGGACGCACCCACATGACCGCACCTGTCCCCCGCCGCAGCCGGCTCCGGCTTCTGGTCGGCGCCGCCTGTGCCCTGGCTTTGACCGTCACCGGCGTGATGGTTGCCGGTGTCGCGCACGCCGAGGCCGACCGCACCGTCAGCTCGAATGCCACCGGCACGCACAACGGCTACTACTTCTCGTTCTGGAAGGACAGCGGCAACGCCAGCATGACGCTGCGCGCCGACGGCCGGTACTCCAGCAGCTGGAACAACTCGACCAACAACTGGGTCGGCGGCAAGGGCTGGGCCACCGGCACCCGCCGGACCGTCAGCTACTCGGGCACCTACAACCCGGGCAACAACAACACCTATCTCGCCCTGTACGGCTGGACGCGCAACCCGCTCATCGAGTACTACATCGTCGAGAACTTCGGCAGCTACAACCCCAGCAGCGGCGCCACCCGGCTGGGCACCGTCACCACCGACGGCGGCACCTACGACATCCTGCGCAGCCAGCGGGTCAACCAGCCCTCGATCGACGGCACCGCCACGTTCTACCAGTACTGGAGCGTCCGGCAGCAGAAGCGCAGCTCCGGCACCATCACCACGGCCAACCACTTCGACGCGTGGGCCCGCGCCGGCCTGAACCTCGGCTCCAGCTGGGCGTACCAGATCATGGCCACCGAGGGTTACCAGAGCAGCGGCAGCTCCGACATCACCGTCCGCGAGGGCAGCGGCGGCGGCACCAACCCGACCACCCCGCCCCCGGGCGGCGGCGGCAGCAACTGCACGGCGGTTCTCTCGGCCGGCCAGCAGTTCGGTGACCGCTTCAACCTCAACGTCGCGGTCAGCAACGCCAGCAACTGGACCGTCGGGCTCGCCCTCAACGGTGGACAGAGCATCCAGAACAGCTGGAACGCCTCGGTCAGCGGCACCACCGGCACCGTCACGGCCACCCCGAACGGCAACGGCAACAACTTCGGCGTGACCATCATGGCCAACGGCAACTGGACCTGGCCGACGGTCACCTGCCGTACGAGTTGACCCGTCCCGGATGACCGGCGCGGCGGCTCACGCCGCCGCGCCGTCTCACCGTGGGGGCGCGGCGAAGAAGGCGCGCTCGTGGGCGGCGGAGACCCGGAACGCCTCGCGCATGGCCGCCCGCCGGTGGTCGCTCGCGTCGGCCGCGGCCCGGGTCACGATGGCGACCGCCTGGCGCGTCGAGGCGGCAAACGCCTCGTCGGCGTACGTGTCGAGCCAGGACCGGAAGGGATGCTCGGCGTGCGAGAGCGGGTGGAGCCGGGTGCCCACGTCCTGATAGAGCCAGAAGCAGGGCAGCAGCGCCGCGACCAGGGTGCCGTAGTCGCCGCGGGCGCCGGTGGCCAGCAAATGGTTCAGATAGGCGGTCGTGGCGGCGGCCGGTGAGGTCTGCTCGAGGGCGCCGGCCGGGAGCCAGCTCTCGTGCAACCGCATCTCGCCGACGATCGCCATCTGCGCGCCGGCCGCCCAGAACGCCTGTTCCTCCCGGGTCGGCGCGAGCCGGCTCGCCTCGGCGAGCACGCGGGCGTAGTCGCGCAGGTAGAGGGCGTCCTGCGCCAGGTACCAGACGAAGGCCTCCCGGTCGAGGGTGCCGTCGCCGAGCGCGCGGACGAACGGCAGGTCGTCGATGTCGCGCCGGATGTCGCGGATGTCCTCCCACCACTCGGCGGCGACCTCCTCGCCCGTGAGCCGGGTGGCGAGTCCGCCCCGCTGCCACAGCCCGGCGAAATGGCTGACCGGGCCGCGTCCCCGGCCGACGCCGAGGCCGGCGCCGTGCCGGATGCTCTCGGTGAGCCAGCGCTTCGACTCGGCCGCCGCGAGCTCCCAGTCGCCGTGGGCGGCGTAGCGGGTGGCGAGCGCGGCCGAAAGCGAGCAGCCGGTGCCGTGTGTGCCGGTCGTCTCGATCCGTACGCCGGGGAACTCCACGACGCTCGCGCCGTCGACCAGCGCGTCCGGCGAGGTCGAGCCCGGCAGATGGCCGCCTTTGACGAACACGCGCACCCCGAGGCCGGCCGAGACGCGGCCGGCCTGTGCCAGCGCCGCCGGCCAGTCCTCGGGCGGCGGCTCGCCGGCCAGGATCGCCAGTTCCGTCAGGTTGGGCGTGATGAGGGTGGCCACGGCGGCCAGCTCGCGCAGGCCGGCCTCGGCCCCGGGATCGAGGAGCCGGTCGCCGCTGGTCGAGACCATCACCGAGTCGAGCACCACCACGGGCGGCCGGACCCGGTCCAGCCAGTTCCGGACCGTCGCGATCACCTCGGCAGTGGCCAGCATCCCGATCTTCACGGCGTCGATCGCGACGTCGTCGGACACCGCGGCGAGCTGCTCGGCCAGGAACGGCACCGGCGGCACGTGGACCGTTCGCACGCCTTGCGTGTTCTGGGCGACCAAGGCGGTGACGACCGCCATGCCGTAGCCGCCGTTGGCCGCGATGCTCTTCAGATCGGCCTGGACTCCCGCGCCTCCGGTGGGGTCGGTGCCGGCGATGCTCAACACCCGGGGGATCACGCCGCCGCCTCCGGGGTACGCAGCCGGCGGGCGGCCGCACCGGGATCGGCGGCGGCGAGCACCAGAGCGGCGAGGTCGTGACCGGAGGATGCGGCCAGGCGGGCGTCGGTGACGAGATAGAGCGACAGATCGACTTTCACGAGATCTCCGTTCGGGTGTACGGCATGAGGAGCTCCACCGCGCGCCGCGCATGAGCGGCCGCCGCCCTCCGCGTCGGTGCGGCCGTCAGCCCGAGAAGCCGCCGCCGGTGCGGCTCGCCGAGCAGGAGGGTGAACAAGGCCTCCGCGAGCCCCTCGTCGGGCGGGTCGAGGCGGGCCCCGAGCGCGGCGATGTAGCCGCGCGGCCCGTCGTCGTAGAAGCCCTTCGCGAGGCGGGGGAACCGGAACGCCTCGGCGATCATCAGCCGGTGCAGGCCCACGGCCTCGTCCGAGTGCAGCGTGAAGACCACCTTGCCGGCCATCCCGATGAGGTCGTCCTCCTGGTCGGGCGGCGCGAGGGTCCGGACGCGGAGCCGTTCGACGGCGGCCAGGAAGATCTCGGTGCGGTCGCCGAAGTAGGCGTAGATCGTGCGCTTGGTGACGTGCGCCTCGGCGACGACGTCGTCCAGGGTGACCCGTTCGAACCCGCGGGCGATGAACAGGCGTACGGCCGAATCGAGAATGTCGTCCCTTCGCTGGGCGCGCTCGGCGCTGGTCGGACGTCCTCGTTTGCGTGCCGGCTCGGTCATGGCGGATCCCCTCGTATAATGAACCGGTTCGCGTTTCATTATAGGAGATGCCATGCCCCCTACCGACAGGCTGCTCGGGTTCTACCGGCAGATGGTGCTGATCAGGCGGTTCGAGGAGCGCGCGGCCCGCGCCTACACCGAGGCGGAGGTCGGCGGCTACTGCCATCTGAACCTCGGCGAGGAGGCCACCGTCGCCGGGCTCATGGCCGCGCTGACACCGG
This sequence comes from Actinoplanes sp. CA-131856, assembly GCF_050956135.1. Lineage (GTDB taxonomy): Bacteria > Actinomycetota > Actinomycetes > Mycobacteriales > Micromonosporaceae > Actinoplanes. Next base: position 2,777,004 of record NZ_CP191849.1, on the reverse strand, counting down.
GCGACTACGTGTTCACCAACTACCGCGAGCACGGATATGCGCTGGCCCGGGGCATCGCGCCGGGCCGGGTCATGGCCGAGCTGTACGGGCGGTCGGACGGCGTCTCGAAGGGCTGGGGCGGGTCGATGCACATGTTCGACATCGGCTCCCGCTTCATGGGCGGCTACGGCATCGTCGGCGGCCAGGTCCCGCTGGCCACCGGCGCCGCCCTCGCCATCGACTACCGCGGCGGCACCGAGGCGGTGGTCTGCCTCATGGGCGACGGCACCACGAACATCGGCGCGTTCCACGAGTCGCTCAACCTCGCCGCGCTGTGGGGGCTGCCCGTCGTGTACGTCATCGTCAACAACGGCCTCGGCATGGGCACCACCGTCGAGCAGTCCTCGGCCGAGCCCGACCTGTACAAACGCGCCGCCGCCTATCGGATGGCCTCGGCCCGGGTCGACGGCAACGATCCGGCCGCGGTGTTCGAGGCGGCGCTGACCGCCGTGGAGAGCGCGCGTTCGGGCCGGCCTTATCTGCTGGAGACCGTCTCGGGCCGCCTCAAGGGCCACTCCGTCGTCGATCCGGCGCGCTATCGCACCCGCGAGGAGGCGGAAGCCCTCAAGAGCAAGGATCCGATTGCCGCGTACGCCGTCAAGCTGCACCAGGAAGGTCTTCTGACCGACGAGCTCATCGCCGAGATCGACGCCGGCGCGATCGCCACGGTCGACGAGGCGGTCCGTTTCGCCGCCGCCAGCCCGCATCCGGACGTGTCCACGCTCTTCGACCACACGTACGCCACCCCGGTGCCCAACGACTCCCGCCGCCTGCCCGGCGAGGCGCTGTTCCGGGCGGGGGTGCCGGCATGAGCGTGATCAGCTATCGCCAGGCCCTGCACGACGCGCTCCGCTCCGAGATGCTGCGCGACGAGTCCGTGTTTCTGATCGGCGAGGAGATCGGCCGCTTCGAGGGCTCGTACAAGATCACGGCGGGGATGCTCGCCGAGTTCGGCCCGAAGCGGGTCCGGGACACCCCGATCGCCGAGGAGGGCTTCACCGGGGCCGCGGTCGGCGCCGCCATGCTGGGGCTGCGCCCGGTCGTGGAGATCATGACGATCAACTTCTCGCTGCTGGCCCTCGACCAGATCGTCAACCACGCGGCCAAGATCTACGGCATGTTCGGCGGCCAGTGCCGGGTGCCGATGGTCATTCGTACGCCCGGTGGCGGCGGCCAGCAACTCGGCGCCACCCATTCGCAGAACATCGAGCTGTACTACGCCTTCGTGCCCGGCCTGAAGGTGGTCGCGCCCTCGAGCCCGGCCGACGCGAAGGCGCTCATGCTGGCCGCGATCCGCGACGACGACCCGGTGCTCGTGCTGGAGAACCTCGCTCTCTACAACACCACCGGCGAGGTGCCCGACGACCTCGGGCCGGCCGAGATCGGCCGGGCCGCCGTCACCCGCGAGGGCACCGACGTGACCGTGGTGGCGTACTCCCGGATGGCCGCCGTCGCCCTGCAGGTGGCCGAGCGCCTGGCCGGCGAGGGCATCGACGTCGAGGTGGTCGACCTGCGCAGCCTGCGCCCGCTCGACCGGGAGACCATCGTGGCCTCGGTGCGCAAGACGAACTGCGCGGTCGTGCTCGAGGACGACTGGCTCACCTACGGGATCGGCGCCGAGATCGCCGCCACCATCAGCGACGGCGCCTTCGACTGGCTCGACGCCCCGGTCCGCCGGGTGGCCATGGCCGAGGTTCCCCTGCCGTACGCGAAGACCCTGGAGACCGCGGCCCTGCCCTCGGCCGACGACGCGATCACCGCCATCCGCGAAACCGTTTCCCGGCGCTCCTGAGAGAGAACCATGATCGACATCCTGATGCCCCGCCTCTCCGACACCATGACCGAGGGCGCGATAGCGACCTGGCACAAGAAGCCCGGCGACACGGTACGTCCCGGCGACGTGCTGGTCGAGATCGAGACCGACAAGGCCTTGATGGAACAGGAGGCATACGACGCCGGCACCCTGACCGAGATCCTCGTCGCCGAGGGCCAGACCGCCGCGATCGGCACCCCCATAGCCCGCCTCAGCACCGGCGACCCCACCACCGCCCCCATCGCGGCCGTCCCCGCCGCCGCCGTTCCTACCGCGGCCGTCCCCACCGCGGCGCCGCCGGCCTCGCGACCCGAGCGGCGCGCGGCCACCCCTCTCGTTCGCAAGGTCGCGCGGGAGCGCGGCATCGACCTCGCCACGGTGACCGGCACCGGCCCGGGCGGCCGCATCGTGCGCGCCGACCTCGACGCCGCCGTCAACTCCCCCACCGCAGATCCGTCGCCGGCCCCCTTCCCCGAGACGGCGCCCTCCTCCGCGGCGGCGCCCTCCTCCGCGGCGGCGCCTTCCTCCGCGATGGTGCCCTCCTCCGCGACCGTGCCCTTCGACGCGATCCGGCAGTCGCTCACTTCGCGGCTGACCGCGAGCACCGCGGTTCCCACGTTCACCGCGACCGCCTCGGCCGACGTCGGCGACCTGCTCGACCTCCGCGCCCGCGTCAACGAGGCCCACGCCGGCAAGGTCAGCCTGAACGACCTCCTCGTCCGCGCCGTCGCCCTGTCGCTGCGGGCCCATCCCGGCGTCAACGCGTCGTACTCCCCGGACGGCCGCGGCGGAACGCTCGTGCACGACCACGTCCATGTCGGCATCGCCGTCGACTCACCGGCCGGCCTGGTCGTCCCCGTCGTCCGCGACGCCGACCGGGCCGCCGTCACCACCATCGCCGCCACCACCCGCGACCTCGTCGCCAGGGCGTCCGCCCGCAAGCTGACCACCGCCGAGATGAACGACGGCACCTTCACCATCAGCAACCTCGGCATGTACGGCGTGGAGCACTTCACCGCGATCATCAATCCACCGCAGGGCGCGATCCTCGCCGTCGGCACCGTCCGCGACGAGCTCACCCTGGCCGGCGGCGCGCCGGTGACCCGCCGGCGCCTGCGCTACACGCTCACCGCCGATCACCGCATCATCGACGGCGCCCTGGCCGCCCGATTCCTCGCCACCCTCACCGGGCTCCTGGAAAATCCGCTCCGGATCGTCGCCTGAAACACCTGTCATGCTGGGGGTGTGAGCACGGAGCTCGATCGCTGGGAACGCCGGGAGATCGCGGTCTTCACCGTGCTGCCGTACGTCCTGCTGGCGATCAGCCTCCTCCTCACGCTGCTCCAACGGCCCGAGCACCTTCCCGCGGTGCTCGGGCTCTCGGCCGCCGTCGCCCTCTGGCTGCTCCGCCCACGAGCGGGTTTCTACTACGCGGTGCTGATGGCGCTCACCGCCGGCCTGGTGGCATTGGCGCCTTTCTTCGGCCTGTTCGCCTTCATCGGCTACCCACAGGCTTTCGTCTATCTGAGCGGCCGCGCACGCTACGCCGGCGTCGCCGCCACGGCGGCCATCTCGGCGGTGGCCTATCTGGGCGGCGCCGCCGGCGTGGCCGAAGGCGCCTGGTGGGAATGGCTCGCCGTAAGCGTGCTCAGTGTCGTACTCGCAAGCGCTTTCTTCTTCTTTGCCGATCTGACCTATCAGCGCAACGAGAGGCTGAGGCAGGCACTCCAGGAGAACGCCGAGCTGCACGCCCAGCTGCTGATCCACGCGCGCGAGGCCGGGGTGCTGGACGAGCGGCAGCGCATGGCCCGCGAAATCCACGACACTCTGGCCCAGGGCCTGGCCGGCATCATCACCCAGCTCCAGGCGGCCGAGCACACCATGGACCGCCGCCACATGACGAACGCCATCACCCTGGCCCGCGAGAGCCTCACCGAGGCCCGCCGAACCGTCCACGCGATGGAGCCGTCGATGCTGGCCGACACCCACCTCCCCGGCGCCATCGAAGATCTGGCCCACCGCTGGTCACAGGCCAACCAGATCGACGCCGCCCTGACCACCACCGGCGACGCCCGCCCGCTCCACCCCGACATCGAGGTGGCACTGCTGCGCACCGCCCAGGAGTCCCTGACGAACGTGGCCAAACACGCGCGAGCCACCGAGGTCACCTTGACCCTGTCCTACATGGAAAACCAGGTGACATTGGACGTACGGGACGACGGGGCCGGCTTCGACCCCACAGCCGAACGCCTCCACGGCTCCCCGAACGGCGGTTTCGGCTTGACCGGCATGCGCCAGCGCGTCCAGCGCCTGGCCGGCCGCCTGATCATCGAGTCCGAGCCCGGCAGCGGCACAGCCATCTCGGCCTCCGTCCCGGCCATCCCCCCACAGCGCTCGGCATAAAATGTGCGGGAGGCGGGATTCGAACCCGCTCAGCATTGCACCCGCTTTACAGGCGGGCCCGACTCTCCAGCGTCGGCGCTCCCACGAAGGTGACCGGCGGGATTCGAACCCGCGTACTCCGGCTCCACAAACCGGCGCGCCTGCCTCTGCGCTACGGCCACAGTCGGGATGGGGAGACTCGAACTCCCGGCTTCCGGTTCCCAAGACCGGCGCCCTACCACCTGGGCCACATCCCGTTCGTGTCCTCGGCGCGATTCGAACGCGCACTGTCGACGCCCTCGACGTCGTGCCTCTACCGTTGGGCTACGAGGACCTGCCATTTGTAGACCCGACCGGGATCGAACCGGCGTCTCCGCCTTGAGAGGGCGACGAGCGTTCCGCTGCTCCACGGGTCCATCGAAAACAAAAAGGCCGCCTTCCCGAGATCAGGAGGCGGCCTTTAAAGCCGGGCGCTAGACGACGCCTCCCGATGGTGCGAGCCGGCCGAACTGCTCCTCGAGGACGCAGACAGCCACCGCCGGCAGCAGATGCTGCGGTTCGGGGGCGAGATAACTGCGAATCATCGGAAGCTCCTGATCGAATCGTTCGGGCGTCGGTGCTGATGACTAAGACCGTGTGTCAGTTGGGGTTGTTGCTGGCCAGCAGGTTGAGCCGGGTGGCGCGTCGGAAGCAGATTAGAGCGCAGGCCAGGCGCAGGAATCCGAGGTAGTGGGAAGCCTTGCGCTCGTAGCGGCGGGCCAGGCGCCGGAATCTGGTGGTCCATTCCAGGCAGCGTTCGATGACGTAGCGGTGCCGGCCCAGGTGCTTCGACGACTCGATGCCCGGCCGGGCGATGCGCGGCACGATGTTGCGCTCACGCAGCAATTCGCGGCATCCGGGGTAGGCGTAGCCCTTGTCGCCGTGCAGCTTCGCCGGCCGTTTGCGTGGGCGGCCGGCGGGCTGACGGATCGGCCGGAGGCCGTCGACCATGTCCTGCAGCATCTTGTGGTCGTTGAGGTTGGCGGCGGAGATGTCCACGTGAACAGGCAGTCCACCGCGTTCGCTGATGGCGTGGATCTTGGAGCCGGGCTTGCCCCGGTCTACCGGACTGGGCCCGGTCAGATTCCCCTTTTGAGCGCGCGGACGTGCATGCTGTCGATACTCGCCCGCGACCAGTCGATCTGCCCGGCGACACCCAGGATGTCCAGCATCGCCTGATGCAGACGGGTCATCACGCCAAGGCTGACCCACTCGGAGAACCGGCGGTGCGCGGTACGCCAGTGCACCGGGAACGACCCAGGCAGCTTGCGCCACGAGCAGCCGGACTCCAGCACGTAGACGATCGCCGCGAGCATCGCCCGGTCATCAGTGCGCCGCCGGCCACCACCCTGATGCCTTTCCGGATGCGCAGGCAGCAACGGTTGGGCGAGATGCCACAACGCATCCGGGCAGTACTTCTCCACGTCATCCACGCCAGGTCAACGAATGACCTTGCTACTCAACAACCCCAAACGACACACGGTCTAAGGTAGGGCCCCCGCCGCGGGTCGGCAAACGTATTTACGAGTTTCAGGCCGGCGCCCCGGGGAACGGAGACGGCCCGTGGAGAGCGGACAACTCATCGCGGGGCGGTACCGGCTCGGCGAACAGCTCGGCCGCGGCGGCATGGCCGTCGTGTGGCGGGCCGACGACGAGGTGCTCGGCCGTGAGGTGGCGGTGAAGGTGCTGTCGCCCTCGCTCGCCGGCGATCCCGAGCTGCGCCGGCGGATCCGGGACGAGGCGCGGGCGGTGGCGCGGTTGCGTCACGTGAACGTGGTCGCCGTCTACGACTACGGCGAGTTCGCCGACAGTGGGCACACGCTGTCGTACGTCGTGATGGAGCTGGTGGACGGCCGGACCCTGGCCGACATGCTCACCGGCGGGCCGCTCCCGTGGAAGGTCGCCGTGCTGGTCGGGGCGCAGGTGGCGGCCGCTCTGGCCGCGGCGCACGCCGACGGCATCGTGCACCGTGACGTGAAGCCGGCCAACATCATGGTCACCGGCAGCGGTGTGAAGCTGGTCGACTTCGGCATCTCGGCCACGGTCGGCGTGCTCGACGGCCAGGACGGTCAGGTGCTGGGCACCCCCGCCTATCTCGCGCCGGAGCGCATCGTGGGCGGACCGGTCCGTCCGGCCACCGATGTGTACGCCCTCGGGCTGTTGCTCCATCTGACCCTGGCCGGGCGGATGCCCTGGGACGCCTCGACGGTGACCCAGATGGTGCGGGCGCACGTCTACGCGAAGCCGGACCCGCTGCCGCCGATCGCGGGCTTGCCGTCCGGGGTGCGCCGGTTGGTGGCGCGCTGCCTGACGAAGAACGCCGCCGACCGGCCCAGCTCGATCGAGGTCTCGGAGGTGCTCGGCGAGCTCGCCGGCCTGCCCTCGGCAACTCTGCTGCGCGGCGCGACGGCGCCGCTGGCGGTGGCTCCCGCCCGCCGGCTGCCGGAGCTTTCCGAGCACACACGGCCGGAGCTGTCGGCGCGACGCCGACTGCCGGAGGTCCCCGCACGCTGGCGCACCCGGAAAACGCTCATCGCCGCCGGTGTGGCCGCTGGCATGCTCACGGCGGGCGGCGCCTGGTGGGCCGACGGCCGTCCGGCGCAGCCGGTTCAGGCCGCCGGCGCGGCAGCGGCGCCCACCACCGGCACCGCCACCTCACCGGCGACAGGCGGACCCAGCTCACCCGCCTCACCCGCCACCAGGACGGCCACCACGCCGGTCAAGGGCACGGCCAACCAGCCCCAGTTCACCCGGCCCGCCGCCGCGCCGGGTGGGCCCTCCGTCCGTACGATCTCGCTCGCCGCCCCGCCCAAAGCTGAAGCGAAAGGCAAGCCGAAGGCGAAGGCCCCGAAGAAGGCCGCCCCCGCCAAAAAGCCCGGGAAGAAGCCCGGCAAGAAGTGACCCCCGGGGCGGCGGCGTTTGAGGATCGCCGGGCAAGGTATTTGCACAGGCATGGAATATCGCACGCTTGGGCGCAGCGGATGCGCCGTCTCCTCGCTCTGCCTGGGAACGATGACCTTCGGTAACGAATCCGACGAGAAGGTGTCGCACGCCCAGCTCGACCGGTTCGTCGAGGCCGGTGGCACCTTCGTCGACACCGCCGACGTCTACTCGGCCGGTGAGTCGGAGCGGATCATCGGGCGCTGGCTGTCCTCACGGCCGGCCGATGTCACCGAGGCCGTCGTGCTCGCCACCAAGGGCCGTTTTCCGATGGCGGACGACCCCAACGGCGCGGGGCTGTCCGCCCGGCACCTCACCCGGGCGCTCGACGCCTCCCTCGGCCGGCTCGGGGTCGAGGCCGTCGATCTCTACCAGGCGCACTCGTGGGATCCGATGACGCCGCTCGACGAGACGCTCCGGACCCTCGACGGGTTCGTCCGGGCCGGGAAGGTCCGCTACTACGGCTTCTCCAACTTCACCGGCTGGCAGCTCACCAAGGCGGTCGCTCTGGCCCGCGAGCTCGGGCTCGTCGGCCCGGTCAGCCTTCAGCCCCAATACAACCTGCTGGTGCGCGAGATCGAGTACGAGGTCGTCCCGGCCTCCCTGGACGCCGGGATCGGCCTGCTGCCGTGGAGCCCGCTCGGTGGTGGCTGGCTGACCGGGAAGTACCAGCGCGATCAGCGCCCGACCGGCGCCACCCGTCTCGGTGACAACCCGGAGCGGGGCATGGAGGCGTACGACCGCCGCAATGTCGCGCGCACCTGGGACGTGGTCGAGGCCGTGCAGCGGATCGCCGAGGACCGTGGCGTGTCGATGGCCGAGGTGGCGCTGTCCTGGGTGACCGACCGTCCCGGCGTCACGTCGACCATCCTGGGCGCCCGCACCCTCGACCAGCTGGAGGCCAATCTCCGCGCGGCCGGGCTGCACCTCACCGCCGAGGAGGCCGCGACTCTCGACGAGGCGAGCGATCCGCGGCCGAACGACTACCCGTACGGCCCGCTCGGCATCAACCAGCGGAGCAGGACTTTCTAGCGCCGCATTGAGAAGGTTCGATCGGCGGGTTACCGTTCGGGAGCGCTCCCAAACTCCCCGGAAGGAAGCCACCGTGCGTATCCCCCGATCGACCATCGCCGCCACGGCGGTCGCGTGCGCCACCGCCGCGGCCGCCGTCGGCGTCAGTGCCGGCACCGCCAACGCCGGAACTCTCTCCGGCACCCTCTACCGCGATCCCAGCACGGCCGTCGCCCGCTGGGTCGCCGCCAACCCCGGCGATTCCCGTACGGCTCTGATCAGCTCCCGGATCGCCAGCCAGCCCGCCACGCGCTGGCTGTCCAACTTCAACCTCAACACCGTTCAGGCCGAGGTCTCCTCGTACGTCGGCGCGGCCTCCGCCGCCGGCCAGGTCCCCGCGCTGACCCTGTACGGCATCCCGAACCGTGACTGCGGCGGCGCCAGCGCCGGCGGCGCCCCCGACCTGACCCAGTACCAGACCTGGGTCACCAACATCGCCGCCGGCCTGGCCGGGCGCACCACGCTGATCATGCTCGAGCCCGACTCGATCGCCCTGCAGACCTGCCTCAGCGCGAGCGAGCTCACCGCCCGCAACCAGGCGCTGGCGACCGCGACCCGCACCCTGAAGGCGGCCGGCGCCAAGGTCTATCTGGACGGCGGCCACTCGGCCTGGAACACCGCCGCCGACCAGGCGGGCCGGCTGGCCAACGCGGGCGTGGCCGACGGCGACGGCTTCTACACCAACGTCTCGAACTACCAGTCCACGGCGAACGAGACCGCGTTCGGCCGCTCGGTCCTGAGCGCGCTGAACGGCCGCGGCATCAGCGGCAAGCGCCAGGTCATCGACACCAGCCGCAACGGCGGCGCGGCCGGCGACTGGTGCGGCGACGACAACACCGACCGCCGGATCGGCCGCTATCCCACGCTCGACACCGGCGACGCGAACATCGACGCCTTCCTGTGGGTGAAGCCCCCGGGCGAGGCCGACGGCTGCCGCTACGCCGCTGGATCGTTCCAGCCCGACCTGGCCGCCAGCCTGGCCACCGGAGCCCCGCTCCCGCCGACCACCGGCCCCACCACCCCGCCGACGACGCCGCCCACGACCCCTCCGACCACCACCCCTCCCACCACAACGCCTCCCACCACGGCGCCACCGACCACTCCCCCGCCGGCCGGCGCGTGCGGCGCGACCTACGTGACGACGAGCTCCTGGCAGGGCGGCTTCCAGGGCCAGGTCACCGTCAAGGCCGGCGGCAGCGCGGTCACCAGCTGGTCGGTCTCCTGGACCCTGTCCTCCGGCCAGTCGATCAGCCAGGTCTGGGGTGGCAACCTCACGATGAACGGCTCGCTGGCCACCATCCGCAACGCCGCCTGGAACGGCTCCCTCGCTCCGGGCGCCACCGCCGAGTTCGGCTTCATCGCCTCCGGCCCCACCAGCACACCGTTCATCACCTGCACGGCTTAGCAGGTCCCATCGCCCACCCCGGTTCACGCGGCCGGGGTGGGCGCCGCTCCACTCCGTACGATGGCCCGAAGAATTTTGGCCGTTGGTGCAACCTCGAGCACCGCCCGCTTCCTCTAGGTCTCGACGAATGGGTCTCGACGAGAGGAGACCGGCCGGTGGATGCCGAGTCAGAAGAGGGATTTCGCGAGTTCGTACGGGCCCGGTTCCAGCCCCTCCGCACGCTCGCCTACGTCACCTGTGGTGACTGGCAGGCGGCCGAGGACGCGGTGTCCGGCGCGCTGACACGGCTCTATCTGAAGTGGGACAAGATCACTTCCCCCGAGGCGTACGCCCGCAAGGCGGTGGTCCGGGCGGCGATCGGTGAGAAACGCCGGCCGTGGCGCCGCGAGCACACCGTCGGTGAGGCGTTCCCCGATGTGGCCGTCCGTGACTCCTCGGGCGACGTCGACGAGCGATTGCGCATGCGGGCCGCCCTGCGCCAGGTGCCGCCACGGCAGCGGGCCGCCCTGGTGCTGCGGTTCCTCGAGGGCCTGAGCCTGGAGGAGACCGCCGAGGTGCTCGGCTGCGCGCCCGGCACCGTCAAGAGCCAGACGAGCCGGGGGCTGGACACCCTGCGCGCCGTCCTGAACGCCGAGATCGCCGAGACGGGAGTGGACCATGTCGTATCGCATCGATGACGTGCTCGAGTCGGTCCAGGAGGGCGCCCCGCCGCCTCGGACCAGCGCCGCCGACATCATCGCCCGCGCCCAACGGGTCCGCTCCCGGCGCCGGTGGGCGGCCGCGGCCGGAGCCGGTGGCGCCGCCGCCGTCACGGTCGCCCTGATCACCGTGCTTACGGGCGCGGCACCGCAGGCCGCGCTGCCCGACGCCCCGGCGGCCGCGCCGACACCGTCGCGCGCGGTGGCGGTCAAGAGCTTCAGCCAGCCGACCGGCCTCGGCTTCACCATCGGCGAGACCCGTGTCGGCCGGTGGACGATCGGCCCGGCCGGCACGGCCACCTCCGGCTACCAGCAGATCCCCGTCTACCGCGACGGCAAGACGCTGGAGACGGACGGCGTCGCCTACCCGTATCCGGACGGCACACTCACCTTCTACCGGCCCGGCGTGTACGACATCGAGGACTTCGGCGTGACCACCTGGTCCGACGCGACATTCGGCCCCGCGAGGAGCGTCACCATCGGCGGCCGCCCCGGCGTCGAGCGGGAGCTCACCTACTCCCTGCCCGACGTCGGCGATCTCCGGGCCAAGATGAAGGCGAACCCGAAACTGCGCCTCAACGACCCGAGCATCAAGAGACAGACCTTCAGCCGTACGGCGTTCGCGTGGCGATTCGACGGAAGCGCGTGGGCCACCTTCCTTCCCGGCACGGCCCGGGAACCGCTGAGCCGCGCCGAATCCCTGGCCATCGTGGAGGCGGTACGGCCCGGCCCGGCCGAGCCGGCCCGCGTTCCGTACACCTTCGGCTGGCTTCCGGCCGGCTGGAAGGTGATCGCCGCCCAGCAGAGCCCGACCGACATGCCGTCCCAGGTGCTGCTCGACCAGAAGGCACCGAACGGAAAGCAGGAGTGGGACGACTTTGCCTCCGGCGGCCGCCTCACGATCTGGCGCGGTAAGCCGAAGACCGCGAACGCCCCGCGCGACGGCGCGAACCTGAAATGCGTCGACATCAACGGCTATTGCACGCTCGTCATCGACGGCACCCATTTTGCCGAGTTCGAGAGGCTCGGCAAACGGCTCTCCATGGATGACGTACGCCGCATCCTGCGCGGTCTGACCTTTGCATCCGTGGCCGATCAGAGCCGATGGAACCCCCTTCACTAAAAAATCATGTGCTCTATTTCACTGGCCAATATAAGCGGAGAGTAGTTATACGAATACCAATTGTTCGAGAAACTGTGGCGGAACCGGGGAAATGGGGCGGCGGCTCATGTGCCAACTACTCCCGGTAACCCGAGGCTGCCTCAAGCTGGGTGTAGCAAGGTGATGCCGGCCGCACCCGCTGACCGGCTCCCGGCGATCAGGTTCACGCCGAGCCCTGCCCGGGCCGGTCGCCGGGACCGCGAAAGCCAGACACACCATGAAGGCACTCGGGGCAGGGACGGGGGAACCACCATCGGCCCGCGCACGCAGGCGGGCCTTGGGGTGAAGCCGCCCCGGCGGCCGGGCAACCTTCCCGCCCGAACCCGACAGCTAACCTCGCAGGCGTGCCGGAAGGATGTCCCTACCGTGCACGAAAACTGTTCGGGCCGGCGGCGCGTATCCGTCGGCGCCGGCACCATCGCCCTGTCGCTCACCCTCGGCGCCGGACAACTGGTCGCCACTCCGGGCGCCGCCGCGACACCAAGCTCCACGGCCGCCGTAAAAGCCACGGCCGCTGCAAAAGCCGCGGCGAAGAAGAAGGTCTCGATCCGCACCACGGTCAGCGCCAGGACGCTCCTCATGGGCCGGTCGGTGAAGATCACGGTCACCTATCGGAACCCGGCCAACGGCGCCTTGGTCACCTCCGGCACCGTGCGGCTCCAGGCACACCGCAACGGTAAATGGGTCACCTGGGCTGCGCGGAACCTGAACCGCGGTGGCACGGCCAGTTTCACCGCCGTGCCGAAGGTGACTGGCTATTTCCGCACCACCTACACCGGCAACGCCGTCTTCGCCGGCCACGTCGGCCGCAAGATCAAGGTCACTGTGGTCAGGCCGTCGTCGAGCCGGGGAGCCAAGGTTCTGGCCGAGGCGCGCAAACACGTCGGCAAGCTTTATCTGTACGGCGCCGCCGGCCCCCACCGGTTCGACTGCTCCGGCTACACGATGTACGTCTACCGCAAGGCGATCGGCGTCAAGCTGCCGCACAAGGCCGATTCGCAGCAGCGGTACGGCCGAGGGGTCAGCAAGAGCGCCAAGCAGCCCGGTGATCTGCTCATCTCGCGCCGGGGATCGTACGGATACCACGCTGCGATCTACGCCGGCAACGGCTACATGTACGACTCGCCGCACAGCGGCTCGCGCATCAGCAAGCGCAAGATCTTCAGCGCGAACTACGTCGTACGCCGGTTCTAGAGATTGCGGCGTACGACGGTGACGCCGCACGCCAGAAGGAAGAACAACGCCACTGTGCCCATCCGGAGCCAGGGCGTGTCAGTGATCTTGCGATCGGTGCCGATGGAGACGCTGATGGCCAGGTTGGCCGCGAACATGACACCCAGGAAGACGGTGATGAGCCGCTCGGCCGTGGTCCACCGTGACCAGTAGGCCCACGCGCCGAGCACGGTGCCGAACAGGAAGAGCGCCGAGACGAGGATGAACGGGACGGCCAGGCGCCATCGCATCATCGGGCTCATCGGCGCTCTTCCTCGCCACCGGCCAGCCGGCGGGCCTCGCGCTCGTAGCGGGCGCGGTCCTCGGCGGTCAGGTCTCGCTGGGACTTGGCGAAGGCGGCGGCCAGGCCCTGCGCGTGCCACGGATTGTTCGCGGCCTCGCGCAGGCCGGCCTCGCCGGACAGGACCGTGCGGGCGAGGGAGCCCATGGCGTCGTCCTTGCCCCGGGTGTCGGCCAGGTGGCGCAGGACCGCGCGGGCCAGGGGCTCGTCGGCGATGCCGCCGCTCATAGGATCCTCCTCAGTAGCCGGCGGGGTGATGGTACGGGGCGACGGACGGCAGGTCCTTGACCGCGATGTCGGCCTTCACCGCGCCGATCGAGCCGGCGATCAGCTTGATCATGTCTTCGGTCTTGCCGTAGAAGTCCGAGATGTGCTTGTAGAGGTCGTACGCCTGCCACGTGTAATAGGCGGCGACGGAGTACCCGGCCAGCGCGCCGACACCGGTCTCGATCAGCGCGGTGCCCACGGCCGAGGCCGCGTTGATGATGATGAGCAGGTCGATCAGGTCGGTGATCAGCCCCGCGACCACGTCGACCAGCTTCTTCACCGCCTCGGCGGCCTGAAGATAGAGCTGCTTGTACTGCCCGCAGGCGTCGTTGAGGGCGGCCGCCGCGAGCCCCAGCTGCAACTGGAACTCCTGCTCGGCCTCGGCTGCCCGCCCCCGCCAGACACCCGGCACGTCCTGGGCCCCGGCGAGCAGGTTGGCCCCGAGGTCACGCGAGGCGGCCCCGATGTGCCCCATCGCCATGGCACAGTGCGTGTACGCCTGCCAGTCCCCGCCGACGTCCTTTGCCCACCCTTCGAGCGGGTCGAAGCTGAACAGCCAGATGCTGATCTGCCGCAGCCAGGCGGCCGGGCTGACCAGGTCGGCCAGCGGATTGATCGACCACATCTCGATGCCGACCGCGTACTCGGGATTCGTCAGCCGGGCCGTGGGCTCCGCGACATCGGCGAACGCGGCGTGCGCGTCGGGCCGCTGCCGGCCGAGCATCTCACCGACGTACGCCACGTCCTTCGCACCCGGATAGGAAGCGTCCACCCGGGCCGCCGCACCCTGATCGGTGCGCGCGTAGTCGTTCTGCGCCGCGTTCACCTGCGACCCGGCCCCCCGGGTCAGCGAGTCGAGCCGCGACAGGGCGGCGGTCAGCTCCTCGTACACCTCCTTGTGGGGCCCGATGACCATCATCAGGAACCCTTCGGAGACCATCGGCAGATCACAGTGCCGCTTGGTGTAGTCGAGCACGTCGACGGCATCGCCGGACGCCCGCGCGTACTGGTTGTAGAGCCCGGTCAGCCCGGCCGGATCGACATAGAACTCGCTCATGCTCCCCCGCATCAGTCAATCGACAACTGTCGCAGGCCGCGGCAACTGAACATATGACTAGGCTGCGCGGCGCCGCCAGAGCCGGAAGCCGAGCCAGGTGGCGACACCGGTGGCGGCCAGGGCGAGGCCGATTCCCCACCAGGGCAGGGTCAGGACGCGGACGAGCTGGGCGCCGAAGAAGTAGGCGGCCGAGACCCAGAAGCCCACCCACAGGGCCGCGCCGATGGTGTTGTGCAGCAGGAAACGGCGCCACGGCATCGCGGTGACGCCGGCCAGGACGCCGTTGAACTGGCGCAGGCCGTCGAAGAAGCGGGCCACCACCACGACGTGGCTGCCACGCCGCGGCCCGCTCATGAACCAGCTGCTGGCCCTGGCCTCGGCGGCGCCGGCGTGGCTCGGCTACCTCGTCATCGGGTTGCTCGCCTTCGTCGAGTCGGCGGCGTTCGTGGGCCTGGTGTTCCCGGGCGAGGCGGCCCTGCTGTTCGGCGGTGTGCTGGCCGGCACGGGCCACCTGAGCCTGCCGGTCCTGCTGACGGTGGCGACAGCCGCGGCCGTCCTGGGCGACTCCGCCGGCTATGAGATAGGCCGCCTCGGCGGCGACGCCATCAAGGCGAGTCGCCCCGGCCGGCTGATCGGCGAGAAGCGCTGGGACCGGGCCGAGGCTTTCACCCGCCGCCACGGCACCTGGGCGGTGGTCGCGGGCCGCTGGGTCGGCCTCAGAGCGCTGGTCCCGGCGCTGGCCGGGATGACGCTGATGCCGTACCGAACGCCCTCGGCGGCTCCCTGTGGGCGACGGCCGTGGTCCTGGGCGGCTACTTCGCCGGAACATCATGGCGCCGGCTGGAAAGCACCTTGGGCAACATTTCCACGATGGCAGTGGCCAGCGTGGCGTTGTTCGCCCTGCTCCGGCGGCGCCCGACACCGCGAAGCCACCCGTAACATATTCTATAAAACCGATAGGTATTGTAGTTTCCATGCCTCCACTCACCGAGCGCTCGGCGAACCCGCGCTACGACGACGCCGAGACCTTCCGGCTGCAACTCGAGAACAGCGCGATCCGCAGCCGGATGGTCGCCCGCGGCGACCGCCTGCCCGACATCCCGCTGGTCGAGGTCGACCTCGGGCCGATCCATCTCGACCGGCTGCGGCACACCGGGCCGGTCGTGCTGGCGTTCTTCCGGCACGCGAGCTCGCCCGAGTGCGACGCCGCCCTGCGGCTCTACCAGTACACACTCGCCCCGGCGCTGGCCGCGCTGGACGCGCATCTCGTCGCGGTCAGCCCGCAGGCGCCGGACCGGCTCGAGGCGATCAAACGGCGGCACGACCTGAGCTATCTCGTCGCGTCCGACCCGCGGCACACGCTCATCGACGCGCTCAACATCGGCTTCGCCAGCTGGGGCGCCGAGGGCACACTCGGCACCGGCCGCTCCGTCCTGCCGTTCGCCACGGTCGTGGTCGCCGACCGGGCCGGGCTGGTCCGCCTGGCCGACGTCCGCGCCGACTGGACGTCGATCACCTCGCCCGGCACCATCATCCGCGCAGTGCAGTCCCGGTGACGGCGTTGAACAGGGCCGCCAGCGCCGCGTCCGAGGCGGCCAGGGCCTCCCGGTCGTGCGTGCTGCCGGCGGCGACCAGCTCGGCCGCGCCCGTCCGGTCGAGCAGCTCGGCCAACCGGCTCTCGACCTGCCGGGGCGTGCCGGCGATGGCCGCCGCCATGGTCTGCTCGACGTACTGCTGCTGACGCGGGGTGCGGTCGGCGGCCCGGGCCACGGCCACCGGCTCCAGGGGCGGGAACACCCCGGTCGTCCGGCTCCGCGCCATCGCCCACGCCTCCGGCAGAAGCAGGTCGGCCGCCTCCTCGGCGGTGTCGGCCACCAGCACGTCGAGGCTGACCGCCACCCACGGCCGCGGCTGCCGCGCCGACGGCCGGAACCCACGCCGGTAGCGGTCCAGCGCTTCCCGCCCACCCTCCCGGTCCCACAGCATCGGACCACCCACGATCACCGGCAGCCCGAGCGCCGCCGCGACCTCCAGCCCGCTGCCGGTGGCCAGCACGTACATCGGCACCTCGCCGTCCGGCCTCGGGTGCAGCCCGACCTCCGACGTCCCGTCCAGGAACCCGCGCAGCTCCGCCAGGTCGGCCGCGAAGTCCCGGTCGACCTGCCGCAGCGCCCGCCGCACGGGTGGCGTGAACCCCGGCGACCGTCCCAGCCCCAGATCGACCCGCCCCAGCGCGAAGGCCGACAGCGTCGCGAACTGCTCGGCCACCACGAGCGGCTGATGATGCGGCAACATCACCCCGGCCGAGCCGATCCGGATCGTCGCCGTCGCCCCGGCCACGGCGGTCAGCAGGACGGCCGGCGCCGACCCCGCGATCCCGGGCACCCCGTGGTGCTCGGCCACCCAGAACCGCCCGTATCCGAGACGTTCGGCGCTCACCGCCCGGGCCACCGTCCCCGCGAGCGCTCGCGGGTCGGCCTCGCCGGCGCGCGTGCGGGACCGGTCGAGCAGCGAGACCTGGAACTGAGAGTCGATCACCTAGGTTCCAGCACCTTCGGGCGGGACCTTGTTCCACGGAACGGCAGCTCCGACACGATGACGGCCACCACGATGAGCACGCCGCCGGCCAGCGTGCCCATGGTCAGGCGCTCCCCGGCCAGGCGGCCGATCAGGGCGGCCCAGACCGGCTCGCCGGCGTAGATGACCGTCGCCCGGGTCGGTGCGACGGAGCGCTGGGCCCAGTTCATCGTGACCTGGATGAGCGCGCTGGCCACGCCGAGGCCCCCGGCGATCGCGGCCAGCGTCCACGAGGGCGCGGGCAACGGCTCACCCGCGAGCGGCCGGACGGCGAAGCAGAGGACGGCACACACCGCCAGCTGCACGACGGTGACCCGCCGGGCGTCGACGCCGCCGGCGAAGCGGCCGATGAGCAGGATCTCGGCGGCGATGGCGACCGTGCCGAGCAGGGTCACCACCTCCCCCGTGCCCAGCCTCAGGCCGGCGGTGGTGGCCCCGGTGAGCAGCAGCAGGCCGGCGAAGGCACACCCGATGCCGGCCCAGGCCCCGGGCCCGGGCGTACGACGGGTCATCGCCCACAGGCCCAGCGGCACCAGCGGCACGTAGAGGGCGGTGAGAAAGGCCGACGTGGAGCTCGGAATCGACTGGAGGCCCACGGTCTGCAGCCCGTATCCGCCGGCCAGCGCCACCCCGACGGCGGAGCCCACCGCCAGCTCGCGCCGGGTCAGCCCGCGCAGGACGTGCGGCGACAGCGCGGCCAGCGCCAGCGCGGCCACACCGAAGCGCAGACCGACGAACGACCACGGCCCGGCGACCTCGAGCCCCTTCTGCACCGTGAGGAAGGTGCCACCCCACACCGCGGTCACCGCGACGAGGGCCCATTCTTTTCCGACCATGAACGCCACGGTGCCGAGACCCACCGATTTCACGCAAGCAGCGGCGTTTTCACGCAACTATTGTGAGGAAATGACGCCGTTGGACGAGAAAGATTGCGCGATCCTCGACCTGCTGCAACGCGAGGGCGATCTGCCCAACATCGAGCTGGCCCGCCGACTCCAGCTCTCGCCGGCGGCCACGCTCCGGCGTGTCCAGCGCTTGCGCGCCGAGGGCGTCATCATCGGCGTACGGGCCCTGGTCGACCCCGACAAAGCGGGCGCCCGGGTCGAGGCGTTCGTGCTGGTCGCCCTGGCCGAGCACTCGGACGAGGGCGACGCCCGGTTCGCCGAGGCCCTCGCCGGCATCCCGGCCGTGCTGCGGGCCGACGCGGTGACCGGGCCCGAGGACGTGCTGCTGCACATCGCCGCCGCCGACGCCCGCGAGTTGCAGCAGGTGCTCCGCTCCCTCACCCGGGTGGGCGCGCGCCGCCTGACCACTCTGCTGCGGCTGGAGGCGGTCAAGGAGCCGGCGCCGGTTCCGGCCCGTCGGACCACGTAGCGGCCAGCTCCCGGCGCGAGCTCACGCCCATCTTGGTGAAGATCTTGCGCATGTGCCATTCGACGGTGCGGGAGCTGAGGAACAGAGCCGCGCCGATCTCCGGGTTGGTGCGGCCGCCGACGGCCAGGCGGATGATCGCCGTCTCCTGCGCGGTCAGGTCCTTACGGGCGTCGGCCACCGGCTTGCGGACCGTCTCGCCGGTCAGGGCCAGCTCCCGCCGGGCCCGGTCGGCGAAGCCCTCGGCCCCCATGGCGCCGAACGCCTGGTGGGCCGCGCGCAGCTCGGTCCGGGCCGCCGGATGCCGGTTCGCACGGCGCAGCCACTCGCCGTACAGCAATCGCGCCCGGAATGACTCTGTGGTCGTCTCGGTGACCGACAGGTGGGCGATGGCCTCGCGGTAACTGTCCTCGGCGGCCGGCCCCGGGGTGGCAAGCGCGTCCGCGATCGCCTGCGTTCCCAGCGCCCATCTCGTCCGCAGGCCGGCCGTCCGCTCGGCCAGGCGGTCGCGCGCCTCGGCCGCGACCTCGTGCTCGCCCAGCCGCGCCGCCGCCTCGGCCATCTCGCGCAGCGGAAAATGCGGAAGACCCAGGTCGGTGTACGCCGCGGCCTCCCGCGCCGCCTCCAAAGCCACGCGATGCTCGCCGAGCCCGTTGTAGAGTGCGGCCTTCACGTGATGGGCCAGCGTGTGCAGCCGGCCGTCGCGGCGGGCCGTCGCGTCGCGCAGCTTGGCCTCGATGAGGCGCATGGCCGGCTGTTCCCGGCCCCGATAGGCGGCCAGGGCCAGGCCGGCCGACTGTTGCAACGGGGCGGCGGTGGCCCGGGTCATGGCGTCGCCCTCGTCGAGCAGGTTCGCGGCGTCGGCGAAACGGCCGGCGTAGAGCAGGCTGCCCGAGCGCAGGGTCAGCGCGGCCGGCAGCAGCCGGAGCACACCGGTCCGCCGGGCCTGGGTCACGGCCTCGGCGCTCAGCTGATAGGCCAGGTCCATCCGGAACAGCTCGTGCACCATGGGCTGGATCAACCAGAGCAGGCCGATGTGCTCCGCCGGGACGAGGGCGTCGAGGGCCCGCCGCATCAGCGGCCGGGCGGTCGCCCGATCGTCCAGGATCCAGGAGACGAGGGCGGCCAGGAGCAGATCGGGAAACGACCGGCCGGCGCTTCTCGGGTCGCCGTCGCCCACAGCGGCCAGCCCGGCGCGGGCGGCCCGGGCCGCGACCCGCAGGTCGTCACCGCCGAACCGGCCCGCGTAGACGGCGGCGCCGATCGCGCTGAGAAACGCGTCGCGGGCGGCCGCCGGGTCGAGCGGCGCCAGCCGGTGGGCCGCGGTCAGCAGCGGCGGGCCGGCCGCCCGGCCCGGTGTGAGCATGAAGGTGACCTGGGCCCGGAGACGTTCGACGCGGGCCTGCTGGAGCGGCTCGATCGGGCCCAGCTCGGCCGCGCCGAGCAGCTCCGGCACGCGGGCGTAGGCGCCGGCGTCGAGCCGGGCCGAGGCGGCCGCCACCAGCAGGGCGCTGCGGCGGGCGCCGTCGAGGGTGAGCTCGGCCGCGCGCTCCAGGAAGGCGGCCGCGGCGGACGGCCCGCCCCGGGCCAGGGCGCGGTCGGCCGACCGTGCGAGCTCGGTCGCGACCTCGTCGTCGGGCCCGTCGGCGGCGTGGGCGTGATGCCAGGCCCGGCGGTCGGGGTCGCGCTCCGGGTCGGTGGCCTCGGCCAGGGCGGCGTGCACGGCCCGCAGCTCGGCGATCTGCCCGCAGCGCCAGGCGGCCGAGCGCACCAGCGGATGCTTGAACCGGACCCGGGTGTCGAGGTCGATGAGCCGTTCGGCCTGGGCCGGCTCGGCGGCGTCACGGCCGACCCCGAGCAGTTCCAGGGCGCGCCACAGCAGCGGCGCGTCACCGACCGGTTCGACGGCGGCGGCCAGCAGCACGGTGCGGGTGTCGGCGGGCAGCGCGGCGATCCGGCGCTGGAAGCCCTCCTCGAGCCGGCTGGCCAGCGGCATCGGGTGATAGCCGCCGAAGCCGAAGGCCAGCTCGGCCGGCGACATGTTGCGGGGCAGCTCGATCAGGGCGAGGGGGTTGCCGCGAGCCTCGGCCACGATCCGGTCCCGTACGCCCGGATCGACCGGCCCGGTGAGCGTCGCGTCGAGCAGGGCGCGGGCCTCGGGGTCGGGCAGACCGTCGATCGGCAACTCGGGCAGACCGCCGAGAACATGACCGTCGTCGGTGGTGCGAGCGGCGAAGACGAGCGCGACGGCTTCAGTGTCGAGGCGCCGGGCGACAAAGCTGAGAATGACGGCCGACATGACATCGATCCACTGCACGTCATCGACGACGCCGAGAACCGGCCGTTCGGCCGCGGCCTCGGCGAACAGCCCGAGCACGGCCAGCCCCACCAGCAGCTGGTCCGGGGCGTGCCCGCTGCTGAGCCCGAAGGCGGTGGCGAGAGCGTCCCGCTGAGGCGCCGGAAGCCGTTCCAGGTCACCGAGCAGGGGCGCGCACAGCTGCTGAAGCCCCGAGTAGGCGATCTCCGACTCCGACTCGACCCCGGCGGCCCGCAACACCCGGGCAAAGGGCGCCTGCTCGACAAGATGGTCGAGCAGGGCGGTCTTGCCACTGCCGGCCTCACCCCGCAAAACCAGCGACCGGCTGCGCCCACCCCGTACATCACGCAGAAGCCGCCCGAGCACCTCCCGCTCCCGCCGCCGGCCATGCAGCTCGGCGTTGACGCTCTCCTCGGGCATACATCGAGCCTAACCCGCAGTTGATCACAAGCTTCTGAACAGCCTCTTGACCCGGCGCATCGACCATGAACAGTTCCTCCAGAGCCCCCGCAGAGCGTCCTCGGCCAAGTTCGTCGAGGAGCCCTGCTTCCCGGGTGACTGGTGCTGAAGCCCGCGGGGTTCTAGCGCCAATCGGCGTTGGCAATAGGATTGGGGTGTGACGACTCCGGAAGACCTGCGTGATCTCGACGCCGTGGCCAGCCTCGCCGATCCGGTGCGGCGGCGGGCGTACGACGTGGTCGCCGCCGCCGGCGGTGGGGCGGTCGGGCGGGACGAGGTCGCCCAGGCGCTCGGGGCGGGGCGCACCCTGGCCGCGTTCCACCTGGACAAGCTGGTGACGGCCGGGCTTCTCGAGGTGTCGTACGCCCGGCGCTCGGGCCGCACCGGACCCGGCGCCGGACGTCCCGCCAAGCTCTACCGGATCGCCGCGGCCGAACACGCGGTCAGCGTGCCGCCGCGGGCCTATCGCGCCGCCGCCGAACTGCTCGCCGAGGCGTTGGAGCAGGCCGGGGCCGAGGAGATTCTGTACGACGTCGCCCGGCGCCACGGCGGGGAAGGCCCGGCCCGCGAGGATGTCACCGAGCTGCTGACCGAGCACGGCTACGCGCCGGAGGCCAAAGGGGAGCGCCTGGTGCTGCGCAACTGCCCGTTCCATCGGCTGGCCGAGCAGTTCCCGCCGCTGATCTGCGGCATGAACCTGGCCATGGTCGACGGCCTGCTGGCCGGGGCGGGGCTGGACGGCGCATGGGCGGCCCGGATGGACGCCGCGCCCGGCCGGTGCTGCGTGACCCTCTCTAAAAAGTAATTCCGTTGACTTTAGACAGGCCAGCTGGTGAGCTGGGGTCATGGACGCCTTCCACCTGGCTCAGATCAACACCGCCCGGCTCCGCGCCCCACTGACCGATCCCTCGATGGCCGAGTTCGCCGAGGGCCTCACGCTCATGAACCAGCTCGCCGACCGCTCGCCCGGCTTCGTCTGGCGGCTCGAGGGCGAGAACGGCGACGGCACGATCGCCCGGCCCGACGACCCGAGCCGCATCTACACGCTGTCGGTGTGGCAAACCCCGGAGGACCTTCGGGCGCACGCCTACCAGTCCGACCATCTGGATTATCTGCGCCGCCGCCGCGAGTGGTTCCACCCGAACGGCACCGAGGCGGCGCTGGTGCTGTGGTGGATTCCGGCAGGCACCATCCCCACCATGCGCCAGGGCATCTCCCGGCTCGGCCGGCTCCGGGCCGGCGGCCCCACCGCCGACGCGTTCACCTTCCGCCGCATGTTTCCGCCGCCCGCGGTGACGAAAACCACAGACTCTGAGTTCCCTCTGAGACACGCCGTGTGATCAGGCGCGTCATAAGCGTGCAATCTGGCCGTACTCCATCCAATGGTGCAAAGCAGTCGCGAAACCCATTAGCTTGTGTCGATCGATTGCTTGCGCCGACAAGGGAGTACGCATGGAGACGCAGAAATTCGCCGGTCCGGTCTGGTCGCTGTTCCGCATCGTCGTGGGGCTGCTGTTCGCGTTGCACGGGGCGAGCACGGTCCTCGGCCTCTTCGGCGGCAACAAGGGCTCGGGCGACGCGCTGCCGATGGGCCAGTGGCCGGGCTGGTGGGCCGGCATGATCCAGCTCGTCTGCGGCGTGCTCGTGCTGGCCGGCGTCTTCACGCGCCCGGCGGCCGTGCTGGCGTCCGGCTCCATGGCCTACGCCTACTTCACGGTCCACCAGCCACAGGGCCTGCTGCCGATCGAGAACGGCGGCGTCTCCCCCGCCCTCTACGCCTGGGCGTTCCTCGCCATCGCGGTCCTCGGCGCCGGACCGTGGTCGCTCGAGGCGCTGTGGAAGCGCCCGGCCGCCCAGGCCGTCCCCGTCACCGGGGCGAAGTGAGCAGCAGGCGGATCGCGCTTTCCAGGACGTCCGGGTTGACCGGCTTCTCCAGGTACGGCGCCTGAGGCTGCACCAGACCCATGGCCAGCGCGATGTTGCGCGGCACGCCCGTCGCGAACACCACCCTGATGTGCGGATGGATGGCGGTGACCCGGCGGGCCAGATTGCCGTTGAGGTCACCCGGCAACGACAGGTCGGCCACCAGCAC
Source organism: Actinoplanes sp. CA-131856 (assembly GCF_050956135.1). GTDB lineage: Bacteria > Actinomycetota > Actinomycetes > Mycobacteriales > Micromonosporaceae > Actinoplanes. Next base: position 2,753,802 of record NZ_CP191849.1, on the reverse strand, counting down.
GTCAATGTCGCCGTGCTGCTGGCACAGCGCCACGGCCGTGTCACCCTCGCCCGCGGCCAGCACCCGAAAGCCGCGGGCCTGGAGCATGTGCACCATGGCGTCCAGCACGTCCGGATCGTCATCGACGACCAGAATTCCCGGTTTGTACCCCGACATGCCTTCACGCTATCCGTCACACGACATGAGCGCGCGAATCACCGGGAAGACAAGACAGACGATACGAACGCCGGAACAGCCCTACGCAAGGCGCTCACGCAACGCGAAGGTGTCCGGATGGTCACGGCCGAGCACCCGGACGCGGTCGTCGAGGGTCCGGGCGAAAAGGCCGATCGCCTCGCTCGTCCGGCCGACCATCCGGTAGGCGGCGGCGAGGTCATTGCGCAACGCGAAGGTGTCCGGGTGATCCGGGCCCATCGCCAACCATCATTCTGGGCCCAGTCGCGAACGACCCGCTGGATGAGGCGATGTGCGCCGATGCGATCCACCAGACGACTCCGGTCCTGCCAGGCTGCCGCCCGGCCAGGGAGATCGCCCACCACCAATGACGAGCGGGCCGTCCGGCGGCGGTCCTCCGTGTCGACCGCAAGGCCGGGCACCGTCACGCGACCGGATTCCGGACCCGGCGCTCGCACGGTGAGCGAGGCACACCAGCCGAACGGCGTGAGGAGCAACGTGGCCACGACCGTCGCGACGCCCACCGCCGACTGAGTGTCCAGCCCGCCGGTGTCGGCCACCCACCATGCGATCGCGAATCCTCCAGCAGCCAGCATTACGGCGACCAGCCAGCGACTGGGCCGCATCAACCGCCGACTCGCCTGCATCCACTCTCCGTTCAGCGTCGACTGCGGAGCGATGACCTTCACATTAGGCGAAAGGGCCGCGCTCGACCTGGCACGGTTCGTCCCGTTGGCGTTCGCGGCGGAGCACGGCCGGCCCCGTTCCCGTCAAGCAGTGCGCTTGGCCGGTGCGGATGCCGTACGAGCCGTGGCGCCGCCGGACATCGACCCGGCGTGGCCTGTCACCGTCAGTGGTGTCTGGCTGGGCGGGGCCATCGAGGTGGAAACACTGTCCCAAGCAGCGCCGCCGCCGACCGGGGCCGGCCGATGGCTGGCCGCGCGCCGAGCGGGACGAGAACCTCGACTTCGACCGCCTCTCCTTGGAGGACAGCGGAGCCGCGGTCACTGCCGTCACCTTCCGCCCGAGCCCGCACCAGGCCGTTCTCGTCGTGGCCGCGGAGGACATCGACGCGGTCGAGAAGATCCTCCGGCCGCAGCTGCCCCACCGCTTCTGCGTCGTGCCCAGCAGGTGGACCCGGGCCGAACTCGACGACGTCCAGGCCCACCTGATGCGGCATTGGCCGGACTGGACGTTGGAGACTGTCGGCGAGGACGTCGACGACCACGCGCAGGCATGCGTCGAGGTGCAGCTTCTGCGCGTCACCAGCGATCTCGCGCGGTGGGCGGCGACGCTCCCCGACGACTTGCTGCGATTGGTGCCCGCCCTGACTCCACAAGCGTCTCCATGACGAGCCCAAGGCCTCGACGTCAGTCGAACTCCTCGATGTATTCCTCGGTGGGGCCCAGCGAAGCAGCCTCGCGCAGTTCCAGAACCGGGCCGAAATGGTCCAGCTCCAGCACGGTCACCGTGTTGTGGCCGGTATGCAGCAGTGGGGACGGGCAGTACAGGGTCTCCTGCGGGCCGATCTCCCAGTGGCGGCCCAGGAGGAAACCGTTGATCCAGACCAGGCCGTGTCCCGAGCCGGGCAGGGCCACGAACGTGTCGGCGGGCGTGCCGACCTCGAAGGACGCCGTCGCGAAGCCTTGCCCCGACTCCGCGCCAGGGGCGGCCGTGGCCAACTCCAGGTGAGCCGTTGTCCATTCCGGCAACGCGATCGGGGTGCTCTCCCAGCCGTACACGATGCGGCGGTCGACGAGCACCGGGCCCAGCACCCCCTTGCGCCCGCCCAGACCGGGACCGTAATTCACGCGGCCCAGGTTCTCCACCAGGATCTCCAGGCGGACCGCCTCGCCTGTGCCGCTGATCGGCAGCGTGGGGCTCTGCGGCGTCACCACGCCGAGCACCACCCCGTCGGCCAGGACGACGGCACGGTCCCGCGCGTCGGTCACGGTGAGTTTGTGGTCGCCCTTCGGGATTGAGGGGTACGCCGTCAGGAGCACCATTCCCGCGTCGAGCCCGAGTTCTTCGAATGCCGAGGGCCGCTGCCCCGTCGTGGCGGGCGCCGGCACCGCCCGCAGGCCCTCGATCAGGCCGGCCCGGGGCGTGAGCGCGACCGTTGCCGCCGGCAGCACGGGCCGTGGCGCCGGCAGCGGGCCGTGACCGCCCAGCACCGCGCGCATGGCGTGGAACTTCGGGGTCAGGGTGCCGTCCTCGGCGATCGGGGCGTCCGAGTCGTAGCTGGTGATCGTGGGCTGGAGCCGGCCGTCCTCCTCGTTGGCGCCCGCCCACAGGCCGAAGTTGGTGCCGCCGTGTGCCATGTAGAGGCTGACGCTGCCGCCGTCGGCGACGATCTCCTCCAGGGTGCGCGCGGCGCTCGGCACCCCGCGCACGTGGTGCTTCTCGCCCCAGTGGTCGAACCAGCCGTTCCAGTATTCGGCCACCACGAACGGCTCGTCGGGGCGGCGGGACGCCAGCAGCGCGCGGGCCGCCTCGGGTTTCGAGCCCAGCGTGGCCGCGGTGAGCGTGCCGGGCAGGGCGCCGCCGTCGAGCATCAGCTCGGTCGGGCCGTCGGCCGTGAACATGAGCTCGGTGATGCCGCGTGAGGCCAGGGCCGTGCGGTTCCAGCGGACGTACTCGTGGTCGTCGGCGTAGCTGCCGTACTCGTTCTCGATCTGCACCGCGACGATCGGGCCGCCGCGCCCGGCCTGCAGGGCGGCCAGCCGCGGGATGAGCTCGTCGAACCACGCGGCGACCGGGGCCGTGAAGCCGGGGTCGGCGCTGCGCAGGGCCACGTCGCGGGCGGTGAGCCAGCTCGGCAGGCCGCCGTTGGACCACTCGGCGCAGATGTACGGCCCGGGGCGCACGATCACGTCGAGGCCTTCGTCGCCGGCCAGGGTGATGAACCGTTCGAGGTCGCGCCACCCGTCGAAGCGGGGCGCGGCCGGCGTGGGCTGGTGGAAGTTCCAGGCCACGTACGTGTCGACGGTGTTGAGGCCGAGCGCCGCCAGCCGCCGCAGCCGGTCCGGCCACAGATCCGGGTGCACCCGGAAGTAGTGCAGGGCGCCGGAGAGGATCCGGTGCTCCCGGCCGTGCCGCTGCAGGCGGCGGTGGCGCCAGGTGAGGGCGGGAGTGCTCGGCGGTGCCGGGGCGATCTCCGGCGCGGGGGACTCGATCACGATGTGAGGCTATGTTATGGATGCTATGGATAACAACGGGGCCACCGAAGGAGCACCATGAGGCAGCCGAGCATGGCCGACGTGGCCCGGACCGCGGGGGTGTCGGCGCAGACCGTGTCCCGCGCGCTGCGTGACTCGCCCAATGTGAACGCCGATACCCGGCGCCGGGTGCTGGCGGCGGTCGAGGAGCTCGGCTATCGCTTCAACAACGCGGCCCGGGTGTTGTCCTCGGGGCGCAGTTACACCCTCGGGCTGGTGTTGTTGCAGGCCGGCGGCTACTACTCGCGGTCGGCGGTGACCGCCGGGGTGGAGGCCGCGGCGGGCCGGGCCGGCTACGCGGTGAGCATCGCGACCATCGCCGAGCTCGACACCGCGCTCATGGAGCGGTCCCTGACCAAGCTGGCCGACCAGGGTGTCGACGGCATCGTCATCGCCGTACCGCTGATCTCGGTGACCCAGAAGATGGAGGACATCACCCGCGACATCCCGACGGTGACGCTCGACGGATCGCGCACCGCGGGGGCCCGCGTGCTCGGCATCGACCAGCGGGAGGCGGGCCGGGTGGCCACCCGGCACCTGCTCGACCTCGGTCACCGCCAGGTGTGGCACGTGGCCGGGCCGGACGAGTGGATCGAGGCCCGGCAGCGCCGTCAGGGCTGGCGGGAGTGCCTGGCCGAGGCCGGCATCGAGGCGCCGCCGCCGCTCGAGGGCGACTGGTCGCCGGAGTCGGGCTATCGGCAGGGGCAGATCCTGGCCATGATCCCCGGTGTCACGGCGATCTTCGCGGCCAGCGACGAGATGGCGTTCGGGCTGATCAAGGCGCTGCGGGAGCGGGGCCGGTCGGTGCCCGAAGACGTGTCGATCGTGAGCGTGGACGACATCGCGCTGGCCGAGTACTGCCACCCGCCGCTGACCAGCGTGCGGCAGGACTTCTACCATTCGGGCGAGGCCGCGGTCGCGCTCCTGCTGGACTCGGGCGAACCGAAGGTGCCCGCGGTGACACTCTCCGTGCGTGCGTCGACCGCCGCGCCGCGTCCCACCTGACGCTGTCATTGCGAATTTGTGAACGGCTCTTGATTCCTGATGTTATCGATGCCACGGTAACAACGTCCGGCGGCAACTCCGGCGCCAGAGCTGCGGCTCCACTGGAAGGACCCCCATAACATGAGAAAAACCCTGGCTTGGGCGGGCGCCGCCATCGCCGCACTCGGCCTGCTCGCCGGTTGCGGCGGTGGCGGTGACGACGCCTCCGACAGCAAGGTTCTGAAGGTCGCCGCGCTCGAGGGCGGCTACGGCAAGGACATGTACACCGAGGTCATCAACGCCTACAAGGCGAGCCACCCCGGCCTCGACGTCCAGCTCCAGATCTCGAAGAGCATCGAGGACGAGATCAGCCCCAACATGAAGGCCGGGAAGTTCCCCGACGTCGTCGTGCTGGGTCAGGGCCGCAAGGCCGGCCTCACCGAGACGCTGATCAAGGACAAGGGCCTGGAGGACCTCAGCGACATCCGGGACAAGGTCAAGGGCAGCCTGGTCGACGGGATCGTGGGCAACCTCAACACCGACCCGTACGGCGACGGCAAGACCTATCTGATGCCGATGTACTACGCCCCGACCGGCCTGGTCTACAACAAGGGCCTGTTCGAGCAGAAGAAGTGGACCGTCCCGACCACCTGGGACGAGATGTGGGCGCTGGGTGACAAGGCCAAGGCCGAGAAGATCTCGCTGTTCACCTATCCGACCGCGGGCTACCTCGACTCGTACTTCTTCGCCCTGCTGGCCGACGTCGGCGGCGAGCAGTTCTACACCGACGTGATGACGTACAAGCAGGGCGTCTGGCAGACCCCGCAGGCCAAGCAGGTCCTCGACATCACGGCCAAGCTTCTCTCGTACGCCGCCCCGACCACCGTGGGCTACGCCAACGAGCAGGACTTCACCAAGAACCAGCAGTCGATCCTCGACAACAAGGCGCTGTTCATGCCGAACGGCACCTGGATCGTGGGCGAGATGAAGGACGCGCCCCGGGCCAAGGGCTTCGCCTGGGGCCTGACCCCGCTGCCCAAGGTGACCGGCGACAAGCAGTACCTGACGACGTCGGTCGAGTCGGTGTGGGTGCCCAGCGCGGCCGAGAACAAGGACGCGGCCAAGGAGTTCGTCGCCTACCTCTACTCCGACGAGGCCGCGAAAATCTTCGCCAAGTCCAGCGCGATCCAGCCCGTCAAGGGCATCGCCGACACGCTGACCGGCGACAACGCCACGTTCTACAAGCTGTACGAGCAGCCGGGCGTCGCCGCGCTGGTCGGCGGCTTCGCCAGCACCGCCCCGGTCGAGGGAGTGGACATCAAAGCCACCCTCTTCGACACCGCCAACAGCATCATCAGCGGTGACAAGACCGAGGCCCAGTGGCAGACGGCCCTCAACGACGCCAGCGAGAAGCTGCGTCAGGCGGGCTCCTGACGATTTCCGGGGCGGGCCTTCGGGCCCGCCTTTTACTCCCAAGCAAGGACCGGTACGCGGTGACGACGCTCTCTGCACCTCCACCCACAGGAACCGAGACGAAGGTGGCCGCCCCGGCTCCGGCGCGACCGCGCAAGCGGGGGCACGGCAAGTTCGTGGCCGCCTGCCTGCTGCCGGCGCTGATCCTGTTCGCGGTCTTCATGATCTGGCCGACCGTGAACGTGTTCCGGATGTCGCTCTACCAGTGGAGCGGCTTCTCCCCGACCATGCGCTTCGTGGGGCTGGACAACTTCACCAAGCTCCTCGACGACCCGCAGTTCATCCGTGCCTTTCAGAACACGGTCGCGCTGCTGGTCGTGGTCACCATCGTGACGATGGGCAGCGGCCTGTTCCTGGCGGCCATCATGACGCGGCAGAAGCTGCGCGGCCGCAACCTCTACCGGTTCGTGCTCTACATCCCCAACGTGCTGTCGGTGGTGGTCATCGCGGCCATCTTCTCGGCCCTCTACGACCAGCAGAACGGCCTGATCAACGGCACGCTGCGGCTGCTGTCGCTGGACGGGCTGCAACAGGTGTGGCTGGGCAACCAGAAGGTCGTCATCTGGTCGGTCGCCATCGCCATGGTCTGGCAGTCGCTCGGCTACTACATGGTTCTCTACATGTCGAGCATGGCCAGCATCCCCGAGGAGCTGTACGAGGCCTCGTCGCTCGACGGCGCCAGCGCGGCCACCCAGTTCTTCACCATCACGATGCCGCTGATCTGGCAGAACCTGCGGACCACGCTGACCTTCTTCATCATGAGCGCGGTCAACCTCAGCTTCGTGCTGGTGCGCGCCATGACCGGCGGCGGTCCCGACGGCGCCTCCGAGGTGCTGCTCAGCTACATGTACAAGCAGGCCTACACGAACTCGTCGTACGGCTACGGCATGGCCATCGGCGTCGTCATCTTCGCCTTCTCCTTCCTCGTGTCGCTGCTGGTCAGCCGGGCCACCAAGCGCGAACCGCTCCAGTTCTGAGGACCGACTCCATGCGAATGATCCTGGCCCGCCGAGGCCTCACCTATCTGCTCGTCGGCGTCCTGGCCCTGCTCATTGCGATTCCGGTCGGCTGGGTTCTGGTCGCCTCGCTCAAGGGGAAGAGCGAGTTCTACGGCAGCCCGTGGACGCTGCCCGACGGCTTCCAGTGGCGGAACTACGTGGACGCGTTCGTCGACGCCAAGATCGGTCAGTACTTCCTGCTGTCGCTGGTCGTGACGGTGCTCGGGCTGGTCCTCGTGCTCGCGGTGAGCGTTCCGGCGGCGTACGTCATCGCCCGTTATGAATTCCGGGGTAAGGGCCTCGTCGAGGTGGCGCTGCTGGCCGGGCTGTTCGTCAACGTCAACTACATCGTCGTGCCGATCTTCCTCATGCTGGTCGACTGGGACCGGGCGATCGTCGACGTGCTGCCGGACGGGTTCTTCATCGACAACCCGGCCGTGCTGTCAGTGGTCTACGCGGCCACGTCCATCCCGTTCACGATCTACCTGCTCACCGCGTACTTCCGGTCCATCCCGGCCGACTACGAGGAGGCGGCCTCGCTCGACGGCGCGTCCCGGTTCGCGGTGATGACCCGGATCATGCTGCCGATGGCCCGGCCCGCGGTCACCACGGTGATCCTGTTCAACTTCCTGGCCTACTGGAACGACTTCATCATCTCGCTGACGCTGCTGCCCGGCGACAACAAGACCGTGCAGGTCGGCCTGCTCAACCTATTCACCGCGCAGAAGGCGGCGGCCGACTACGGGCGCCTCTACGCCGGCATGGTCATCGTGATCGTCCCCGTCCTCATCGTGTACGCCCTGGTCCAGCGCCGCCTCATCGAGGGCATGGCGGCCGGCGGCGTGAAGGGTTGATCGTGAACATCCTGCTCGTCACCCTGCGCACCGTCGTCGCGCTGGCCTGCGTCGTCGCGGTGATCGTGGTCCGTCCCTCGGCCGGCTGGGGCAGCCTGGCCGTCATGCTCGGCGCCCTTCTCGTCCTGCTGGCGCTGCTGGCGTCGTACAACCGGAGGTTCCGATGAACGGCGTTGCCCTCGCGGCCGTACGCCCCAGCGCTCGTCAGCTCGCGTGGCAGCGCATGGAGTTCTACGGCTTCGTCCATTTCGGCATGAACACCATGACCAACCGCGAGTGGGGCGAGGGTCATGACGATCCCGCACTCTTCGATCCGCAAGATCTGGACCCCGATCAGTGGGTACGGTCTCTGGCCGCGGCCGGGATGACCGGTGTCATCCTGACCGCGAAGCACCACGACGGCTTCTGCCTCTGGCCCAGTGACGCCACGAAATACTCGGTCGCGGCCGCGCCCTGCTCGCGCGACATCGTCGCCGAGACCGCCGAGGCCGCGCGCCGCCACGGGCTCAAGTTCGGTGTCTACCTGTCGCCGTGGGACCGCACCGAGGCCTCCTACGGCACCGGAACCGGCTACGACGACTTCTACGTGGCCCAGCTGACCGAGCTGCTGACGCGGTACGGCCCGGTCTTCTCGGTGTGGTTCGACGGCGCCAACGGCGAGGGACCCAACGGCAAGCGGCAGGAGTACGACTGGGAGCGCTATTACGCGGTCATCCGGTCGTTGCAGCCGGACGCGGTCATCAACGTGTGCGGTCCCGACGTGCGCTGGTGCGGCAACGAGGCCGGCGAGACCCGCCCGGACGAGTGGAGCGTCGTGCCGCGCGCGTTGCGGGACGCCGAGCGGATCGCGTCGCGCTCGCAGCAGGCCGACTCCCCGGAGTTCGCCAAGCTCGTGCGTAGCGACGACCAGGATCTGGGCAGTCGTGAAGCGCTCGCCGGGACTCCAGCGGAGGACCTGGTCTGGTATCCGGCCGAGGTCAACACGTCGATCCGGCCCGGCTGGTTCCATCACCCGGCCGAGGACGACGAGGTCAAGAGCGCGGACGAGCTGTTCGCCAACTATCTGCGCGCGGTCGGCGGCAACTCCTGCTTCCTGCTCAACGTCCCGCCCGCCCGCGACGGCCTGATCTCACCGGTCGACGTGGCCGTGCTGGCCTCGCTGGGCGCGAAGATCACCGCGTTCCAGGAGCGCCGCCTGGAAGCGGCGGCGACCGTCACCTCCGGTTCGCCGGGCCGGGTGGCGACGGCATGGCCGGGCTTCGGCCGTACGCCGTGGGAGCCGGCCGCCGGCGACGTACGCCCCGCCGTCACGCTCGACCTCGGCGCGCCCCGGACCGTGGAGGCGGCGGTGATCGGTGAGGACATCACCCGCGGGCAGCGCGTCGAGCACGTGATCGTCAGCGGCCGCACCGCCGGGACCTGGACCACCCTGGGAACGGCCAACGCGGTCGGCTACCAGCGGATCCTGACGTTCCCGCCGGTGGCGGTGGACGCGGTGCGCTTCGAGATCACGGCGTCACGGGACACCCCCGTCATCGCCCGGGCCGCGGTGATCGGAGCCCCGGCATGAGCCGGCCGCGCTCGGCCCGGCGGCCCCTCCTCTGGGCGGGCGGCGCGGTGGCGATCGTCGCTGCCATCGTTGTCACGGCGGTCTTCTTCGGCTCGCGCACCGATCAGGTCGCCGACGTGGCCGGCCATCCGGTGACACGCGACGAACTCTCCTTTCACATGGCGCGACTCGCGCCCGAGGTGCTGAACGAGAACGGCGACACGGCCACGCTGCGACAGCGGGCGCTCGACGAGATCAAGCACGACAAGACGCTGCTGATCCTGGCGAAGGAGCAGGGGCTGATCGACTCGGTCGACCACGACGACTTCCTCGCCTCGGTCGACGCCGAGAACAACTCCCGCGCCGGCGCGGACACGGTCTACGGGCTGAAGAACTTCTCGCCCGAGGAGTACTACACGCACCGGCTGACCGATCTCACCACCGCTCTCGAGAAGAAGCTCAGCGCCACCGGCGGCCCCTTGGCCGTGACGGACGCCGAGGCGCGGAAGGCCTTCGACGCCGACCCGTCGGCGTGGAGCGCGAACGCGACCACCTACAAATATTCGACGCTGATCCTCCCCTCGACCGCCCCGGTCACCCCCACCGGCTCGCTGCGGGCCCTGTCCCAGGTGGCGGGCGCGCGCTTCGCGACCGCCACCTACGACGGCAGCGCGACCACCAGTCTCAACGGCCACGACCAGGAGGTCGTCGCCGTGCTCGGCAAGCTGTCCCCCGGCCAGATCTCGGCCCCCGTGGCCGGCCCCGGGCAGGTCACCTACTACCAGCTCGACAGCGAGACCGTCGACAAGGACGCCGCGTTCACCGCCTACGCCACGCGGATCCGGCAGTCCCTGATCGGCGAGAAGTTCACCCAGTACCTCCAGCGCCGCGTGGACGGCACCGACATGGATGTCGATCACTCGGCGGTGGACGCCGTCAACCCCGAGGAAGTGCAATGACACCTGGCTCCCGGTTGCGGGCAGCCCTGGCGGCTCTGACCGCCGGTCTGCTCGTGGTACCCCTCCTGCCCGGCTCCCCGGCCGAGGCCTCTGGAAAGAAAGCGGCCGCGTCCTGGCCCGGCAACTCGCCCAACAAGAGCGGCGGGCGCGACTTCTACATCGACTCGCTGAAGGGCAACGACAAGGCGTCCGGCCGGTCGGACAAGGCGGCCTGGAAGACTCTCGCCAAGGTCAACGCCACCACCTTCGGCCCCGGCGACCGCATCCTGCTCAAGGCCGGCTCGGTGTGGCAGGACCAGCAGCTGTGGCCCAAGGGATCGGGCACTTCGAAGAAACCGATCACCATCACGGCGTACGGCAACAAGAAAGCCCCTCGCCCTTATATCGCGACAAACGGTAACGTGCCCAGTCCGTTCAAGGCCGACGGCACGAAGAATCCCGACACCGTCGGACTGACCGGCGCGATCGTGCTCCGCAACCAGCAGGGCTTCGACATCAGCGACATCGCGCTGTCGAACGACGACGACTTCGCCACGGACATCACCACCGGCACGTACGTCCGCGACGGCATCATGGTGTCGATAAACGCCGACCTGCTCCCGGCCGGCGCCGACAACATCATGGACTACTTCCGGATCCACGACATGTACGTCCACAACACGGACGGCCCCAGCTCGTGGCAGAAGATCCACTACGGCGCGGTCAACTTCCAGGTGTTCGGCTCGAAGAGCTACAAGGCGTACGCGCCCGGCGGCTGGTACTTCAAGGACGTCCGCATCGAGGACAACACCTTCGAGAACGTGGAGCTGCACGCCGTGCAGTTCGCCTTCAACTGGTTCAACGCCGACGGGGTCGACGCGGGCCAGTACGACGAGGCCGGCAAGTTCCACGAGGGCTGGGAGCAGCTGTGGGTCCGCACCCGTGACCTCTACAGCCGCGACGTGTACATCGGCCACAACTACGCCGAGAGCATCGGGCAGGGCGCGTTCCAGCTCGCCAACACCAAGAACATGGTCGTCGAGTACAACGAGGTGAACGGCTTCCTCGAGCGTTACGACGCGGTCAGCTGCGGGCTCTACCTGTGGGCCGGCGCCGACTCGGTGATGCGGTTCAACGAGGTGTACGGCGGTCCCGACAACGAGTACGACGGCACCCCGTGGGACCTGGAGTACACCAACTTCAACGTCACCTACGAGCACAACTACTCGCACGACAACGCCGCCGGCTGGATGGCGTACATGGGCAACAGCTCGAACTCGGTGGCCCGCTACAACCTGTCGGTCGACGACAACGGCGTGCTGGTGAAGAACATGCTGTCGACGAACTACTCACCGACGTACTTCGTCAACAACACCTTCGTGTACGACGGCGCCGACCTCGACTACGTGCACGACGAGACGTTCCTGAGCCGCGTGTACTTCCTCAACAACATCTTCTACAACTACTCGGCCTCGACGCCGACGCCGTGGTACCGCCGCACGGGCGCCCTGCGGCAGGCGGTCTTCGCGAACAACGACTACTACGAGGCCTCCGGCACGCACTCGGCCCAGGAACCGGCCGACCCGGCCGGGCTCCGCGTGGACCCGCGCTTCGTGGGCGACCCCGGCCGTCGCGTCGTGTCGGACATCCGGAAGGCGGCGGCCCAGTACGCGCTCCGCAAGGACTCCCCGTTGATCGACGCCGGGCGCTACAACATCCACCTCGGTGCGTCGGACATCCTCGGCTCGCAGATCTACTATGGCAAGGCGCCCGACATCGGCACGGTCGAGTCGAAGACCGGCCGGAAGGTCTCCCACCCGGTCGACACGAACCCGATCGAGGACGAGATCGACAACAAGGTCAGCCTGGCCCAGGGCAAGCCGGTCACGGCCAGCTCCACCCACCCCGGCGCGAACGGCACCCTGACCGCGACCAAGCTGACCGACGGCGACCTGAGCACCCGCTGGGCCGCCGCCGACGACGCCCACTATCCGATCACGCTCGACATCGACCTGGGCGCGGACACCACGTTCACCCAGGTCTACCTGGACGAGTACACCGACTCGGGCACCAACCCGCGCGTGCAGACGTTCGACCTGCAGCGCTGGGACGCCACCACCGGCACCTGGGTCACCTTCGCCACCGGAAACGACGGCATCGGCCACGACCGCACGGTGACCGGCTTCGGCGCGGTGACGACCAGCAAGGTGCGGGTCGCCCTGACCTCGCAGATAGCCACCGAGATCTACACGCCGTCATTGACGGAGATCGCCTTGTACGCCTGATCGCCCTCCCGAACACAAGGCCCCGCCGCACCACACGCGGCGGGGCCTTCGTCACAGGCGTTCCGATCGCATCTGGTCGGGACCAGCGACTGCGCGAGGCAGCTGTCGATGGCGGCGAGGGCATAGGGTCCTCTCCATGGTGGACTGTTTCGACGACGCGGAGTTCGCGCCGTATCTGCATCGGGCACGGATCTCGGATGCCGGGCTCACGACGATGGCGGAGCTCGGCGACACGGCTGACCATCGGCGGGCGCTCTACGAGCTCAACAAGACGTGCTCGGCCGACATCCCGGACCGGGGGACGTTCTACACCTACGACGAGTACGTAGCGCAGCGCATCGACGTGGCCGGCTTCGATCCGCGCGGCGTCGTTCTCGCCACCCGTTTTGCCCGATCGGCTGGCTACCGGCGGCTCGGCTTCGTCGACCGGGCTGTCTTCGGCGCCTGACCGGCCGTGGACATCTCCGAGGTGGCGCTGCGGGCACAAAGGGCGTGGCTGCGCGGGCTGGCCGACGCCGGATTTGCCCAGGTCAGGGCCGGGGACGGGTTCGCGGTGTCGACGGGGCTCGACTCCAACACCGAGAACGGGGCTGTCATCGGGCCCTCCGTTCGCGAGGACGAGCTGGACATGCTGCTCGGCTGGCTGCGCGCGCGGGGGCGCCCGGCCTCAGTGCTCGTGACCGGGCCACCCGATCCGTCCACGACCGCGCGGCTGATCGACCGCGGGCTGGAACCGGAACGCACCGGCACCAACATGGGCCGCCCGGTGGTCGCGGCGCCGGCCGGGACGGACTGGCGGATCAGCGAGGTGACCGACGGCCGGGCGCTCCGGCGGAACCAGCGGGTGTACGCCGAGGACGGCTGGTGGGACGCGGCCGGCGAACTCGATCAGCGGGTCGACGTCGCCGGTCGGCTCGGGTTCGGCCCGGGCCGGGCGGTCCGGCACTGGACCGCCCACCATCGGGGTGCGGCGGTCGGGGCCGCCACCTCGTTCCTGTTCGGCGACGCGGTGCTGCTGGTGCACTGCTGCGTCGCCGCGGGGTGGCGCCGCCGCGGGATCGGTACGGCGCTCACCCGGGTCAGGCTCGCGGCCGCCGCCGGTCAGGGGGCCGTCCAGGCCGTCGTGTTTCCGTCACCGGACGGCTATCACCTCCATCACTCGCTCGGGTTCGCGCTGGCGCCGGTCCATCCGGACCGCTGTTTCTCCCTGCCGGGCTCGATCGTGACCGCCACCTGAACCGGACGGCGCAGCAGCCGGGACAGTACGGCCTGGAGGGTCGGCCGCAGGCGCACCTCGATGACGTCGCGGGCGAACGCGGTCGGTGCCACCAGCAGCACGGTGTCCCCCACGATCGTGTCGATCACCACCTGGTCGAGCCCGGCCTGCTCCGGTGCGGAGACGACAGCGGCGGCAACCTCGGCCCACAGCCGCTCGGTGTCGACGGGCGGCGCCGCGAACAGGTCACGCAGGCACCGGGTCGCGTAGACCCAGTCGACGGTGCCGGCCCGTTCCGCCTCCACGTCGAGCGCGGCGGCGGTCGACGGCCCGAGGGGCACGTGCAGGACGCGGCTGCCGGCCTGGGCCCTGGTGATGGTGTCGGTCAGGACGCGCTGCCGGCCCGCCTCGACCAGCCATCGTTCAACAGTCATGCCGGCCGCGGCCGCCGCGTCGGCAAACGTCACATGATCGGTCGCATTGATTTTCACCTTGGCCACCCGCGACATTGAACGCCGCACCAGGGCGACACGCGAGCGTCCGGCAGTGCCATCCCACCCCGGGCGTGGCGGGCCTTCTACGGCGCCGGTTCCTCTGTGGGAAGCGGTGCGCGACGCGGCCAGAAGCAGACGACGACGGCGGCCAGGATCGTGGCCACGGACAGGATGGCCAGGGGCTCGGCACCCCTGATCACGAAGCCGCCCCAGTACACCGACGGGCCCGTGCCGTTGCGGTGAGTGTTGGCCAGCAGGGAGCCGGTCGCGGTCGGGATGTTCCCCAGGCAGGCCGGGGTCAGCAAAACCAGCGTGGCCCCGCACAGCCACCAGTACGCCCTCCGCCGCCCCGGCTCGTGGCGGCCGATCCGCCTCGCCGTGAACAAGCCGAGCAAAGCGCCCAGCACGGCCCCGCCCACGCCGCCGAGGATCGTGTCGCGCACCTGGCCGGGCGGCTCGGCCCACATCAGGTCGAGTCTCAGGGCCGCCGGGTAGCCGGTGTCGCTGACCTGCACGACGGCCAGGTAGCCGTCCCGGGTGCCGGTCACCTCGACCGAGGCCGCCGCCGTCGGTGTCGTCTCGACGTCGTTCCAGCCTTGCGCGCGCATCCGCTGCTCGACGCCCGAGGCGACCTGCTCGAAGCCGGTGCCCGGCGCTATCGTGCCGGTCACCCCGGCCCGGCCGGCCCTGACCCCGGTGCCGCCGAACAGGGTGTTCTTGCTGTACGGGTTCCAGAACGTGCTGCGCCCGTAATATTCCACCCGCTCCTCGAACGGGCCGGGCAGCACCGTCCGGGCCACGCTGATCACCGTGGCCGCGCCGGGCAACTTCGCGGGCACGTCGCGCCACGACAGCCAGGAGCCGAGCGCGATGCCGCTCAGCCCGCCCAGCAGCGCCGCGAAAGCCGCCACGACGAGCGCCCGGCGGCCGACCTTGACGAGGGCCGCCGAGCGGGCCCGGCCGGGGCGGGCGGTGTCGAGCATCGTCATGGTGCGGGCACGTCCGTTCGGGTCGGGATCAGCTCGGGGCCGACGCCCGGTGCCGGCTCGGCGCCCGGGCGGACGATCTCCGCCCGGACCTCGTGGGGCTTCAGGGCACCGGTCAGGATCTCCTCGGCGAAGTGGCAGGCTACCCGCTGACCCGAGTCGTCGAACACCCGCAACTCCGGTCGTTCCGACGCGCAGCGGGTCTGCGACCACGGGCAGCGGGTGCGGAAGCGGCATCCGCTGGGCGGGTCGGCCGGTGACGGCAGGTCGCCGGCGAGCAGGATGCGCTCGCGCTGGTCCTCCACGTACGGGTCGGGGATGGGCACGGCCGAGAGCAGGGCCCGGGTGTACGGGTGCAGGGGGCGCCCGTACAACTGGTCGCCGTCCGCCTCCTCGACCAGGGCGCCCAGGTACATCACGCCGATCGTGTCCGAGATGTGCCGGACGACGGCCAGGTCGTGGGCGATGACCAGATAGGTCAGGCCGAGCGACTCCTGAAGGTCGCCCAGCAGGTTGACCACCTGGGCCTGGATCGACACGTCGAGGGCGGACACCGGCTCGTCGGCCACGATCAGCTCGGGGCCGAGCACCAGGGCGCGGGCGATGCCGATGCGCTGCCGCTGGCCGCCGGAGAACTCGTGCGGATATTTGTTCAGCGCCGACGCCGGCAGGCCCACCGAGTCGAGGGTGGAGCGCAACCTCGTCCGCATGCCGGCCTTGTCCTTGTGCAGTCCGTGCGCCTTGAGGCCCTCGACCAGCAGGGACTCCACCGACTGGCGCGGGTCGAGGCTGGACATCGGGTCCTGGAAGACCATCTGCATGCGCCGCCGGAACCGGCGCATCTGCTCGCCCTCGAGCGCTCGCACGTCCGTACCGTCGAAGGTGATTTTCCCGTTCGTCGGTTCGACGAGGCGCAGCAGGCCGCGACCCAGTGTCGATTTGCCGCAGCCGGACTCGCCGACCAGGCCGTACGTCTCGCCTCGCTCGATCGTCAGGGAGACGCCGTCCACGGCGTACACGTATCCGACCGTACGGTTGAGCAGCAGTCCGCTTTTGATCGGGAAGTGGACCTTGAGGTCGTCGATCTCGACCAGGGAGCTCACACCGGCACCTCCTGCGGTACGGGGTTCGTGCATCGCAGCGCGCCGCCGCGGAAGGTCGGCTCGAGGGGCACCGTCTCGCCCACGCAGGGGTCGATCACCCGGTCACACCGCGGAGCGAACGCGCACCCCTCCGACCAGGGGATGTTGTCGTTCACCGAGCCCCGGATCTGGTGCAGCCGGCCGCCCCGCTCGACGTCGAGGCGGGGAACCGACTGCAGAAGACCATGGGTGTACGGGTGCCGCGGCGCCCCGAACAGCTCGTGCCGGGCCGCCCGCTCGACCACCTTGCCCGCGTACAGCACGTTCACCGTGTCGCAGAGCCCGGCCACCACGCCCAGGTCATGAGTGATCATGATGAGGGCCGTGCCGGAATCCTCGACCAGCTCCTTGAGCAGGGTGAGGATCTGCGCCTGGATGGTCACGTCGAGGGCCGTGGTCGGCTCGTCGGCGATCAGCAGCCGCGGTTTGCAGGCCAGCGCGATGGCGATCAGCGCCCGCTGCCGCATGCCGCCGGAGAGCTGGTGCGGGAACTCCTTGAGCCGCCGGGTCGGGTCGGGGATGCCGACCGCGTCGAGGAGCTTGCGGGCCTCGCGCAGCGCCTCCTGCCGCTTCTTCCCTTGGTGGCGCTCCAGCACCTCGGCCACCTGAAGTCCGAGAGGGATCACCGGGTTCAGCGAGGACAGCGGGTCCTGGAAGATCATGCCGATGTCCCGGCCGCGCCGGTCCCGCAGCTCCTGGGGGCGCAGCCTCAGCAGGTCGGTGTCGTCGAAGAGGACCTCGCCGGTGACCTTGTTGCCGCGCCGGGGCAGCAGGCCCATGATGGCCAGGCTGGTCACCGACTTGCCGCAGCCGGACTCGCCGACCAGGCCGACCGCCTGGCCCGGCTCGACCGTGAAGCTGACACCGTCCACCGCGGTGAACGGCTTGTTGTCACGCTGGAAGACCACCGACAGATCACGAACGTCGAGCAGGGGCATGCCGATCACCGCCGGTTCTTCGGGTCGAGCGCCTCACGCATGCCCTCACCGAGCAGCGTGAAGCCGAGGGCCACGAGGATGATCGCCAGGGCCGGGAAGTAAGCGAGCTCCGGGCGTACCTCGAAATAGCGGACGCCGTCGACGCCCAGCATCAGCCCCCACTCGGCCCGGTTGATGTCCGGGTCGCCGAGGCCGAGGAACGACAGCGCGGCGGCGTCGAGGATGGCCACCGCGAACGTGAGCGTGGCCTGCACGATGACCGCGGTGAGCGAGTTCGGGAGCATGTGCCGGGTGACGATGTCGCGCCGCTTCACGCCGAGCGCGCGGGCGGCCAGCACGTGATCGCTCTCCCGCTGGGCCAGCATCGACCCGCGTAACAGCCGGGCGAAGATCGGCACGTTGACGATCGCGACCGCGATGATCACCGTCCATTGGGTGGACTCGCGGGCCAGGGCGACCAGGGTGATGGCCAGCAGCAGGCTGGGCAGGGCCAGCATGACGTCGGTGAACCGCATGATCACCACGTCGATCCAGCCGCCGGCGGCGCCGGCGATCGCGCCCAGCAGCACACCGAGCAGCAGGCCGATCAACGTGGCCAGGACGCCCACGACCATCGTCTGCCGGGCGCCGTAGATCATCCGCGACGCGAAGTCGCGGCCCAGCGGGTCGCTGCCCAGCGGGTGCCCGGCCGTGGCGCCCGGGATGTTGTCGACCGTCAGGTCCTTCGTCAGCTCGGGGAAGCGCTGGACCGGGTCGTGCGGCGCCACCAGCGGCGCGAAGATCGCGATGAACAGGAAGAGCAGGATGATGACGGCGCCGACGATGGCGGTCGGGTTGCGCAGCAGCCGGCGGCCGGCGTCGCGGAACAGGCTGACCCCGCCCGCCTCGGCCGTGCGCGCGGTCAGCTCGTCGATCCTCTGGCGCTTGTGCTCGGCCAGCTTGGTCATCGCACACGCACCCGGGGGTCGATGATCGCGTACGACAGGTCGACCACCAGGTTGACCACGATGAACACGACGGCGGCGAGCAGGATCAGGGCTTGCAGCACCGGGTAGTCGCGGCTGCCGCTGATCGAGTCGGTGATGAGCGTGCCCAGCCCGCCCCAGTTGTAGACCTTCTCGGTCAGCACCGCCCCGGCCAGCAGGGCGCCGGTCTGCAATCCGATGATGGTGACCACCGGCAGCAGCGCGTTGCGCAGCACATGACGCTTGCGCACGGTCGGATTTCGCAAACCCTTGGCTTCGGCCGTACGGATGTAGTCCGCGTCCAGGACGTCCAGCACGCTCGCCCTCGTGATCCTGATGATGATCGCCAGCGGGATGGTGGCCAGCGTCAGGGCCGGCAGCACCAGATGCCAGAGCGCGTCCGCCGAGGCGTCGAACTCCCGGGTCAGCAGCCCGTCCAGGACGAAGAAGCCGGTCACGTCGGTGTTGTCCATGCCGGTGGTGATCCGGCCGGACGGCGGGAAAATGTGCACGCCCTGGGTCAGCCAGCCCTTGAGCAGGTAGCCCAGGAAGAAGATCGGGATCGAGATGCCGATCAGGGTGAGGATGATGGTGGAGTTGTCGAGCAGCCGCCCGCGGTGCCGGGCCGCGACATAGCCGAGCGGGACGCCCAGGCCGACGGCGATGATGATGGCCGCGATGGCCAGCTCGGCCGTGGCCGGAAAGGACCGGCTGATCACGTCCATCACCGGCTCACCGGTGCGGATGGAGTTGCCGAAGTTGCCGGTCACCACGTTCTTGAGGAAATGGCCGTACTGGACCCAGATCGGCTCGTCGTAGCCGAGGGCCTTGATCAGCCGCGCCCGGGTCTCGGGCGTGGCCCGCTCGCCCAGCAGCGCGTCGACCGGGCCACCGGGCAGGCTGCGCAGCCAGAAGAAGACGAGGGTCATGAGGGCGGTCAGGGTGATGACGAGTTGCACCAAGCGGCGCGAGACGACTCTGAGCATCGTTTTCCGATTCGCGTCGGACGGCCCGGACCGTTGCCGGTCCGGGCCGCGCGGCCTACTTGGTGATCGAGACGGTGTTGAACTCCTCGGCGGTGAGCGGACTCGGCACCAGGCCTTCGACGTTCTTCGCGGTGGCCAGCGCCGGCGGCGCGTGCCAGATCGGGACGGCCGGCAGCCACTTGCTGGCGATGTCGCGGTTGACCTGCTCCCACGCGGTCTTCTTGGCGGCCTGGTCGACGGTGGCGTCGGCCTTGCCGATGGCGGCGAACATCTCGGTCATCGCGCCGTCGCCGAACTCTTCCTTCTCCCGGCCGAAGAACGTGCCGACGAAGTTGCCCGGGTCGTTGTAGTCGCCCGTCCAGCCGAGAATGTGCAGGTCCTGCTTGCCGAACTGCTGCACGTCGTCCTTGAAACCACCGTTCCACGGCCGCGGCACACCGTTGACCTTGATGCCGGCGGCCTGGAGGTCGTTGGCCAGGACCGTGAAGATCTCTTGAGGATTGGGCATGTACGGCCGGGAGACCTCAGTGGGGTAGTAGAAGTTCAGGGTCAGCCCGGTCGCGCCCGCCTCGGTCAGCAGCTGCTTGGCCTTGTCCAGGTTGTAGTCGTACTTCTGCACGTCCGGCGCGTAGCCGAGCACCGTGTTCGGCAGGAACTCGTCGGCCACCGCGGCGCCGCCCGGGCCTTTGGTCTGCACCAGTTGAGCGCGGTTCAGGGCGTAGGCGATCGCCTGGCGTACCCGCAAGTCTCTCAGCTTGGGGTTCTTCTGGTTGATGCCCAGGTAGAGGATGTTGAAGGCGGGCCGGTTGAGCACCTTGTAGCCCTCGTCCGCGAGGGCCTTGCGGTCGGCCGGGGCCGGGAAGTCGATGGCCTGGACGGTGCCGGCGCGCAGCTCCTGCTTGCGCGTGTTCTCGTCCTTGATGACCTTGATGATCATCTTGTCGACCTTGGCCTTCTCACCCCAGTAGTCGGGGTTCTTGTTCAGCGTGATCTCGCCGGTCGCCTTGTTCCAGCCGCCGTAGGTGAAGGCGCCGGTGCCGGTCGGGTGCTCGTTGGCGAAGGCGCTGTAGGCGAACGAGTCGCCGTTCTGGGTCACCTTGTCGGCGTCGTACTGCTTCATGGCGGTAGGGCTGGCGATCGAGAAGGCGGTCAGCGCGAACGCGCCCGGGAAGGCGCCCTTGTACTTCTTCATCGTCACGACGGCCGTGTTGGCGTCCTGCGCCTTGCAGTTGTCGTAGATGGCGTCCGGGCTGCCCGCGAACCCGCCGAACACGTCGGCGTAGTAGATCATCTGGGACTGGGCGGCCTCGCCCTTCATGTTGTACCAGCGGTCGAAATTCGCGCAGACGGCCGTGGCGTCCAGGGCCGAGCCGTCGTGGAACTTGACGCCCTGGCGCAGCTTGAACGTCCACACCTTGCCGGTCGGGTCGTTCTCCCAGCTCTCGGCCAGGCCGCCGGTCAGCTCGGCCGTGCCCGGCTTGTGCGTGACGAGCGTGTCGTAGATCTGCCGGATGGGCCGGAACGACTCACCGTCGTCGTTGAAGATCGGATCGAAGTTCTTCGGATCACCGGCCCCCGCGAAGATGAAGGTCCCGCCGGCGGCGGCCTTGTCCTCGTCGCCGCCGCCGCGCTCGCTCTCCGCGCAGCCGGCCGCGCCTATCGTCAGCGCGGCGACGGCCGCGGCGGCGATGACCGTCCGGAGCCTGCGCGCCTGCATCCCCGATGCACGCATCGTATTCACCTCGTCCTGTGGGTACGGGCAAACGCGGTGACGGGCTGGCCACCGTTGGCGAGACCCTATCCACTTACGATGATCAATTCCTGGACTTGAAATCGGATCGTGTCCTTCGGCGTCATCGGCGCGTCAACAACGGCGGCGCGCGCGTACCGGCGCCGTCAACGATCCTTGCCCGCCGGCCGGCCCGGGGCTGAACTGGACACCGTCCACGCGACGCCCGCCGGCCGGCCCGGTGGTTCACCGGACGCCGAGCGTCGCCCGGCCGAAGCGGGCGTCGTGGAAGACCGGAGCGCCGAAGCATGCCGCGGCCGGGCGCCCGGCGCCGAGAGCCGCTCAGCACCCTCGCAAAACAGCCGACAAGGGGATTGTCGAGCAGAAACGGCGGTAGGAGGAGCCCGGTGGCAACAGTGGGCATGGCGGTGCCGGTGGTGAGCGGCGCGCCGTTGACGCGATGGTTCGACGATCTGCGGGTCGGTGTGAAGATCACGCTGGCTCTGCTGGTCGCCCTGCTGGCCGGAGGGGCGGTCGCCGCGCTGGGTGTGTCCGGGATGAGCACCGCGAACGCGAACGCCACCGCCATCTACGAGGAGAACTTGAAGCCGTCGGGGGCGCTGGCGAACGCGCAGGGCTCGTTCGACGACGAGATCTTCGGAGTGGCGATGATGAACATCGCCGGCACCGCCGCCACAACCGAGAAATACCGCCAGGAAGCCCTGGCCGCAGCCGAGTTGGTCGGCGCCGGCCTCGAGGAGTACCGGGCGCTCGGACTGGACCCGGCACAACAGCAACCCGTGGACGAGCTGGATTCCGTACTACCCGCGCTGAACAAGGTGCGCGACAATTCCCTGATCCCGGCCGCCACCAACAGCGACAACGCCGCCTTCGCGAAGGCCTACGACACCGAGGCGGCCCCGCTGGTCGATCAGATCAACGGCGCCTTCGACACCTTGACGGCGTTCGAGGCGGACAGCGCCCAGGACTCCGCCCAGGCCGCGGACAGCACCTATCGCACCAACCGCACCGTCATGCTCGGCAGCCTCGTGATCGGCTTCCTGGTGGCGGGCGCGCTGGGGTGGCTGACCGTACGGCGCATCACCGGCCCGCTCGGCGAGGTCAATGCCAGCCTCGCCCGCATGGCCGACCGGGATCTGACCGCCACCGTGACGAGCCGCTCGCGCGACGAGGTCGGCGCCATGGCCACCTCACTCAACCGCGCCACCGAGAGCATGCGTACCACCGTGCAGTCACTCGGCTCGGCCTCCACCTCGCTCGCCGCCGCCGCCGAGGAGCTCTCGGCCACCAGCAACCAGATCGCCGGCAGCGCCGAGGAGGCCAGCAGCCAGGCCATCGCGGTCTCGGCCGCCACCGAGCAGATCCGCCGCAACGTGGATACGGTCGCGGCCGGCTCCGAGGAGATGGGCGCGTCCATCCGCGAGATCGCCCAGAACGCGAACCAGGCCGCGGAGGTGGCCGGTCAGGCGGTCAGCATGGCGCAGAGCACGAACACCACGGTGTCGAAGCTGGGAGAGTCGTCCACGGAGATCGGCAACGTCGTCAAACTGATCACGGCGATCGCCGAACAGACGAACCTGCTCGCGCTGAACGCCACCATCGAGGCGGCCCGGGCCGGCGACGCGGGCAAGGGCTTCGCGGTGGTCGCCTCCGAGGTCAAGGACCTGGCCCAGGAGACGGCCCGGGCCACCGAGGACATCAGCAGCCGGGTCACCGCGATCCAGGCCGACACCGGCATCGCCATCACCGCGATCGGTGACATCGGCGAGATCATCGCCCGGATCAGCGACTATCAGACCACGATCGCGGCGGCCGTCGAGGAGCAGACAGCCACCACGGGCGAGATGAACCGCGGCGTCAGCGAGGCCGCGAGCGGCGTCGGCGAGATCAGCACCGGCGTCGACACCCTGACCACCGCCGCCCGGCTCACCACGGAGAGCGTCACCGAGTCCCAGCGCGCCGCCGAGGAACTCGCCCGCATGTCCAGCGACCTGCAGACCCTCGTCGGCACCTTCCGGGTCGAGAAGGTCTGATTCGCTGGCGGCTCCCACCGGGACGCTCGCGTATGGAGCTGAGCGGTGACGGCATGGATCGCGGCGCCGAACCGCGGTGACATGGACGCATGACTCGCTTCTGGGATGTTCTCGCCGCGGCCACCGTCGTCGGAGCCGGGCTGATGGCCGGCGTGTTCTTCGCGTTCTCGGCGTTCGTGATGAGCGGCCTGCGGCGGCTGCCGGACCAGGCCGGCGCGGCCGCCATGCGCTCGCTCAACGTGACCGCCCAGCGGCCGCCGCTCATGATCGCGCTCTTCGGGGTGTCGGTCCTGTGCGTCGCGATGGCCGTCCGGGCACTGGGCACCTGGTCGCAGCCGGGCTCGGGCTGGCTGCTGGCCGGGGCGGTCCTGACCTTCGCCGGGGCGCTCGGCGTCACGGTCGCGGTCAACGTCCCCCTGAACAACCGCCTCAACGCGGACACGATCGCCTGGTCGAGCTATCTGGCCGGCTGGAACCCGGCCAACCACGCCCGCACGATCCTCTGCCTGGCCGGCTGCGCCGTCCTGCTGGTCGGCCTGCTCCGCGGCGAGTCCCAGTGAGACTGATCCGTGACTTTCCGGCGCGGGGCGGTGACCGGCAGTTGGCATTTTGGGTGGAATTATCCGGTAATGGTCCTCGTTGATTGGCGCGATCTGGTCCGCGCGACCGACGGCTACCTGGCGCAGCCGGGTGTTCCCGCCGAAGAGTTGGACGCGTGCGCGAGCCTCACCCTCGACCTGCGCAAGTTGTACGAGGTCAGCGACGGTGTGCTGGAACAGGACGGGCAGCGCTTCTTCCTGTGGCCACTGGCCGAGCTGACTCCTCGCAACGAACGGGAATGGGCCGACGCGGAGCCGGGACGGCGGGAGCTCGTCGCGATCGGTGACGACGGCACGGGGGCCCGCATCTGCGTACCCCGGGATGGGAACTCAGGGGTTTTCCTGTGGGACCCGGTGAGCGCCGCCCCGCACTGGCTGGCCAACGACCTCGGTGACTTCTGGGTCGGGTGGACACAGCGCAAGCTGACAACCATCGTGCCCGGAAGTCCCGGAACCTCGCTGTCCGCTTGACTGCTCGGGGGCAATTTTTAAGACTGTTACACATTAACCCCCTCTCCCCCGAGGAATCCCCTATGCGTAAGTCACGGTTTTTCATCGCGGCGGCCGCCGTCGTGGTGGCCCTGAGCGGCGGCCTGGCCGTCGGCTCCAGGAGCGACACGGCCGAGGCGGCCGTGGTCTGGAACGAGGACTTCAACGGCGCGGCCGGCACCGGCGTCGACGGGTCGAAGTGGAACTTCGACGTCGGCGGCAACGGCTGGGGCAACCAGGAGCTCCAGTACTACACCAGCGGCACCAGCAACGTCGCCATGGACGGCCAGGGCCACCTGGTCATCACCGCCCGCAAGGGCAGCGGCGGCCACAACGACTGCTGGAACGGCACCTGCCAGTTCACCTCCGGGCGCATCCAGACGGCCGGCAAGTTCACCCAGCAGTACGGGCACGTCGAGGCCCGCATCCAGGTCCCCAACGGCTCCGGCCTCTGGCCCGCCTTCTGGATGCTCGGCGGCGGCAACTGGCCCACCGACGGCGAGATCGACATCATGGAGGTCGTCGGCCGGGACCCCAACCGGCTGTTCGGCACGCTGCACGGCCCCGGATATTCCGGCGGCAGCTCGTTCGGCGGCACCCTGGTCGCCGGCTCGCCCTGGTACCAGGCCTTCCACACGTACGCGGTGGACTGGTCCCCGAACCTGATCGTGTGGACCGTGGACGGCCGGGAGTTCTTCCGGGCCACCCCCGACTCGCTGCGCGCCGCCAAGGGCAACGTGAACTGGGTGTTCGACCACCCGTTCTTCATCATCCTCAACCTGGCCATCGGCGGTAACTTCGGCCAGGGCAACCCGGCCGGCCTGCCCAACGAGAGCAAGATGCTGATCGACTACGTGCACGTCAGCACGTCGACGACCACGCCGCCGCCGAGCGGTGGCGGCCAGGCCCTCAAGTCCAACCTGAACGGCCGCTGCATCGACATCCCCAACGCCAACCCGGCCGACGGGGCCCGCCTGCAGATGTGGGACTGCAACGGCTCGGCCGCCCAGCAGTGGGCGGCCAACGGCGACGGCACCATGCGCGCGATGGGCAAGTGCATGGATCCGGCCGGCGGCGCCCTGGCCAACGGCACCCCGATCCAGCTCGTCACCTGCAACGGCAACCCGGTGCAGCGCTTCACCCTGTCGGCCGCGGGCGACCTGGTGAACGTCTCGGCCAACCGCTGCGTCGACATCAAGGACGTCAACCCGAACAACGGCGCCCAGCTCCAGCTGTGGGACTGCGGCGGCACCGCCAACCAGAAGTGGGCTCGCGCCTGACCCCTTCCTCGTGAAAACGCCGGCCACCCCCCTCGGGATGGCCGGCGTTTCCTTGGGGAGCGATGAGTTCCGGCTCCGGGCCCGGTCTGTTCCGATGACACCGGACAGAGGAGAAATCATGGGCAAGGTCATCGCGTCCATCACGACGTCGGTCGACGGCTACGTCACGGGTCCCGGCGACGGGCCGGAGTACGGCCTGGGCCGGGGCGGTGAGCGGCTGCACTACTGGGTGATGGGCGGCCCGTGGACGTACGAGGGCGGCCACGACTTCGCCATGCACGGCCCCGACAAGGAGTTCTACGAGGAGATGGTCTCGACCATCGGCGCCGGGGTCGTCGGCCGGGGCATGTACGACGCGGCCGGCGCCTGGGGTGGGACCAACCCGTTCCCCGGCCCGCTGGTCGTCCTCACGCACCGGCTCGCGGATCAGCCGCCGGCCGAGTCCGGGTTCCGGTTCGTCGCCGGCCTCGACGAGGCGCTGAGCCAGGCCACCGAGGCGGCGAAGGGCGGCGACGTCTCAGTGGGCGGCGGCGCCGACATCATCCGGCAGGCTCTGCTGGCCGGGAAGGTCGACGAACTGGTCATCTCGACCGCCCCGGTGATCCTGGGAGCGGGCAAGCGGCTGTTCGAGGGATTCGACCGCGACATCGACCTCGAGGTGGTCAAGGTCTACAGCTCACCGTTCGCCACCCACGCCCGTTACACCGTGAAGAGCTGACCCTTCGAAGGCGGCGTACGTCGGGGCGCCGCGCCCGCGGTCGAGGACGGCGAAAGTGACGTGCTCGAACCAGGGACACGCCGCGAGCGCCCCGGCGAAGGCGGCCGCCACCTCGACCGGGTCGTTGCCGAACACCCCGCATCCCCAAGCACCCAGCACCAGCCGGCGATGGCCGTTCGCGGCGGCCACTTGGAGCACCCGCCGCGCCCGGCGGGCGAGGATCGCGGGGACTGCGGGAAGCCGCTCGGGCTGGGAACGCGCGATCGCCGCCCGGTTCGGGGCCGCGGCGGTCAGGAACGAAACCGGGTAAGCATCCGGGAGCAGGTCGCCACGATCGTCCCGGAAGACCGGCACGGCCGGCGAGTAGATCACCCGATCGCTGTAGGTCAACTCGGGCCGTGCCCGGTGATGAGCATAGAAGTCACCGGCCGCGAGCAGCGTCGGGTAGAGCGCCGAACTGCGGGCCAAACTCTCCTCCTGAGCCTTGGCCCCGTTGAGGAAACCGCCACCAGGGTTACGCGCCGACGCGAAGACCAGGCAGGCAAGATCGCCGCCAAGGCGCCGCGTAGCCGCCAGCGTCGACTCGTTCCTCACCTCGACCACCGGCACACCGGCGACCGGCGGCGGCACGGCGATCACCTCATCCGGCCCGTAGAGCCGGGTGCCGGCCACCGACCGGCTCACCTGGTCGCCCAGACTGACTCCGGCATAGCCACCGCGCTCCGCGATCGCCACACTTTCCCGGGCAATGGCCCGCAACCTGCTGCTCACCCGAGCATCATGACAGCGCGACCCCCAGGACCGCGACCGATAAACAACGCACAAAAAGCCTTAACAAAATGCGCCACCCATGACCCTCTCGTGGCCAAAGCGAATAATCTCAGCGATTCCCTGTTCGCGGACCACCCACAAAGCACGAAAATCCACTGGACCGCTCGACTCGAACCGCGTGATGACCGTAATCTCAGCCTGAACCCCCGCCTCGGCCCGCACTATCGGCTCGACCCGCGCCACCACCTCAGCGGGGACCGCCGGATCGGGCGGCGCGGCCACCTCGGCCTCCACCGGCATGTCCGCGCGCCCCGCAGGCACCACCTGCGCCTGATCGGCAGCTATGGCCTGGTCAACAGACCCGCTCGGACCTGGCCGCCGCACACACGTGGCCTCGTCGTCCAGATCAACGGCGGAAGCCGCTCGATCGGGTCATGCGAGCCCAACTCCCCGCACACCGACGCCGCTTCGCATGATGACACCGAAACTCCACCATGTCCGGTGAATGACTGGGCACGCCAGACCAATCCCGCATAGCGGCAATCTCATGCCTCGAAAAGAACCCCACTAATGCCAATAGAAAATAACATCAGGACAGTGCGAAAACGTATTTGCGGCCCACGAGACAAGCATTCTCATGTCGCCGCCCGCGCACCCGATCCCTGGCACGCCGGTCGCTGGAGCCGACTGTCCCGGGCACCCACAGGCTCTCACCCCAAGGCGGCCAGAACGGGCATCGACGGCGCCAGTAGCACATGTGCTACATTTGGTCTGTGCATGAAGTCGGACTGCGGGAAATGCGGCAGAACGCCAGTGACCTGGTGCGCCGGGCGCAGGCGGGTGAACGAGTGACGATCACCGTCGCCGGCCGGCCGGCCGCCGTGCTCGGCCCGGTCAGTCCTCGCAGCTGGCGCGAGTGGGATGATCTGGCCGGCGTCTTCGATCACCCCACCGACCCGCAGTGGGCCGGCGACCGGGACGCCCTCGACGACACCATCGTCGATCCGTGGGCCGAGCGGTGAGCCGAGGCATCCTCGACACAAGCGTCCTCATCGCCAACGACGTAACGCCGCTCCCCGGCGAACTGGCCATCAGCGTCGCCAGTATCGCCGAACTCCAGTTCGGGGTACTCGTCGCGAAGACCGCCGAGGCCAGAGCGCTGCGCCTGGCACGACTGAGCGCCATTCAACGCCGATTCGACCCGCTGCCCATCGACGACGCCATCGCCGAAAGCTACGCGCGCCTGGCCGCACGCGTCGTCGAAACCGGCCGCCAGCCCCGAGCAAGAGTGATGGATCTGCTCATCGCCGCAACCGCGCACGCTCACGACGCCGCTGTTTACACGCGCAACGCCGGAGATCTCGCCGGCCTCGAAGACCTCATCACCATCCACTCGATCTGACCGTCTCCGACCGGGGCGCCAACGGCGACTACGGTAAGACTGCCGCCAGACGCGCGGATCTCCAGCCGCATCCCGAGCCCTATCCGTGACGGCATTCCATGTCCCGGCGGCCAGCGGCTTGAAGGGCACCGTCCTTGACGGAGCGTGACCGTCACTGCAAATCCTGCAACTCCTTGTGTTAATCATTGACACATATCTATCGTCGGCAGGCAAGCGCTTTCCTACGTGGGCGGTGGCGCGACGCACTCGAGACGACGAAAGCGAGACAGCAATGAGACGAGCACTCCGGGGCGCGGCCGTGGGCGCCACCGCGATCACGACCGCCGCGGTCATGATGGCGCTGGGCGCCTCGCCGGCCGCGGCCGCCGACAACCTCAGCCTGGGGGCGGGGGCCGACGGGTCCAGCAAGGCCAGCGGCACCAGCTACGGCAACGTCAAGGACGGCAACACCGGCACCTACTGGTCGCCCAACGGCTCGACCGGCTACGTCTCGGTCAAGTGGGGCAGCGCCACGACCGTGTCCTCCGCGGTCATCCGGCACGCCTCCGGCGGCGGCACCATCAACGCCTGGCGCGTGCTCAACGCCGACACCGGCGCCGTTCTGACCAGCGGCAGCGGCACCCCGGGGACGATCTCCTTCGCCTCGACGTCGCTGAAGAAGCTGACCCTCGACATCACCAGTGCCTCCGCCGCGCCGCGGATCGCCGAGTTCGAGACGTACGGCAGTGGCGGCGGCACGACTCCGACCACCCCGCCCACCACCACGCCGCCGACCACCACCCCGCCCACCAACCCGGGCACGCCGACCGGCTCGTGGCCGTCCTCGGCCGGCTCGGTCAGCATCTCCGGCACGGTGAACGTCTCGGGCACCTTCGACGGCGGCATGAAGACGTACTGCTGCATCGGTGACGGCTCGCAGAGCGAGTCCCAGGACCCGATGTTCAAGATCGCCAATGGCGGCACGCTCCAGAACGTCATCATCGGCTCACCGGCCGGCGACGGCGTGCATTGCGAGGGCACCTGCACCATTCGCAACGTGTGGTGGAACGACATCGGCGAGGACGCCGCCACCTTCAAGGGCACCGGCGGCGGCACCAGCTACGTCATCGGCGGCGGCGCGCGGTCCGGCAGCGACAAGACGTTCCAGCACAACGGCAACGGCACCGTGAGCATCTCCGGCTTCTACCTGAGCGGCTCGGGCAAGCTCTACCGCGGCTGCGGCAACTGCACCAACTCGTACCAGCGCCACGTCAAGATCGACAACGTGCTGCTGAACGACATCGACATGGTGGCCGGCATCAACAGCAACTGGGGCGACACCGCCACCATCACCCGGGTCACCCTGCGCAACAGCTCCAGCGCCACGGTCTGCGGCAAGTACCAGGGCGTCGCCAAGGGCAGCGAGCCGAAGTACCTCGGCGAGGGCTGGAACGACGCCAACTGCAAGGTCAACCGCAGCGACATCACGTACGGCTAGAGATACTTCCCGAGCGTAGAGGCGACCTCGGCCCGCATCGGGTCGGGGTTCGCCCAGCTCCAGTTCGGGTGGGCCCGGTTGGTCATCAGCGAGACGACCAGCTTGCGCCGCGGGTCGACCAGCAGCGAGGTGCCGGTGAACCCGGTGTGACCGAACGTCGTAGGCGAGGACAGCGAGCCCATGAACCACGGCTGGCGCAACACCACACCGAGACCGTGGTCGGACGGGCGGCCGGGCCGCTCCGGGTCGACCGCGGGCAGGCCGGCGTTCTGGTTGGTGAGCATCTGCTTGACGATGGCCGCCGACAGGATGCGCTTGCCGCCGTAGACGCCGCCGGCCAGCAGCATCTGCCCGGTCAGGGCGACGTCGCGGGCCGTGCCGAACAGCCCGGCGCTGCCGATCACCCCACCCATCTGGGCGGCGATGTCGTCGTGCACGACACCGCGGAGCAGACCACGCGAGGTGCGGGCGTCGGTGGCGGCCAGTCGCGCCGCCTGCTCGGCGGCGGTGAGCCACTTGCGCGGGTTGAACCCCATGTAGCGCAGGCCCATCGGCGTGGTGATGCCGTTGCGGATGGCCACGTCGAGGGTGGTCCCGGTGACCTTCTCGACGATCTGGCCGGCGACCATGAGCCCCGCGCTCGAGTAGCGGAACGTCCGCCCCGGCACGGCCCCGCTGACCAGCGGCGTGGCGAGCACCTTGGCCCGCTGGGCGGCGGGCGTGAGGCCCTTGACCCCGGTGACACCGACGGGCAGCCCGCTCGTGTGGGCGAGCAGCATCCGTACGGTCACCTTGGCCTTGTTCGTCCCGGTGAAACCCGGCAGGTAGCGGCTGACCGGGGCGTTCAGATCGACCTTGCCCTTGTCGACCTGCTGGAGCAGGGCGATGGCGACATAGACCTTGGTGAGCGAGGCCAGGTCGAAGATGGAGTCGGCCCGCATGGCGACCCGCTTGGCCGCCGGCAGCTCGACCGGCCCGGCGCCGTACCGCAGGGCGTGCCCGACGGCGATGGTCGCCGTGGTCGAGTTGTTCACCATCACGACGAGCGTCGCGCCGGCATAGGTCGGGTGCTTGGGGTTGGCGGCGGTCGGTTTCAAATACTTGTTGAGTACGCCCGTCAGCGGCGCCACATAAGCGGGAGCAGCCGCTGCGGCGGTGACTCCTCCACCCGTACCACCGCTGCTTTGTCCTTTGACCCAGTCGTTCTTCTCCCGCCCACACCCGGCGACGGCGGCGGTGAGCGCGGCGGCTCCAGCACCCAGGACACGGCGGCGGCTCAACGACATGGCTGAGATCATGCCCAATCCCTGGATCCTCGGCAACGCACCCGGGCCAGGGAGTTCAACCGGTACGGACGGCCCCGCACCGCGTCGATAGTCGAGTGGTCAGACGCCGGATGCGAGGAGCAGCCATGTCCAGAGTCGCCGTAGTGACCGGAGCCTCCCAAGGGATCGGCGCCGCCACGGTCGCCGCGTATCGCGAGATCGGCTATCGGGTCGTAGCCACCTCGCGGGGCATCAGGCCGTCGGACGACCCGGACGTGCTGGCCGTGCCAGGCGACATCGCCGATCCCGCGGTCGGCGCCCGGGTGATCGACGCCGCTCGCAACGAGTTCGGGCGCGTGGACACGCTGGTGAACAACGCCGGCGTCTTCGTCGCCAAGCCGTTCACGGACTACACCGCCGAAGACATCGATCTGGTGGTCGGCGTGAACCTGCGCGGCTTCGTCACGGTCACCCAGCGCGCCGTGGCCGCGATGCTCGAGCGGGGCGGCGGGCACGTCGTCACCATCACCACGACCCTCACCGACCATTCACACAGCAGCGAGCCGGCGGCCCTCACCCCGCTGACCAAGGGCGGTCTCAATTCCGCGACCAAAGCCCTGGCCATCGAGTACGCCTCCCGGGGCCTCCGCTTCAACGCGGTGTCCCTGGGCGTCATCAAGACCGGCATGCACCCACCGGAGACGTACGAGTCCCTGGCCGATCTGCACCCGCTCGGCCGGATGGGCGAGATCGCCGACGTCACCGACGCCATCCTCTACCTGGAGAACGCGCCTTTCGTCACGGGCGAGATCCTGCACGTCGACGGCGGCCAGAGCGCGGGTGGACGATGAGCGACATCGTGCTGCGCGAAGTCCTCGACGCCTGGCGGGACGCCGTAGGCCAGCATCAACCGGACCGGGTGGCCGCCCTCTTCACGGACGACGCCGTCTTCCAGGGCCTCCATCCGTACACCGTGGGCCGCCCCGGTGTGGAGGCCTACTACGCGAGCCAGCCCCTCGGCATGGCCGTCACCTACGACATCGTGCAGGCCCGCCACCTCGCCGACGACGTGGTGCTGGGCTGGGTGGCCGTCGAGTTCACCTTCGCACCGGGGACCCGGCCGCCGCTTCCCCTCAACCTCACGATCCTCGTCCGCCGCGCCGGCGGCAGCTGGCGGATCGCCCACTACCACGTGTCGGCGCCTATCGATGAACATAAATAAAGGCGACGTCAAGGCGCCGCCGCCAGCATCCGGCTCATGCATCAGCACGCCTTTGAGAGTCAATGCGTTGCCGAGGAGAACCGGCACGACGCGGCCACGGCACCGATCCGCCGTCCTCGGCTGACGCTGTTCGCGCTCGCCCTCGGCACCTTCGCCATCGGCACCGGTGAGTTCGGCAGCAACGGCATCATCCAGCTGTTCTCGGCCGACCTCGACGTGTCGGTCCCCGTGGCCACCTACGCCATCACCGCCTACGCGTTCGGGGTGATGATCGGCTCGCCGGCGATCACGCTGCTCGCGGCCCGGGTCAACCGGCGTTCCCTGCTGCTCGGCCTGATCGTGTTGTTCCTGGCCGGGAACGGGCTCTCGGCCATCGCGCCGAGCATCGAACTGCTCGTCGTCTTCCGGTTCGTGGCCGGCAGTGTGCAGGGCGCCTTCTTCGGCGCGGGGGCCGTCGTCGCGGCGTACGTCTATGGGCCCGGCCGTGGCGGCAAAGCCTTCGCGACCGTGATGGGCGGGCTCACCGTCGCCACCATCGTCGGCTCCCCGCTGGGCACCTTCATCGGCCAGGAGGCCGGCTGGCGGGCCATGTACTGGGCCGTCGCCGGTCTCGGGCTGGCGGCCGGGGTCGCGCTCGTGGCCTGGCTGCCCCGCACCACCGCCCTGCACGGCGGCTCGATCGCGAACGAGCTGGGCGCGCTGCGCCGGGTCACCGTCTGGCTGATGGTGGCGGTGGCGTCGCTCGGCATCTCCAGCATCTTCGCCGTGTACACCTTCATCGGCCCGTTCATCACTGATGCCGTACGGCGTGACGCCTCGCTGATCCCGATCGCCCTGGCCGTCTTCGGCCTCGGCATGGCCGCCGGCAACTACCTGGGCGGGCGCACCGCCGACCGGCATCCGGACCGGGCGCTGATCCAGGGATACGGCGCCGTCCTCGTGCTGCTCGTGCTGATCGGTGTCGCCGGGAGCAGCCTGACGGTCCTGCTGCCGTGCCTGTTCGGTGTGGGCGCCACCATGATGTACGCCATCCCGGCCATCCAGGTGCGGCTCACCGGCTTCGCCCCGGACGCGCCGACCCTGATGGGCGCGCTCAACCTGGCCGCCCTCAACCTGGCCAACTCGCTCGGCGCGATCGGCGGGGCCATCACGCTGAACGCCGGGTGGGGCACCCTGTCCACCGTCGGGGCCGGCTTCCTTCTGACCACGGCGGGCCTGGCACTCTTCCTGACCACCATCGCCCGCCGGGCCACGCCGGCGTCCGCGGCCTCGCGCCGACTCGATCAACCGGGTGGCGACCGCCGTGGGTGAGGGCGCCGCACTAGCGCGCGGCTGATGTCTCCCGGGCCGCCCTTTCGATGAAGGCCGTGGCCGGGCCCGGCTGCGAGACGAACACCAAATGGGAGGCGCCCCGGACCACCTGGGTCTTCGCGCCCGACCGCTCGGCCATGAACCGCTGGGCGGCGGGCGGGATGATCCGGTCGGCGCCGGCGATCAGGTTGTAGGACGGGATGGTGTGCCAGGCCGGTGTGCCCGCGGCGGGCTCGCCCAGTGCCGTGCCGGTGGCCGGGCGCTGCGTGATCGCGTAGACGGCGGCGTCGCGCGCGGGCACGTCGGCCGCGAAGTGGGCGTGATAGAGCGCCGGGTTGATGTAGAGGTCGACCTGACCGCCGGGCAGCGGCACCGGCATGAGCGACTGGCCCACCGTGCTGCCCGGGAACCGGTTGGCCAGGGCCTCGGCCGACTCGCCGGCCTCCGGCACGAAGGCGGCCAGATAGACCAGCGCCCGCACGTCCGGGTCGCCGGTGGCGGCCGCCGAGATCACCGCGCCGCCGTACGAGTGGCCGACCAGCACGATCGGCCCGTCGATGCTCGCCAGCAGCGCCTTCACCGCCGCCGCGTCGGACGAGAGCCCGCGCAGCGGGTTGGCCGCCGCCACCACCGAGTAGCCGTCCGCGAGCAGCCGCCGGGTCACCGCGCCGAAGCCGCTGCTGTCGGCGAACGCGCCGTGCACCAGCACGACCGTCGGCTTGCGGGTGGTGTGCCCGCCGGCATGGGCGGCGGCGCCGGTCAGCGCGACGAGGCTCGACGCGGCGACGGCCAGGAGAGATTTCAGCATGAGTACTCCATCGGTAGGGGTCTACTGGCTGATCGCCAGGTCTTCGGTGGGCAGGGTCTGGCAGGCCAGCCGCCAGCCCTGGTCCAGTTCCGCGGCGGAGAACATGCCGCGGTCGTCGGTCTCGTACGAGCCGGAGAGGATCCGCACCCGGCAGGTGCCGCAGACGCCCTCGTCGCAGTCCTGCGGGAGCGGCACCCCGGCAGTGTTGGCCGCGGCGAGCAAGGTCTGGCCGGGACGGCAGGGGAACGAGGTGCCCGCCATCCGGATCGTGTAGGCCGAGTCCCCGGCGGCGAGCGCCACGGCGTGCGCCCGTTCCTGGCGGGTCTGCCGGCTGCTTCCGGAGACAAAGGCCTCGGTGTGTACGACTTCGCGGGGCACGCCGAGGTCGGCCAGCGCTCCCAGCACGTCGCGCATCATCGGCGCCGGGCCGCACAGGTGGACCCGGGTCACGCCGGTCACGTGCGGGCGCAGCGCCTCGACGTCGACGCGGCCGCGACCGCCGGGCTCGGTGAGGAAGAGCTCCGTGCGCAGGCCCGGCAGCCGGGTCGCCAGGTCCTTCAGCTCCCGCGCGAACGGCACCTCGGCCCGGCTCCGGCCACCGAGCAGCAGGGTGACCGGGCCGGTGTGGCCGTCGTCCGCGGCCGCCGTGAGCACGCTGATCAGCGGCGTGATCCCGATGCCGCCGGCGATCAGCAGCAGCGGGCCGTCCCGGTCGGGCCAGGTGAAATCGCCGTGCGGGCCGGACACCCGCAGCGCCAGCCCGCCGGTCAGGTCGTCGTGCAGGAACACCGATCCGAGGCCGAGCGGCTCCCGTTTCACCCCGATCTCCAGGTGGCCGGTCGCGGCGGGGCCGCTGGCGATCGAGTACGACCGTTCGATCGGCTCCACACCGACCGGCAGGTCGATCTTCAGGTACTGGCCCGCTTCGAAGGTGAACGGCAGGGCGCCGCCGCCGAGCGGTTCGAGCCGGATCTTCCGTACGGCCGGGGTCAGCTCCTCGACCCCGGCCACCCGCAGATATCCCCGCCACGGCCCGGTTCGTTCCGGCCGCGGTCCCCGGATCGTGCGCCACATCGTGGACAGCTGCGAGGGGCGCAGCACCGCGTTGGCGGCCATGATGCCGCCGGCCAGGGCCGCGTTCACCCCCGGGCCCCACGCGTCCTGCCCGGCCACGAACAGGCCCTTCACCGGCGTACGGCATCCGGCCAGCCCCGACCGCAGCCGGGCCGGCGTCGCCGGGAGTCCGTAGAAGGAGCCGCGGACGCTGTGCTGATAGTTCTCGTACGTCAGCGGGGTGGCCGCCTCGGCGTACACAATGGCGTCTTTGAGGCCGGGCCATTGGTCGTCGAGCCGGTCGATCAGCCGGCGGGTCGTCTCGGCCTTGAACGCCTGGTAGCTCTCCGGCCGGTTCCCCTCGGTGGTGCCGCGCCACTGCTCCACGACCGCCGGGTCGACTAGCTCCAGCACCTCGATGGTGTGGAAGCGGGCCGCCGGGTTGTTCAGTGACGCGAACGAGACGTAAAGAGTGCCGGTCTGGTCGTCCAGTCCGGGCATGAACCAGTGATTCTCCCCACCGGCGCCGAACTCGGCCGGCGACCGGTCGAGCCCGAGGAACAGCATCAGCGCCGACGGTTCCCCGGACAGGCCCGCCAGCTCCCGGTTCCACGCGGGCCGGGAATGGGGACCGAGCAGGGCGTACGTGTTCCGCACCCCGCCCGCCGAGACAACTGTCCCGGCCCGCACCCGATATCGGCGGCCGGTGGCGCGTTCCACGACGTCCACACCGGACACCCGGCCGCGCTCGACCTCGATGCGGCGGACGTCCTGATTGAGGCGCACCTCGACGCCGTGCCGGGCCAGGCCCTCCAGGGCGATGTCGCCGATCTCCTTGGGCCCGCCGACCGGGTGCGAGGTGCCCTCGAGGAAGAAGGTCAACGGCACCGAGGCGTGATAGCCGAACGCGCTCGACGACGGCGGCTGCCCGTACAGGCCCCAGCGGGCGGCGACGACCGCACGCAGTCGTGGATCGGTGAAGGAACGGCAGACCTGACCCCCGAGCGAGCGGTACGTCGAGGGGAACAGCCGCCGGATGACCGGGAACCCCATGGCCCGCACCGGCGCCGGGAACGAGGAGAACAGGTTGCGGGTGATGAGACCGGTCAGCGCCCACCGCATCGTACGGAAAAAGCGGTCGATCTCCCGGGCCTCGCCGGGGAACTCGGCTTTGAGGCTCGCGCGGAACCTCTCCCCCGACGACGGGACCGGAAAGTCGAAATCCGGGAAATGGAGTACGTCGTACGCCTCGGGAAGCGCGGTCAGCTGCACCCGCCCGTCGGTCAGATAGTCGAGGAACGGCCCGGCGTCCGCGCTCATGTAGTGCAGCCCCGTGCCGAACAGGAACCGGCCCTCCCGGGAAAACTCGTGCGTCATCCCGCCGGGCAGATAGTGCTGCTCCAGGATCAGGACCCGCTGGCCGCCGAACTCCGCTATGGCGCGCGCCGCGGCCAGCCCGCCGACGCCCGACCCGATGACGACGACGTCGTAGTGCTCTTCGGTCATGCGGCGAAAGCTAGGAACGGTGACTTGACGAAGACTGAACGTCCCGGTTTCGCGTAACCGCGCTGACGTGCTGGTCAGGTAGATTCCGCTGCTGTGCCAGGTCCCTCCGAGTCGCCGCTGTGGCTCCAGCTGCTGGGCCCGTTACGCGTGTGGCGTGACGGCGCCGAGCTCGACCCCGGGCCCCCGCAGCAGGCCTATCTCCTGGCCCTGCTGCTGGCCGAGGCGGGACGGCCGATCAGCACGAGCGAGC
Source organism: Actinoplanes sp. CA-131856 (assembly GCF_050956135.1). Classification (GTDB taxonomy): domain Bacteria; phylum Actinomycetota; class Actinomycetes; order Mycobacteriales; family Micromonosporaceae; genus Actinoplanes. Next base: position 2,716,668 of record NZ_CP191849.1, on the reverse strand, counting down.
TGATCGACCTGATCTGGGGCGACGAGGTGCCGCCGAGCGCTCTCAACGTCATTCAGAAGTACGTCGGCGCGTTGCGCCGCCTGCTCGAACCGGCCGTGCCGGCCCGCGAGAACGGCGCCTTCCTGCACCGGCGCGGCACCGCCTACCTGTTCACGGCCGATCCCGAGGTGCTCGACCTGGTCGCCTTCCGCCGGCTCACCGGCGCCGCCCGGGCCGGGGGTCGCAGCCCGGCCGCGCTCGACCACTACGCCGAGGCCCTCACTCTCTGGCGCGGCCCGGCCGGCGCCGGCATCGCCGACCGGCCCGGCCCGGCCGCCCTGTTCACCGCGCTCGACAACGAGTTCTACGACGCCTGCTCGGCCGCGGCCGACCTGGCCGTGGCCCTGGGCCGGCCCGAGAGCGTGGCCGCGCCGCTGCATCTGGCCGCGACGATGGCCCCGTTCCACGAGCCGGTGCAGGCCGCCCTCGTCCGGGTGCTGGGCGCGGCCGGGCGTCAGGCCGAGGCGCTGGCGGTGTACCGCGCGGTCCGCGAGCGCCTGGCCGACGAGCTCGGCATCGACCCGGGCCCGGCCCTCGCCGAGGCCCACCGCCGGGTGCTGGCCCCGCCCGCGCCCCCGGCCCCGCCCGCCCCGGCCCCGCCCGATCCCGTCCCGCCGGTGACGGCGGGGCTGGTCGGCCGGGCCGCCGAGGTGGCCGTGCTGCGGCGGGCCGTGGACAGCGCCACCGCGGGCGGCACGGCCATCACCATCGTCGAGGGCGAGCCCGGCGCCGGGAAGACACGCCTGCTCCGCGAGGCAGCCACGCTGGCCGCCGGGCGGGGCGCGCTCGTCGTCTGGGGATCCTGTCTGGAGGGTGACGGCACCCCGTCGATGTGGCCGTGGGAGCAGGCCCTCGGCGCGGTCGTCGACGACCTGCCCGCCCCGGCCCGGGAGAAGTGGCTGGCCGGCGAGCTCGGCCTGCTGCTCGGGTCGGGCACCGACACCGCGCGGACGCTGCCCGACGGCAACGCCCAGTTCCGGCTCTTCGAGCAGGTGGCCGACCTGATCGGCCAGGCCGCCGGGCAGCGGCCGGTGCTGCTGGTCCTCGACGACCTCCAGTGGGCCGACATGGCCTCGCTGCGGCTGTTCGGCCATCTGGTGGGCCGGCTGCCGGCCGGCGCCGCGATCGCCGGCGCGCTGCGCAACCGGGCGCCCCTCGTCGGCTCCGACCTGGCCCGGGTGCTGGCCGTGGCCGGACGCCAGCCCGGCCACCGCCGGATCCGGCTCGGCCCGCTCGGTCTGAGCGACGTGGCCGCCCTGGTGCGCGACGAGTCGGGCCACGAGCCGGGCGCCGCCGTGGCCCGGGCCATCCACGACCGTACCGGCGGAAATCCGTTCTTCGTCCGGGAGCTGTCCCGGCTCCTCAGCGAGGCCGGCGACGGTGAGGTGCCCGTGCCGGCCACCGTCCGCGACGTCGTGCGCGACCGGATGGGCGGCCTCGACGACCGCGCCCGGGAGCTGGTGCACGTGGCCGCGGTCATCGGCCGCGACGTCGATCTGCGGCTGCTCTCCAGCGCGGCCGGCGTGGGCATCGCCGACTGCCTGCACCGCCTCGAGCCGCTCCGGGCGCTGGGCCTGCTCGATCCGGGGCCCGAGGGCCCGTCCTCGCTGCGCTTCGCGCACGACCTGGTCCGCGAGTCGGTGTCCGAGACCACCACCCCGCAGCAGATCATCGGGCTGCACCTGGCCGTCGCGGACGCGCTCGAACGGATCCACGCCGACGACGAGGACGTCGCCGAGCGTTTCGCCTATCACCTGTGGAGCGCGGGCCCGCTCGCCGAGCCGGCCCGCACCGCTCAGGCGCTGATCCGCGCCGGGCGGCGGGCGGCGTACAAACTGGCCTTCGAGTCGGCCAACCGGCAGCTGCGGTCGGCCGTCCAGATCACCCGGGCCGCCGGGCTCATGGAGCTGGAGCTGTCCGCGCTCACCCTGCTCGCCATCGTCGTCCGGCGGCACGCCGAGTACGACGCCTCGATGTTCGGCCTGCTGGACCGCGCCGAATATCTGGCCCGCACCCTGGGCCGGGACGCCGAGGCGGCCGACTTCCTGTTCATCCGGGCGATGGGCGCCTTCACCGCGCTCGACAAGGACCGGGGACGGCTGGCCGAGCGCGTGCACGAGCTGGCCGGGGCGTCGACCGATCCGGCCGTCCGGCGCTACGGGCGCAGCGTGTGGGGCCTGCACCAGTGGGACATCGGCAACGTCGGCGAGGCGTACCGGATCCTGACCGGTGACGATCCGGCCGGCCCGGAGGTGACCACGCCGATGCGCCGGGAGGGCCGCATCCCCGGCGAGGGGCCGGGCTGGCGGGCGGTGATGACCGCGCTGCACGGCGACGTCGAGGCGGCGCTGGCCTTCGTCGACACCTGGGACACACCGAACGATCCGTACGCGGCCTCGGTGTGGGTCTACTACACGGCCATGATCGCTTCGATGGCCGGCGACCCGGCCCGGGCCCGCGCCGCCGGGCAGCGATGGTTCGAGGCCGGGCTCGACCGGCTCGGATCCCAACTGGAGCACTACATCCAGCAGTACTGGTGCTGGGCCCGCGCCCTCACCGGGGACGATCCCGTTGGCGCCGCCACCGATGCCGAACGGCTCCTCGCGGCGAGCCTGCTGGACCCTCCGCAATGGGGGATCGCCTATCAGTACGGGCTCATCGCCGAGATGTGGCTGGCCGCCGGGCGGCCGGGCGACGCGGCCCGGGCTCTCGACCTCGCCGACCAGGCCGTCTGGGACCACGGCCAGCGGTACGCCGAGGGGCTGCTCCTGCTCATCAAGGCGCGCCTGCGACAGGCACGCGGTGAACCGGTGGCCGCGGTCCGGGCCGCCGCCGAGCTGGCCCGGTCACGGTCGGCCGCGAGCGGTTCCTTCCTGTTCGCCCGGCGCGCCGAGCTTTTTCTCGGGGATTCAGGGGCCGACGCATGACCGATCTGACCGCCCTCTCGCGGGGGCTCAACGCGCCGAAGGGCTTCGTCCAGGCCAGTTTCGCTCCGCCGCCCGGCGCGATCCGTTTACTGGGCGGCATTCCCGCTCCCGAAGCGCTGCCGGCGGAGGCGTTCGCCCGGGTGTCGGCGGCGGTGTGGCAGGACCCGGCCGCCCTCCAATACTCGCCGGCGCACGGGTTTCCGGCGCTGCGCGAGTGGCTCGCGCGGCGGGAAGGCGTCGACCCGGGCCGCGTCGTGGTGACGAACGGCGGCATGCACGGTCTGACGCTGGCCGTGCTGACGGTCGTCGAGCGCGGCGCCACGGTCGCCGTGGACGACCCGGTCTTCCCCGGTTTCCTGTGGGCGCTGGAGATCGCCACGACCCGGCTGTTGCCGGTGCCGGTCGTCGCCGACGGCTTCGACGTCGGGCACCTGGCCGCGCGGCTCAAGGCCGGCGACCGGATCGCCGCCGCCTACACGGTGCCCGACTTCCACAACCCGGCCCAGGTGAGCCTGTCCGCGGAGAAGCGCCGGGCCCTGGTCGAGCTCGCGGAGCGGTACGGCTTCTACGTGATCGTCGACAACCCGTACCGGGAACTCCGCTTCTCCGGTGTTGATCTGGATGTTGCGGCCTTCAACGGGTCGGACCGGGCGATCCACGTCAACACCTTCACCAAGACGCTCGGGCCGGGCTGGCGGGTGGGCTGGATGGTGCTGCCCGAGCATCTCGTCGACCCGGTGATCCGGCTGCGCAACCGCCTCGACGTACACACCTCGTCGGTGACCCAGGCGATCGTCGAGCGGTTCGTCACGGCCGGGCTGTACGACCAGGTCGTGCGGGACGCCACCGCGCTGTACCGCGAGCGTGCCGCCGTGCTGGTCGACGCTCTGCACGAGCACCTGCCGGGCGCCCTCGACGTCCGCCCGCCCGAGGGTGGCCTCTTCCTGTGGCCACGGCTGACCGACGACGGCGTCGACCCGGGAGAGCTGTTCCGGCGGGCCACCGCCTGCGGCGTCGTCTACCAGCCGGGCGAGTACTTCGCCTCCGGCCCTTCGTCCACCCGGCATCTGCGCCTCTCCTACAGCGACCGCACCCCGGCCGAGCTGCGCGAAGCCGTACGCCGGCTGGCCGCGGCCTTCCCCGGAGGCGCCCCATGACCCGCCTGCCGTTACGGGCCCTCGTGCCCTTCGCCGCCGGCTCGATCGGCATGGGCGTCTGGGTCACCGTGCCCGGCATCTTCCTGCTCTACTTCCTGACCGACATCCTGGCCGTGCCGCCGTTCGCGGCCGGCCTGGCCCTGCTCCTGCCGAACATCATCGACGTCGTCCTGCACCCGTGGGTGGGCCGGCTCTCCGACTCCGACCGCGCCCGCAACGGCCACCGGCTGCGCCTGATGGCCGCCGGATGCCTGGTCGTGGTCGCCTTCGTGGCGCTGTTCGCGGTGCCCTCGGGTCTGCGCGGCACCGCGGCCGCCGTCTGGGTCGGTGCGGTGTTCGTCGCCGGCAACCTGCTCTACGCCTGCTACCAGGTCTCCTATCTGGCCACCCCGGCCGACCTCGGGATCAGCTATCACGAGCGGACCCGCCTGATGGGCTACCGCAACGTCGTGATCACGGTCGGCGTGCTCATCGCCGGCGTGCTCGCGCCGCTGCTCGCGGACGGCGCCGGCTACGCGCGGATGTCACTGCTGTTCGGGGCCGTCATGCTGGCCGCGATGCTGGCCGGCATCAACGGTGTCGCCCGCCTCAACCGGGCCGCGCCGGGCGCGCCGGCCGTGCCCGGTCATCGCGGTGGGCTGCTGGTCGCGCTGCGGGACCGGCATTTCCGGGCGCTGACGGCGTCCTATCTGACCGTGGCCGTCACCATGAACATGGTGCTGGCCGCGATGCCGTACTTCGCCAAGTACGAGCTGGGCCGCCCCGGTGCCACCTCGCTGCTGGTCGGCGCGTTCATGGCGCCGGCCGTGCTGACGACGCCGTTGTGGGTGCTGGCGGCCCGCCGGTTCGGCAAGCAACGCGGGCTGCTCGTGGCGCAGGCCGCCTTCGTGGCCGGTTCGCTGGTGCTGGCCCTGGGCGCCCCGGCCGGCCTGCCGGTGGTCATCGGCGCGGTGGCGGTCCTCGGTGTCGCCTTCGCCGCGATGCAGCTGCTGCCGCTGTCGATGGTGCCCGACGTGATCGCCGCGGCCGGCCCCGGCGGCGCGGCCAGCGCCGGCAGTTACACCGGCGTGTGGACCACGGCCGAGGCCACCGGGGGCGCGATCGGGCCGTACGTCTTCTCGGCCCTGCTGGCCGTCGGTGGATTCGTGGCAACGGGCGCCGGCGAGGAGGTCGCGCAGTCCCCCGCCGCGATGAGCGCGGTCCGGTACGGCTTCACGCTCGTGCCGGCCGCGCTCATGACCGTCGCCCTGCTGCTGCAGCGGCGGTACACCCTCGATCGGAGCGCCCGCGCCGAGGCGGTCAGCGCGCCGCGTGCAGACGCAGGGTCCGCTGCGCCTCCCAGACATGGATGAGCAGCCCGATCCCCCAGCCCACGATCGACCACAGCGGCCAGAAGAACTTGTCGGGCGTGGCGTAGTACCAGGTGAAGACCTGACCCACGTTGGCCAGGACGTACCAGGTGATGTGCGACCAGAGGCCCCATCGGATCGCGGTGTCGCTCGGCCCGGCCGTCATGACAGCGCCTCCCGGGCCGCCGTCTCGATGAAGGCCACGGTCTCGTCCGGATGCGAGACGAAGACCATGTGCGAGGCGCCCACGACGAACTTGACCGTGGCGCCGGAACGCTCGGCCATGAACTCCTGCGCCGCGGCTGGGATGATCTTGTCGGAGCCGCTGATGAGGTTGTAGCTCCGGATGGTGTGCCAGGCCTGCGGCGCCGAGGCGGGCTCACCCAGCGCGGCCCCGGAGGCCGGGCGCTGGGTGATCGCGTAGAGCGAGGCGTCCGCCGCGGGCAGGTCGGCCGCGAAATTCGGGTGGAACACGCGCGGATCGATGTACAGGTCGACCTGCCCGTCGCCCAGCGGCACCGGCTTGAGCGACGTGTCCACCGTGCTGCCGGGGAACTTCTCCACCAGCGACTGGGCGCTCTCGCCCACCTCCGGCACGAAAGCGGCCAGATAGACCAGCGCCTTCACCTGCGGGTTGCCGGTCGCCGCGGTCGAGATCACGGCACCGCCGTACGAGTGGCCGACGAGCACGATCGGCCCGTCGACACTCGCCAGCAGCGCCTTCAGATGGGCCGCGTCGGAGGTGAGCCCCCGCAGCGGATTCGCCGTCGCGACCACCGGATAGCCGTCGGCGACCAGCCGCCGGGCGATCCCGGCGAAGCCGCTGCCGTCGGCGAAGGCGCCGTGCACCAGAACGATTGTTGGCTTGTCGTCAGTAGTCATGGGCCGGAAGCTATGGCCGCGCACTGAACAGCGACTGAACGCGCTCAGCCGTACAGATCGTCCTCGGCGACGACCGGCGTGGTGTCCTCGTGGGGCCGCCCGACCCGGGCCGCCGAGCCGAACATGGCGCCCCGCGCCGGATGCACCCGCGCTGAACGCGACGGCTGTTACGGCGGCGTGAACGAAACGTTTCGAAAACTCTGCCGGATTCATCGACGGGCTTCGTACCGTACGGGCATGTCACGCCGTCCCCTCGCCGTCCTCGCGGTGCTGCTGGCGACGCTGACGCTCGGGGTTCAGGCGCCCGCCTGGGCCTCGTCGTCGGCGGCCGGTGGCCGATCGCTGTTCATCGGCCAGTCCACGAAAGCATCGTGGGACGACTACACGTCCTTCGCCGCCTCCCCCAGCGGCGGCTCCGTCTACTACGAGCTGAAGTCCGGCACCTGGGTCACCACCGGGCACCGCGACTACGCCACCTTTCTGGCCCGGCAAGGCAAAGCCGTCCAGATCGGCATCTCCTGGAAGGACAACCCGCCCGGCTTCACCGGCGGTGACGAGCAGGCCAAGGCGGCCCGCTCCCGGCAGGTCACAGCCGAGCTGGCCGCGGGCGCCTACGCGGCGCAGTTAGACACGCTGATCGCCTTCATCAACGCCTATCCGCAGGCCACCTTCGATCTCCGCCTCGACTATGAGGTGTCGAGCTTCTACCACTGCACGGACGCGAGCTGCGCCTCGTACAAGAACGCCTTCGCCCGCATCCGCGCCCTCATCGACTCGCGCAAGCGGCAGAGCAACGTCGCCTACGTCTTCCATCCGGTGCGTGGCGAGTACGAGCAGATGTACCCGGGTGACGCGGCCGTCGACTGGATCGGCGTGTCGATCTTCGCGCACGAGCTGTGCCTGCCGATCCACGACAACGGCACGTACTACTACAACGGCACGCCGCCGCAGAACTACGACACCGCGACGCTCCAGTGCCGCAACGCCTACGTCGGCACCGACAGCTACGGCAACCCGGCCGCCGTGTGGAAGAACTGGGACTACGACGGCAACGTCCTGAAGATGATGAAGTTCGCCGGCGACCACGGCAAACCGATGATCGTGTCGGAGGCCGGGATGATGAACTTCACGGCCGGGCCGGGCGACACCCGCGGCCTGGAGCAGCAGCGCGGCGATCTGTGGGTGCGGCGGCTGTTCGGGCTCCTCGACTACCGCGGCCCGATACCCAACACCGCCGGGACGTACGACCTGAGCGGTGTCATCAAGGCCGTGGTCTACATCGACCTCGACTTCCGGTACGGCTGGGACGGCATCGCCGACGGCAGCTTCGACTTCCCGGTCGACTCCACCTGGTTCGTCGACGGCCGCCTGTCGCAGTACGCGGCCGCCCGCACCTCGTTCTGCCAGGGCCTGGCCGCCCGGCAGTTCACCACCCCCTGCTGAGGAGACAGCCGTGTTCCGAAAAATCCTGGCCGCGCTCGCGGCCGCACCCCTGGCTGTGGCCGCTCTGGCCGCTCTGCCCGCCCAGGCGGCCCTGCCGCCGGGCCAGATCACCTTCTTCGCCGGGCAGACGACCCCGGACCTGAGCGCCTTCAAGCAGCAGGTGCTCGACCGGGACGCCTCGTTCCCCCGTCCCGGTGGCGTCACCCTTTACACCAACATCTCGCCGTACGCCTGCAACGGCCTGACCGCCACCTGCAACCTCAACGGCAACGTCGTCAACTTCAACCAGACCCTCGCGGAGTACCCGGGCGCGGCCGTCGCGGTCGGCCTCTATCTGGCCGACAACCCCGGCTGCGCCAACCAGCCCCTGCGGGCCATCATCGGCCGGACGGACGCCGACATCGCCGGAACGCTCGGCCAGCAGTACCGGCAGAACCTCGACAACCTGATCACGTACTTCAAGAACACCGGCCGCCAGGTCTACCTGCGCGTCGGCTACGAGTTCGACGGGCCCTGGAACTGCTACAACACCGACTTCTACAAGCAGGCCTTCCGGGTCGTCAAGCAGCGCATCGGCGCCCTCGGCGCGGCCAACGTGAAGACCGTCTGGCAGAGCGCCAGCTACGCCAAGGACGGCCCGGCCGAGTACAAGTTCGACTTCAGCAACCCGAGCCACCTGGCCGACTGGTACCCGGGTGACGACGTGGTCGACTACGTCGGGCTGAGCACCTTCTACTGGGACGCCACCTATCGCCACTATCAGTGGGCCTGCGACACACCGACGAGCACACCCACGATTTTGTACGACCGGGTGCTCGATTTCGCGCGGTCACACAGCAAGCCGGCGATGATCGCCGAGTCGGCGCCGCAGGCGTACCGGACCGCCAACCTCGACGCCTCCTGCGTGAATGTCAACAACCGGGCGTCGCTGGGCGGCGACTGGACGAAGGTCGGCAGCTGGTACGACCAGTACTTCGCCTACATCAACCGCAACACCGACGTGCTGCGCGCGGTCTCCTACATCAACAGTGACTGGGAGGCGATCAGCCAGTTCAGCTGCCCGCCGGGGGCCAGCGCCGGAGCGTCGAACTGCACCGACGGCTACTGGGGCAACAGCCGGATCCAGGACAACGCCAACATCCTGGCCGGCTTCAAGCGCGAACTGCGGAACGCGGTCTTCGTGAACGGCACGCTGACGGGCCGCGGCGCCAACTGGGGAGGCGGCACTCCGACCACGCCACCGACCACGCCACCGACGACACCGCCGACCACGCCGCCGACGACACCGCCTACGACGCCTCCGGCCGGTGGCAGCCGGAACGCCTTCAGCACCATCGAGGCCGAGTCGCGGGACAGCCAGAGCGGCACGACGGTCACAGCGGGCCGCCTCAGCTCGCTCAACAACGGCGACTGGGCTCGATACGACCGGATCGACTTCACCGGGCGTACGCCCCATCAGGTCGTCTTCCGTTATTCCTCGGCCCGCCCGTCGAGCCAGGCCTTCACGCTCGAGTTTCACGCCGGATCCGCCACCGGCCCGGTGATCGCCGCGCCCGGCCTGCTCGGCACCGGCTCGGTGAGCACGTACAAGGAGATCGCCTTCAACGTCGGCACCCTGCCGGCCGGCACGACCTCGATCACGGTCGTGCCCCGCGCCAACGACAGCGCGGATGTGCTCGACCTCGACTGGTTCCGCTTCCTCTGATGGACGACGGGCCCGGCAGCTCCCCGCCGGGCCCGTTCCCCTTTCAGAGATGCGGTTTGTACGTGGCGGCGGAGAAGTCGGCCGCCAGCCCCTCGCCCGTGAAGTCCTGCACCCACAGGCCGAAGAACGCACCGGTGAAGCCCCAGATCCGCGGCACACCGCCGTCCGACTCCTGGGCGTGCTCGTCGGAGAGGATCGTCGCGTCGAACGGGCCCCACTCCGTCTCGCCGCACGAGGCGCGCAGGGCGCCGCCGTCGAGCTCGAACCGCAGCGGCACCGGGGACGAGGCAACCGGGACCACCGGCCCGTGCATCCGCAGGCGCCCCCGCTCGCACGACAGCACGTCGACGATCGTCCCGAGCACCTCGTCCCACCCGACCCGCAGGAAGTACCAGTTGCGGCTGTTGTAGTACGCGGTGATGCCGGCCATCTGCTGGAACGTCCCGGGCCGGAACTCCACGGTCGCCTCGAACGTCGCCCGCTTGTGCTGCACCCGCCGCGCCACCAGGCTCTCCCCGGACAGCGCGCCGGCCGACCGCCCACCGCGGATCCGCAGATGACCGGGCCGCTCGGTGGTGGAGACCCAGGACGGGTCGGCCGGGCGGCGCAGGGTGCTCCACCGAGGACCGAGCGCCGGGCCGGTGAAGTCGGAGGTCTCCTCCGGCCACGGGCAGGCCGGCAGATCCGGGCCGGCGACGACCTCGTGCGGCACGCCGCCGTCGATCCGCGGCCAGCCGTCGCCGGTCCAGGTGACCCGTTGGAGGGCGGTCTCCCGGCCCAGGATGCTGCGGCCCCGGGGGCCGAGCGGCCGCGAGGTCAGGTGGGCCAGGAACCACTCACCGGCCGGCGTCTCGACCAGGCTGCCGTGCCCGGCCTTCTGCAACGGCAGGTCCGGCCGGTGGACCGAGGTGAGCAGCGGGGTCGCCGGATCCGTCTCGTACGGCCCCAGCAGCTCGCGCGAGCGCGCGACGGTGACCTGATGGAACAGGTCGGTTCCGCCCTCGGCCGTCACCAGGTAGTACCAGCCGTCGCGGCGGTAGAGGTGCGGGCCTTCGGTCATGCCGGCGGCCGTACCGGCGTACAGCTCAATCGGTTTGCCCTTGAGCGTGCGCGCCGCCCGGTCGTACTCCTGAATGATGATGCCGTTGGCCCACGGCCGTCCCGGGCGCCAGTCGGTGCGGTTGGAGAGCAGCCAACTGCGGCCGTCGTCGTCGTGGAAGAGCGAGGGGTCGAAACCCCGGGCGTGCAACGGCACCGGCCGTGACCACGGCCCGTCGATGGCGGGCGCGGTGACCAGATGGTTGGGCGTGTCCCAGAAACCCCCGGCGTACGACTTCACGTCGGTGTAGACGAGGTGGAAGAGCCCGTCGGCGTACGAGAGGCAGGGCGCCCAGACCCCGCCCGAGTCCGGATCGCCGGTCATGTCGAGGCGGGCCGTGAGCGCCCCGCCCAGGGGCCGCCAATGCACGAGATCGCGCGAGTGGTGCAGGAGCACGCCCGGATACCACTCGAAGGTGGAGGTCGCCAGGTAGTAGTCGGCGCCGACCCGCAGGATCGACGGGTCGGGGTGGAAGCCCGGTAGGACGGGATTGCGGATGTCAGCCATGGGTCACTTACGAAACCTTTCGTTCGGGTGTAGCCTGCTGATCCCATTTCACAGACGTCAATGCGGCAAGACTTTTCGAAACATGGTGATACGTCATGGCCGGCGGTAGGCCCACCCTGCAACAGATCGCGGCCGAGGCGAACGTGGCCGTCTCGACGGTGTCGAAGGTGCTCAACGGGCACACCGACGTCTCGGCCAAGACCCGCCGGGCCGTCGAGCGGCTGCTGGCCGAGCGCGGATATCAGCGCCCCCGGAGCGCGCGCCGCACCGGCCGTCGCACCGACCTGATCGACATGGTCATCAACCAGCTCGACAGCGTCTGGGGCCTGTCCATCCTGACCGGCGTCGAGGAGGTCGTCGAGGAGGCCGGTCTGAGCCTGGTCGTCTCGTCCGTGCACAACCGGCAGTCGCTCACCCGGCGCTGGCTGGAGTCGCTGCTGGCCCGCGGCTCCGAGGGCGCCATCCTGGTCCTCTCCGAGATCACCGACCGTCAGCGGGCCGACCTGGAACGCCGCAACCTGCCGTTCGTGGTGGTCGACGGGGTCAGCCAGCCCCCACCCGACATCCCGTCCATCGGCGCCACGAACTTCGCCGGCGGCTACGCGGCCACCGAACACCTGATCGGGCTCGGCCACCGGCGCATCGCCGCCATCGGCGGTCCCGAACAGCTGCAGTGCACCCGCGCCCGGATAGCCGGATATCGCGCCGCCCTGGAGACGGCCGGTCTGCCCACCGAACGGCAGATGGTGCGCTACAGCAACTTCCAGTACGAGGGCGGCCTGGCCGCGGCCCGCGAGCTGCTGTCATCACCCACCCCGCCCACTGCCGTCTTCGCCGGCAGCGACCAGCAGGCCACCGGCGTCTACGAGGCGGTACGCCAGGCCGGCCTGGCGATCCCCCACGACATCAGCGTCGTCGGCTTCGACGACCTGAACTTCGCCGAATGGACGGCCCCACCGATGACCACGGTCCGCCAGCCTTTGCACGAGATGGGCGTGGCCGCCGCCCGCACGGTCCTGCGCCTGGTGAACGGCGAACGCCTCGAATCCACCCGCATCGAGCTGGCCACCCGCCTGATCGTCCGCCAGAGCACCGCCGCCCCCGCCGCATGATCAGGTCAGCCCGATTGATCACCGACGTGTTCACGCCCGTCACGGTTCTCGCCCGGTGGGGCATCTCGCTGCACGCGCTCGTCGCGGCCGGGGCGGTTGGCGCCCTGACCGTCATCTACGGTCCTGCCGTGTCACCGGCCTGGCTTCTTGTCGCGGCGGTCGGCTGGGCGCGGGTTCGGCTCAAGGAGCACACCACGGCCCAGGTGCTCGCGGGCGCCCTGGTTGGGGCCGCCGCCACCGGCGTGCTGTTCCCCCTGCTGCTATGAGCCTCGCATGCCTGGCGTGTGGCCCGGGGCGATCGACGCCTGGACGACCAGGGCGGCGGCGCCGATGCCGGCCGCGTTCCGGGGCTGGGCGGACAGCTCCACCTGCACCTCGTGGCGGCCCCGGGCGTGGGCCGTGCGGGCCAGGTGGGCGCGCAGGCGGCGGGCGTAGATGGAGCCCGCCACCGCCACGCCGGGGCCGGTCAGGACGATGCGGCCCAGGTCGAGCAGGTTCACCATCGACGTCACGGCCACGCTCAGATGGCCTGCCGCTTCCTCGATCACCGCGTACGCGTCCTGGTCACCGCTGACCGCGGCCCGGGCGAGCGCGTCGTACGCCGCGGAGACCGTGCCGTCCAGGCGCAGGCGGGCCGACAACGCCGGGTGGGCACGGGCCGCGTCGACGGTCGCGGTCATCGAGGCGTACCTCTCCACGCAGCCCTGGTTTCCGCACGGGCACGGCCTTCCGTCGTACGCGATCGAAAGGTGTCCGAGCTCGCCCGCGTCGAAGCTGGCGCCGCGGAACAGCGCGCCACCGAACACCATGCCGGCGCCGATGCCGGTGGAAAGGTAGACGCAGCCGAACGACTGCTCGCGGGAGACCCGGCGGCTCCAGAACTCGCCCAGGGCGGCCGCGGCCGCGTCGTTCTCGACCAGGACCGGCAGTTTGAGGCGCTCGGACAGCCGGTCGGCGATCGTTTCCCACTCGGTGAAGGGCGCGGTGGCCGGCGCGACCACGGCCAGGCCCTCCACGCGGTGGCGGGGCAGGTCGAGGCCGGCGATGAAGTCGTCGAACTGGGCGGCCAGCTGGCCCGGCAGGTCGGCCCGCTCGAGCGGCACCGCCTCGCGGCCCACCACCCCGCCCGTCAGGTCGATGGCCACGCAGGTCACCGAGTCGGTGCCGAGCTCGAAGCCGACCCCGAAGTGGTCGGCCGGGTTGATGGCGAGCAGCTTGCGGGGCTTGCCGCGCAGCGAGCCGGCCGAGCCGGTCTCGTGGACGATGCCGTCGGCGATCAGGTCACGCACGATGTTGGAGATCGAGGGCTGGGTCAGGCCGGTCACCTCGGCCAGCTCGACCCGGCTGATCCGCTCGGCCGATCGGATCACGTCCACGATCAGGGCACGGCTGCCCGGGCCGCCCGCGGGCGCTTCTCGACGTGCCATGGCGGTACCGTATCTCGTGATGAACGGGAACCGGGGGGTGGCACCGGCGCGGCGGCGGGTCGGCCTGGTGCTGGCGCGCGAGTCCCGTGTCCTGGGCGAGGAGCCGTACTACCACGAGTTCATCGAGGGCCTGGAGCGCGTGCTGACGCCGGCCGGGGTCTCGGTCCTCGTCAAGGTCGTCACCGACCGGGCGGCCGAGGCCGAGACGTACGACCGGTGGGCGGCCGAGGGGCGCTTCGACGGTGTCGTGCTCGTCGACCTCGCCCCCGACGACGCCCGGGTCGGCCTGGTGCACCAGCTGGGCCTGCCGGCGGTGGTGCTGGGCGCCCCGTCGACCGCCTCCGGCCTGCCCACGGTCTGGACCGACGACGCCGGGTTCGCCCGCGAGGCGGTCCGGTTCCTGGCCGAGCGCGGCCACGAGGTGATCGGCCACATCAGCGGCCCCACGACGTTCGCGCACACCCAGCTGCGCCAGGCCGGCGCCGAGGCCGAGGCCCGGGGGGTGCGGTTGGTGGGCACGGTGGGCGATTATTCGTACGACTCGGGCCGGGCCGCCGTGGCCGAGCTGATCCCGGCCGCGCCGACCGCGATCGTCTGCGACAACGACGTGATGGCCCTGGCCGCCCTCGACGCCTTGGCCGAGCACGGCCTGTCCGTGCCCGGCGACGTCTCGGTGGTGGCCTGGGACGATTCGGCCCAGTGCCAGCTGGCCGTCCCGGCGTTGTCCGCGATGAGCCACGACGTGGGCCGCATCGGCGAGCTGGCCGCGGGCGCCCTCCTCGAGGCCATGGCCGGCTCACCCCCCGAGGTGTACGAGGCCCCAGCGGCCCACATCGTGGCCCGCGCCAGCACCCGCTGAGAGGTTCAGGCATCGGGCTGTGTGCTACAGGGCGAGTAGAGGGCGTGGGAAAGACAGCTACGGCGACGCCGCGCGCAGCGTCGGTCGTTGATCTGAGCCTCCCAGCCCAGCGAGAGATCCTCAGTGCCGACACCAAGCACCTCCATTGGCTGCGCAGCCGAATCGGCGAAGATTTGATCGACTCCCTCGTCATCTACGCCGGCGAGCACGCATACCGGCGCCGTGACGATGTAGCCGTCGTCCCTCTCGCGCTGCTCGGCCCCTGAGCTTCATCGCAGAACCTCCGGCAGAGAGGTGAGGACCCAGGGTGCCTTGACGGAGCCGGGGGCCAGGTCGACGGGCGCGCGGACCTCGAACACGACCGACTCGCCGGGCAGCAAGGTGACGAAACCGCGGTCGACGGTGGCCGTGGGGTGGATGCGGTCGGGCTGGAGCAGGATGTCCCGGGCCAGGCCGGCCGCCCGCACGTGCACGTCGAGTCCGCCGGGGACCGTCGTGACGTCGACGGTGAGGCCCGGATCGGCGTGGCTGAACTCCAGGTCCTCGACCCCGAACCACAAGGCCCGCCCCTCGCCCAGGCGGGCGACCAGCAGCTCGGCCGCCGGGTCGCCGAACTCGGCCACGCCGGCCGGTATCGGGACCAGGGTCACCGAGCGGGCGGCCGCCGTGACCTGCCGGGTGGTGGTGGCCAGGACCGTGCCGCTCGTGTCCTGCCGCTCGATCAGCAGGGTTCCGGTCCACGAATCCGGGTGGTCGTTGAGAACGGCCACGACCAGACCGTCCTCGCGGGGCTGAATGGTGAGCGCCCTCGCGGCGTACATCTCCTTCATCGCGAAGTAGAGCGGCTTGTACCGCCCCGCGCCGTCGATCGCCGCCCACGAAGTCACCGGCCACAGGTCGTTCAGCTGCCACAGGATCGTGCCTCCCGTGTGCGGCCACGACGTGCGCCAGTGCTCGACCCCCGTGCGTACGGCCCGGACCTGGTTGAGCTGGGTCAGGAAGTGCCAGGCCTCGGTGCCGTTCCACGAGCCGAAGTGCGGGGCGAGGCCACGGGCCAGCTTGCCGTTGCCGTCCTCGGCCTTCTGGTGGTGCAGCACGCCGGGCGAGTCCGGCCGCATCGGTTCGTCGGAGACTGCCTCGCGCAGCGTGGTCCACGCCGGCGGCGCCTGCCAGCCGAACTCGGCCACGAACCGCGGCTGCGAGTCGCGATAGTGAAGGTAGTCCTGCCGGTTCCAGACCTCCCAGGAGTGGAAGGTGCCGTATCCGGGATCGTTCGGCAGGTGCTCCCAGCTGCCCGACCACGGGCTGCCCGCCTGGTAGGGGCGGCTCGGGTCGAGCTCGGCCACGATGGCCGGCAGGGTCTCCAGGTAGTACTTCTCGCCCCAGCTCAGGTCGCCCGACGGCTCGTGCAGCCACAAGTTCTCGTTGTTGCCGCTCCAGGTGATCAGGCTCGGGTGCGGGGCCAGCCGGCTCACGTTCTCCCGCGCCTCGGCCACCACCTCCGAGTACAGCGGCTCCTCCTCGGGATAGTCGGCGCAGGCGAACAGGAAGTCCTGCCACACCATCAGCCCGAGCTCGTCGCAGACCTCGTAGAAGTCGCGGTCCTCGTAGATGCCGCCGCCCCACACCCGGATCAGGTTGATGCCGGCCCCGGCGGCCTCGCGCAGCCGGAGTTCGTAACGTTCGCGGGTCATCCGGGCCGGGAAGATGTCGTCCGGGATCCAGTTGACGCCCTTGATCTGCACCGGCGATCCGTTGACGTGGAAGACGAATCCGCCGCCGGTGCGGTCGAGCTCGACCGTCCGGAAGCCGGTGCGCCGCTGCCACCGGTCGAGCACCTCGTCACCGTCGAGCAGCTCGACGGTCAGCTCGTAGAGCGCCGCTTCGCCGTAGCCGCGCGGGTTCCACGGTTCGACGTCGACGTCGATGACCTCGCGGGCCGAGGAGCCCCGCAGATCGAACGTGGCGATCTCCGCGGAGGACAACAACACGCGGACCCGCAGATCACGCTCACGGGTGCGCTCGACGTCGACGGTCAGATCGAGCCGCCCACCGCCGTCGTATGTCGCCAGGGGACGGACGGAGGCGAGCCGGGCCGTGCTCCAGCCCTCGAGCCGCACCGGCCGCCAGATGCCCGCGGTCACCAGCGTCGGACCCCAGTCCCAGCCGAAGGAACAGGCCATCTTACGAATGAAGTTGAACGGCTCCGGATACGCGTTGGCTCGCGGCCCGAGCAGATCACGAACCCGTTCGGCCTCGGTGTAGGCCGACTCGAAACGCACGACGAGCTCACCTTCGGGCCGGGCCGTGACGTCGTACCGATAGCTCCGGTGCATGTTGCGGGACGAGCCGAGCACCACGCCGTCCAGTTCGGCCGACGCGACGGTGTCGAGACCTTCGAAGACCAGATCGATGCGGTCGTACGCCGGTCCGTCCCACCCGATGTGCCGGTGGTACCGCCAATCGGTGCGGCCGACCCAGGCCACCTTGTTCTCGTTGTCGTCGAGGAACGGGTCGGGGATCCGGCCGTCGTTCAGCAGATCGAGGTGTACGCATCCGGGAACGCCGGCCGGAAGCGGATCCACCGCGTCGGCCCGCAATTCCCACGCGCCGCCGAGGTCCTGTGCGTGCAGCATGTGCGGCACGTCCTTTCTACTTGGTGGCTCCGGCGGTGACGCCGTTGTAGATGAAGCGCTGCAACAGCAGGAAGACCACGACGGTCGGAATGATCACGATCATCGTGCAGGCCGCGATCGTCTCCCATTGCGCGCCGTACGGGCCCTTGAAGCGGAACAGCGCCGTCGAGATGACGTTCAGCTCGGGCGAGCGCAGATAGAGGAACGGGATGTAGAACTCGTTGTAGACCGCGATCCCCTTGATGATCACGACGGTGGCGATGGCCGGCTTCATCAGCGGCAGGATCACCCGGCGGTACACGGTGAACCGCGACGCCCCGTCGATCACGGCGGCCTCGTCGAGACTCTGGGGAATGGACTGGATGAACTGGATGAAGATGTAGATGGACACGATGTCGGTGCCCAGGAACAGCACGATGGCCGAGCCGAGCGTGTCGACCAGGCCCATCGACTTCACGATCTGATAGGTCGCGACCTGGGTGGTGACGCCGGGCACCAGCGCCGCCACCAGGAAAAGCCCCAGCACGAGCCGCTTGAAGGGGAAGGAGAAGCGGCTTATGGCGTACGCGGCCAGGGTGCCCACGGCGATCGTGCCCGTCAGCGACACCACGAGGATGATCGTGGTGTTCACGAATCCGCGCAGCATGTGCCCTTTGGACCAGGCCGTCGCGAAGTTGTCGAAGTTGAACCAGTTCCGGGGCGGGGTGAGCGGTCCCGTGCTGCCGTATTCGGCGTGCGTCTTGAACGAGGCGAACAGCACGACCACGAGAGGGATGAGAACGACGAGCGCGGCCGCGACCAACGAGACGTACTTGGCGAATCTGCTCATGAAAGGGTGACCTCCTCGTCCGGGACGATCCGGCGCTGGATCCACGTGACGAGCAGGACGATGAGCAGCAGCACGACCGCCATGGCCGAGGCGAGCCCGATCTTCCGGAAACCGAACGCGGTCTGGTACGCCTGAATGACGAACGTGGTGGTGCCGTTGGCGCCGCCGGTCATGATGAACGGGATCTCGAAGGCCGACAGGCTGCCCGAGATGGCCAGGATGAACGACAGGCTGATGATGCGCTTGATGCCGGGCGCGATGATGTGCCGGAACTGGTGCCAGCGGTTGGCGCCGTCGATTTCCGCGGCCTCGTAGATCTCCCCCGGAATGCTCTGGATGGCGCCCAGGAACAGCACGAAGGTGAGCCCGGTGAACCGCCACACCGAGGTGCCGGCCAGCGAGAAGTTGGCGACGTCCGGATCGCCCAGCCACAGCGGCGTGTGCCCGCCGAAAAGCGTGTCGAGCGTGCCGCCGGGCTGGAAGAAGTAGAGGAAGACGAAGCCGACGGCGACGCCGTTGAGGAGGTACGGGAAGAAGATGACGCCCTTCCACAGATTGCGCCACCGGGTGCTGAACGACAGGATCACCGCGAAGTAGAGGGCGATGGCGATCTGCGCGAACGACGCCGCGAAGTAGTAGAGGCTGATCAGGAAGACCCGCCAGTACTGCTCGTCGGTGAAGACCCGGACGTAGTTGTCGAGCCCGACCGGTTCCATCGCCGGCTTGAGACCGTCCCAGCTGTGGAAGCTGTACCAGATCATGTTGCCGACCGGCACGTACGTGAAGGTGATGAGCAGGATCAGCGCGGGTGCCAGGTACAGCCAGGGGCTGTGCCTTCGGGTCACTTCATCACCTTTGACTGGGCCGCGCCCCACCGCTTGTTCAGGTCGGCGAAGTACGAGTCCTTGTCGCCCTTGGCCGCGCCGCGCGCGATGTCGACCAGCTTCTGCCGGTAGATGTTGCCGGTCAGGTCGATCTCGGACTCCTTGATGATCTCGTCCTCCTTGCCGCTGTTCGTGGTCGCGGCCGGGAGGCTGAGCAGTTCGACACCGGCGTCCTCGAAGTCCTTGATGACCTTCGGCATGGGCTGGCTGACGGCGGTCGGGATGGCCTGCTGGTCGGCCGCGAAGCCGGACTCGTTGACGAACCAGTCGAGGAAGGCCTTGGCGGTCGCCTTGTTGCCGGAGTTCTTGCTGACCGCGGCCGAGTAGTCGCCGGTGATCTGCGCGTGGAACTTGCCGTCCTTCTGATAGGGGAACGGCCAGAGCGCGATGTCGTCCGGGTCGGCGCCGGCGGTCTTCGCGGCGGCCTGCATCTGCGGCACGGCCCACGAGCCGAGCAGCATGGCCGCGGTCTTGCCGGCCCGGCTCGCGCCGGGCGACGGCGAGCGCCGCGAGGGCACAGAACCCGGTCACGGTCATCTGCGCCGCGTCGGCGGCGGCCTTGATCGTGGACAGCTCCGCGTCGGTGAACCTCGGCGTGAGCCGATGATCCCGCACCGTCTCGCCGCGGGGCCGATACCGGCGGCCCGGTCCGGCCGGGCCGGTGCCGGTGGTCGAGTCGGTCGGCATGCTGGGCGCGCTGCTGGTGTTCTCGGTGTCTGACATGCCTGGCACGGTGGACGGCTGCCGTTGCCGGGACCGTTACCGGCGACGGCCAGCGACCCATTGCACTACGCGCGTGAGCCGCGCCCAATCGTGACCGTGCCCGGTCACCCCCGCAGGGGCTGCCGAAGGCACCAGCTTGCTCCGCCGTTACCGGCTGGGCGACTGGAGCATCGGCCCGGCGCAGGTCAGTCCCGAGTCATACCACGTAGCAGTCGGCGCGACGTCAGGTTGCCGAGTTCGGCACCCGCACCGAGCGGCACGCCATCGGCCAGGAACCCGAGGCCGGTCGTTAAAGGCCGCACCCGTGGCGTAGCAATACTGAGCGTTGCCGGTGAAGGCTGCTGCCGCCGCAGGTATGGCCGCGTTCACCGAGGCGGTAGCCGTGTTCTTCGGCTTGACGGGCCGATGACTCAGGCCGGGATGGCGAGTGTGCGCCCAGGCATGACGTTCTGTTTGCCTGCATGGAGCCGAGATCAGAAGTTGAGCAATTCAAACTTGCCGTGCTCGATGGCCACCGCAACTCCGGTGACGGACCTCAATGCCCGGACGAGAGTGGCGTCCGCAGCGGCGACTCCCTCGACTGGGGGCTGGATGTATTCGCCGATGACAATGATCCCGTCGAAGTCGATGTTCTGGGCGGCGATCGCACTGACCTCGAAGTTTTGGAACACGCCAGTGCCCGGCGCGGTGACCCAGAGCTGTTCGACAGCCCCTTCAAGGGCGGCCCTGGTGTACTTGCGCTGCTGGACCGAAATGGGAATGTGCCGGCCGTGGGCTTCGTCCAGGATCTGCTGCTGGATACGGTCGGACGGCCCGTGCCATACCAGCACCGTGGAGCCGGCCTCCGGATCGTTGATATTGTCGATGTAGCCGCTCGCCTCGATACCGGGCAGGGCTAGAATCCACTCCCGTAGATCGCTGAGCATGTGCTGGCGGTCCCACAGGCCCTGGTCGAAGTCCGACACCGCAGGGTCGGGTTCGCTCTCGGTCGCTGGCTCCTGCGGGCTCACCGGTTCTCGGCCCGCCAGACTGTCGGCTCGTTCGTCAAATATCACGGTGTCCCTTCGATCGGCCCTCGATCACCATCGTAGCGCCGCATCGGCTGACCGTTCCGATGCCGTCGAACGCATCAGTCGACTAGACATCAGCGGGGAAGACATCCGGGAAGAGGATGAACGCAGCCGGCATGCAGATGGGGCGAACACCGCTTGTCGGTGTTCGCCCCATCTGCGGATGCGAGCCTACTTGTGGACCAGTGATGAACCCGGTACACCACGGATGATGGTGTTGATCGAGGTGTACCCAACGCGCTTGTAGCAATCGGTGACGTGGTAATGCACCGGTACGCAGGGAGTCTTGCCGCTGCCCGCCTGGATCATGCCGACGGCATACACGTCAAGGGCGGTCTTGTTCTGGTAGACCGGCCCTCCGCTGTCGCCCGGTACAGAGGCGACTCCGCCATCGATACGTTCAGCAACGAGAATGGATATGTCCCCGTAGCCGTCGTTATGCTTGGCGCTTTTCGCTTGAACCTTCATGTTCGCGCCGCCGCCGCAGTGGCTGCCCGAGTTGCCGCCGCTGGTGCAGATAACGTCGCCACTGCCGACGTTCTTGGTGCCGATCACGTTGGCCTTCAGTTTGCTGTCGAAGCCGCCGTAGAACATCAGTTGTGACCCGCCGGCGGTCATCACCCGGGCGGCGCCATCAGAGGAGAGTTGCTTCGTTTTGTAGATCGGGCCTTTGGTGTTGTCGTACGCCCGGAATGCCGAATTGCAGTGACGAGCGGTTGTGGTGTAAATGGCCGAGCCGATCCGCAGGCCGAAGCCAAGCGAGCACGACGGATAGACGAATGTGCCGGCGTTGAACGGGGACGTGTCGGTGCTCCGGCTGGTGCCGCTGGTGTTATCAAACATCGGTTCGGTCTGGACCTTCACCGCGATGCCCAACGCCTGGGTGGCCTGCTGGGACAGCGTCTGGTCGGCGGCGGCGGTGTCCGCCGGGTTCGACTTGTGCTGACCGGTGACGATGAGGCCGTCGAACTCGGGGGTGATGGGCTCCGCCAGGCTGATGTTGAAGCCGGCGAATACTCCCGTGCCGGAGTTTGTGCTGGCCATGGCCGCGTCGGCTGCCTGGTTGAGCTGGTCCAAGGTGTATTTGCGCTGCACGACGGTCGCGGTGATGGTGCGGCGCTTTGCTTCGGCGAGGATGCTCGCTTGCATCGCGTTGGGCGCACCGGCCCACAGCAGGGTAACCGACGTCGTGTACGCGTCGTTGACCGATTCGACGTATCCGCTGTTGGTGCCAACCTCGGCTTCAGTCCAGTCACGGAAGTCGCTCAGCGTCATCTGGTTCGCCCACATCGCCGCGTCCGGGTCGATGGGGTTGGGCGGCAGGCTGTACCACACCTCGATGTAGGGCGATTTCGACGAGTCGGTGTAGTTGTAGGACCAGAACTGCTTGTACTGGTCGGTGGCAGTCTCGTCGGCGGCACGCAGCCCCATGGTGGGCTGGGCGACCTGTTTCTCGACCGCGCGTTGGAAGAAGCCGGTGGCGTCCGCGGTGACCCAGCCGTCTTCGTCGCAGGAGGTGCTGGTCGAGGTGGCTTCCTTGACCTGCCATTCCGGCTGGTTGGCCCAGGAGGTGTCGGCGGTGATGGCACCGGTGGTCCAGATTTCCCACGGCGTCTGCGAACAGGTCGTCGAGTACGGGTTCGCCAGGTGCATGGTGGCCTGGTCAACCTCGAAGCCCTGCACGTGCGCAGCCCACCAGGTGATGAACGAGCGGGCACTCCAGGTGCTGTCGTAGGTGCCGACGAACAGCGAGTCCGCGTCCGACCAGCCGGTGGCGTAGTCCTTGACCACCGTGGTGCTGCTGACCGTGGTCGACCAGTCGTAGTATGGGTCGATCGTGACCGGGTAGACGGTGTCGGGGCTGGTCAGCCACTTCTGGTCCGGCTTGAGGGTGACGTTGACCGGGTCGGTCGCGTCGAGTCCTTGCCGGGCCTTCGCCGATGCGGTGTGGGTGAGGCTGACACCCACCTGACGGTGCCGCGGCGGTCCGCCGCGTTTCGCCGACTTCGAGTCCCACATCATCGGCGTGGGGATGGCCGCAAGCGGCTCACCGCGCCGGCCGTGAATCTGGATGTTGCCCTTCTTGTCGGCCCGCACGACCGAGACACCCGGACCGGAGAGCGGCAGGGTGACCTGGTCGGCGTACTTCGCCGCGGCAGCCGACTTGAGGACAGCGAACTGCTCGAAACCGCTCCGGGTGGCCTGGACAACCAGGTCGACGCCCGGCATAACGTCGGCGTACGTGGCCTTGCTGCCGTCCAGTTTCGGTTCGGGCAGCGCGCCCTTCCAGCCCACGGCAACCTTGTCGTCGTCGGAGCCCATGACGGCAAGGTTGCCAGTCTCGGCCTCGCGCGCACCGGAGAACCGCATCTCTTGCGGATAGGCGGCCGGGGCCACGGAACCGTCAGCCTGCTTGCGCAGCGTCAGGTCGATCGGCACCCACGCACCATCACGGGCGAACCGCTGGGCATCGGATGAGATCTTCCCGACGACCTTGCCGTCGGGCGTTGCGTAGAACTCCGCCGTTTGCGTGGTCGCGTCGTCGATCTTGACGCGATCGCCAGTCTGCTTGGCCGTGGCCATCGCAGCACTCACACCGGCTGGCACCCAACTCGGCACATCGGGCGGCGTATCGGCATGGGCCGGGCCCGCGACCGACGTCACCGCCACCATCAGACTGGCGGCTGCCGCCAACCCGATACGCGCCCGCCGGCGAAATGGGGATGGGACGCCAGCCGTGGCCACCTTCCGAGGAGTCGAATTTCCCGATGTGACATTTCCGGCGAACTGCCGTGGGGGTTGTAACACTGAAACCTCGTGTCGAACGTGCCGCCCTTAAAAATAGGACGGCAGGACAGATCAATGACGAACAGTGCGGGTTATCCTTCGCCCACCTGGACCGGGCGATCCGCCGCAGCGCAGCGCCGCAGTCTCACACCAACCTGAATAAAGCCTGTGTGAGTATGGCTTCCGAGGTAAGGCGCCAAATCCCCCGCCCAGCGGAGGGCAAGGGCCACAGATCCTAGCCTCACATCCGGCTTCTGGACGGCGACCCCAACGCCAGAACCGGAATGGACAGACGACGTTGCCAGCACCAAAGCACACCGCGGAAACACAGGTGCGACAAATCGTCGGCTGAAGTCCCCGACAGCCAGGAGTGCCTCAATCCACTGCCGCCTATCGCTGACCATGTCCTGACGGTGCCAGAGGGCCGCATCGAAGTTCGACGCCGCAGGGCCGGGCTCGTCGGCCGATGAGGTGGTCTCCGCCGACACGGCATGAGTACCGGCACGCCGGCGAAGGAGGGCATCGAGATCGCCGCTGACGTCAGCAGCCCGCGGCGACCCATCCGGCGGGAACCGGACTGCCCATCCGGCCGCCGGCTCGCGCGAAGGCGTGGCGCGATGCCGGGATCGCCGTCACGCAGCTACGAATTCGCCGTGTTGGATAGTGACCGCTACGCCGGTTCTGGCGGTTTGGACCAGTTGAGTGCGGCGGTCCCGTCGGGGACGCCCTCGGCTGGCGGGTAGATGTAAATGCCGGTCAGGTGACACCGTTTCACCCTCAACCCGAAACGCACATAATCCCCCGAACCTCCCTCTGGGGCTGCGGGGATGGGTAGCCGGTGCACCTGGGATGCCCGGGCGGTGTAGTTCTTGCGGGGTTTCTGCGATGCCCAGATCACGATCTCCAGGTCGCCGTGGTCGGCGGGGCGGGCGAACCTGCTGTCGTTGGAGGCGACCACGAACCGGCGGCATCCGTCGGCGGCCAGACGCTGCGCCTCGGCAAGTAGCGCTTCGTCGGCGGCGTCCTTCGACCCGTCCACGGTGAGCAGCGCGTCGTGCTGTTCCCGCAGGACCTACGCGCCGGCCGGGGTGATCCGGGCTCGGGTCCGCCACCGGCGGCCGACGACACGGCGACGCCGACCGTGATCGTGCAGCCCGAAGATTTCCGGCTCCCCGCCGTGCTCAAACACATTGAGGCCGGGAAGGTCGTGCTCGTCATGCCGCACCACCACGGCGATGACTAACCATCAGGCGGCAACAACGAAGCAGGCTCACCCGGCATGGCGCCGGGTGAGCCTGCTTCGTGCGCTACCGCCGGAAACACAAACCATTGCCAAGATCGACAATCCCCGCCGCGTCCGCCGGACCGTCCTGGCCTGCCGTCCCGACGGCGATGCCCCACTGCCCATCGCGCTCGGCGAGAGCCATTCCCCAGGATGCTTTGACCGCGCGGGCCATGCCGCGTTTGATCGTGTCGTCACCGGCCGCCCACATCTGGCCCACGGTCTGGCCCGTGGGGGCGTAGTCGAACCGGTCGGGCACGATCTCGAAGCCCTCGATCCGCGCTTTGATCGCCTTCCGCTCGGCGACGAGGGCGTCCAACTCGTCGTCATCCTCGGTGGCCGACAGCCGGGCCCGGATCTTGCGGAGTCCAGCCTGGAACTCGTCCAACTCGTGTGCGTTGCCCGCCACCCGCTGAAACGCGAGGATGTCCGTGCTGTCGCCGGCGAACATGCCGGTGATCACGTCGATGATCGGCTGCGCGTCGATGCCCGTGAACTCGCCGCAGGCCAGCCGCTGCTTCGCGTGACCACCACAGCGCAGCTTCGGCGTACGCGGCCTGGGCGTCCGCGGCTTGCCTGTGCGCGCGTCGACGGCCGGGGTCATGCCCGCATGGAGAAACAGTCTCCCCGCGCATGCCGGGCAGTCGAGAATGCCGGACATCCAGTTAGCCGGACTGGCCACCGGCCGGCCACCCTTGTTCACCCGGTTCTCGGTCTGGTTCGCCTCCAGGACCTTGTTCGCACGCCACCACAACGCGGAATCGACAACCGCCTCGACCTCGTGCGCCCACGTCTCCGTCTGACCCTGATACGTGTACGAGCACTCCACAACGCCGGTGTGATTCGCGTCGAAACGGATCAGATTCTTGATCGAGTTCGGATAGACGTTGTAGGCACGTCCGATACTGGCAAGGGACTCGACGCTAGCGACGCGCTCGTAAATGTCCAGCACCGCGGCGGGGTCCTGACACCACGCTTGCTTGGCGTACCGGACCCCTTTCGTCGCCCAGAACGCGGGCAGCGGCCCATAGTGCGCCTTGTTGTCGCGGACCATGGTGATGCCGCGATACGTTTCGTTCTTGACCGTCTTGGACTTCTCGGCGTTCGCGTGCTGCGCCACCAGCGTCACGATACGACCGGCGAAATCGGTCCGCCCGAACTGCGGCTCGCTGATCGAGATGATGTCGCCACCAGCGGACCGGATGGCGAGGAGAATTTCCGCCTGAGCGTCCAAGTCCTCCCGCCGGTCAAGCCGGGACGACTCCGTGACGATCAACGTCGAGTAGTCGCCACGCGTAATGTCCGCAATGGCCTCACGCAGCGCCGGTTCCTGCGTCCCATGACTCGCCGAGTAGCCATGAAGCTTGAACCATTTGACGATGGTGACACCACGATCAGCAGCATCCGCCTCGATCACCTTGACCTGGGAGGCTTCATCCTGACTACCAGTACTGACCCGCACGAACCCCGCACCGAGTGCCACGTGTCGCTCCCCTCAGGAAACCCAACCACGTGTGTACACTACCCGTTGACTATCGGTCGTTGTCGACGTAGACGATCCGCGACCGCGGTTCGATCGCCTGGGCGACATGGTGAACGTTCGGGGCGCTGGGGATGCCCGTACCGATGTCCAGGAACTGATCTATGCCCCGCTCGGCCAGGAACCGGACCGCGCGGCGCAGGAACAGCCTGTTCTCCCGCGGCGGGATGCGGCTGTCCGGGTTGGCCTTCAGACCCCGTTGCGCCGCCTCACGATCGGCCGCGAAGTTGTCCTTGCCGCCGAGTAGGTAGTCGTAGACCCGCGCCGGGTGCGGGCGATCGGTGTGCAGCTCGTCGTGCTCGGCCATCCGTGACGTCCTCCCTGCGGCATCGAGGAGGACCGATCATCGCATGTCGATCTACCGGCCGTCCGCCCCTCCGCCGGTCTTCGGGGTCACCGCCTTCTCCCAGAAGCTGCGCACCACGGGCACCACCTCCGAGACGGCCGGGATGCCCGGTCCCCTCTCCCGTTCGCCGACGGCCAGGGCCGGCGCCGAGCGCTCCAGCGAACCGGCCATCCGGTCGATGTCGGTGATGATCGAGCCGGTGAGCACCAGCACCCCGGTGTCGTCGATGCCCGTGCGCACCTTCTGCAGGGTCTGCCGCCGCGCCTCGCGCAGGCCGTCGAGCAGGTCCTCGAGGCTGTCGGCGTCCTGGGTGGTGTCGGCGTCCGGGTCCGTCTCGAGGGTGGCGTGCGCCGCGAACGCCTCCGAGGCGGCGGTGAGCAGCGGGCCGATGTCGTCGGGCACGCCCGGGCAGTGCGGCGCCGCGGCGGCGTCGAACATCGTGCGGGCCACCGAGTTCACCTGGTGGACCCCGTGCTCGAGCACCCGGAACGTGTGGTGCACCGGCGCCACCTCGGTCAGCGGCGTGGTCAGCGACCAGCGGGCCTGCCGGTCGAGGTCCTCGACCGCGTCGACCGCCTCGCCCAGGGTCTCGCCGAGCTCGCGGGACCGGGCCAGCCACTGCGCGGCCTGGTCGCGGCCGTATCCGCGGGCGGCGCCGGCCCCGAGGTCGCCGAGCAGGCGGGCGATCTCGGTGGACAGGTGGGCCAGCTTGCTGTGTGCCCGTTCCAGCGGTGTCATGCCGCCGACCAGCGGCGACAGGATGGCGCCGACCACGATGCCGAGCGCGGTCGCGCCGACCCGCTCCCAGACGTGGGTCTCGGCGACGGCGCTGCCCGCGACCAGCACGCCGAGGGAGGTGGCGGGCACGGTGACCGAGCCGTCGCCCAGGCGCAACACCCGTCCCACGACGAGACCGCAGCCGGCGATCACCGCGATCGAGACCGGGCTCGGCCCGAAGACGCCCCACACCCCCACCGCACCGCCGACCCCGGCCAGGGTGCCGATCAGGCGTTTCGTCCCGTCCCGGACCGAGGCGTGCGAGCTGAGGTGCACCGACAGGATCGCGGAGATCGACGCGGTGACCGCGCCGACCAGCTGCAGGGTCGAGGCCAGCGACCACGCGATGCCGGCCGCGATCGCCGCCACCAGGATGGAACGGGCGGTGGCGGGGTCGATCCGGTCGTACCATCGCCGCGCCACCCGGCACAGACCCTCGGGCAGGTGCGGCTCCAGGCGCTCGAGCAGGTCCCGGCCGACGGCCTCGACGACCGGCTTGACCTTGCGGCGCAGCACGACCACGACCAGTGCGCAGAGCACGAGGCTCGCGGCGACGATCGTGATCGGGTTCGCGGACTCGATGGGCGACGGGGGCAACGCTGCGGCTTCCTTCTTTGACGAGCGGTTGATCCGGTCGCAAAAAGTATCCTCAACGGCGCAGGCATATGTACCGAATGTTGCAATTGTGACGGTCACCGCAGTGCGGCCACGACCGCCTTCGCCGCCTCGGCGATCAGGGCGTCGTCCGAGGGCGCGTCACGAACGCCACGGTCCGACTGAATGGCGATGACCAGCGGGCTTCCGGTGGGCGGCCAGACGACCGCGATGTCGTTGCGGGTGCCGTAGCCGCCGCTGCCCGTCTTGTCGCCGACCTTCCAGCCGGCCGGCACGCCGGCCCGGATGAAGGTGTCACCGGTCGTGTTCCCGATCAGCAGGCCGGTCAGTTTCTCCCGGCGGGCGGCGGGCAGCTCGTCGCCGAGCACGAGCCGCCGCAGGTCGGTGCCGAGCGCCCGCGGGGTGCTCGTGTCCCTCTGGTCACCCGGGACGGCCTCGTTCAGCGCGGGTTCGGTCCGGTTGACGTACGTCACGCTGTCGTCGATCTTCCGCAGTTCCCGTTGCAGCCCGGCCGGACCGCCGGCCTCCCGGAGCAGCAGATTGGCGGCCGTGTTGTCGCTGTGACGCACGGCGGCGTCGATCAGAGCCTCGACCGTCATCCCCGTGGCCACGTGACGCTTGGTCACGGGCGCCCATTCCAGCAGATCCGATGGGGCGTACGTCACCACGCGCGCCAGATCGGCGTCGGTGAGGTCCCGGAGCAGCACCCCGGCCAGCAGCGCCTTGAACGTCGAGGCGTGGGCGAAACGCTCGTCGGCGCGGTGGGCGACCGTGCGCCCGTTGCCCGTGTCGACGGCGTACACCCCCAACCGGGCCTTGAACCGGCGCTCGAGCTCACCGAACCGCCGGTTGCCGGCGACCGTCGCCGGCGATGAGATCGGGGCGACCGGGCTGGGCGACGCGGACGGGCTCGGCGGGATCGGGGCCGGTTTCCCGCCGCAGCCGCTCAGCAGAGCACCGGCGAGCAGAAGCGAGGAGGCCGCGAGGGCGGAACGGATCACGCGCTCGATCATGCACAGCGCGATCCACCCTCGCGGCCTCCCGATCACTCGTCCGGGGACAGCTGCCGGGGCATGGTGCCCTGGCACAGGGCGATCAACCCGGCGTCGGCCGGGCCGTCGAAGACGGCGAGCCAGTCGATGACCAGATAGAGCGTTCCCTCCTCGTCGATGCCGAGGAAGAAGCGGCCATGGTCCAGCTCGCCCAGCGGGTACAGCGACCGGCCGAGGAACTCACTCCACTGGAGGAACCGGCCCTCCTCACCCTCGCACAGTTCGGGATCCAGCTCGAACGGCTCCTTCGCCGCCGTACGGCCGAAGCCGTGGACGTCCACGGCCAGGCCGCCGAACTCGGCCAGGAACGCGGTCGCCGCCGGATGCATGTCGATGCCGTCGATGGCATCCCGCCAGGGCGTGGTGTCGACCCGCCGGCCGGGAAACCAGCCGGCCTTGCGCAGAGCGCGGTCGACACCACGCGGGAACCTGTCAGTCAAACCTCAGATCCTCCAGTTCCACCACCGCCACGGGTAGGCCCAGCGCAGCCCGAAGAAGAATGACAGGAACTTGCAGCTGCCGCAGGGCGGGACCGGCTTCGCGTGCTTCGGGTGGGTCGCCCGGTTGCGGATGGTCACCGCGTGGGCCGACGCGCCCCGCGGGCTCTGCTTCTCGTTCAGCGACCTGGTCAGGCAGACCGTGAGGCCACACTTGCCGTGTCCCTTGCCGCGCAGCGGCTTGGGCACCAGCTTCAGGATGAACCGCACCTTCCAGTGCAGCCACGGCGGCGTGCCGACCTTGCTGGTGGACGCGTAGATCGCCCCGGAGCGCGTCTTGATCGCCTCGGCGACGCCCGGCCGTTGCGCGTCCGGGCGGATCGGCGCGGCGTTGTCCGCCTCGCGTTTCGCCGCCTTGGCCACGTCGTCGGCCTCGGCCGCGAACTTCTTGGTGACGTCCTTGGCGGCGCCGACACCGCGCGCGGCCGTCTTGGCCTGGCGGACGCCGGGGATCATGCTCGCGATGCCGACCGCGCAGCCGAGCTTGTCACCACCGCCACAGCTCTTGGCCGTGTCGATGGCGCCGGCGACCGCGGCCACCGCGCCGGCCGCCGCCGCGACCACCTGGGCCGGTGGCGGCAGCACCGCGGCCACCATGGCGACCGTGCCGGCCACCGAGGCGATCGTGCCCGCGTTGTTGACGACCGCCTTGGCCGCCTGGGTCACTCCGCTGGCGACCGAGCTGGCCGCCTTCTGGATGCCGTTCTTCAGCGAGCCCCAGAACAGGCCGTCCGGGTCGGAGAAGGTGGTGGGGTTGTTGTTGGCGTACGCGTACGGATGCAGGCGCTGCGGATCGAACTCGTCCACTTCGGGGTCGACCGAGATGAACGCGCCGTTCCTCGGGTCGTAGAACCGGGCGCCGAGCATGACCAGCCCGGTCGGGTCCTGGACGCCGCCGACGAAACCACGCTGACCGGACGGCCATTGCACCGGCGCCGGCGAGCGCGAGTTGCCGTACGGGTCGTTGTACCGGACCGTGGAGACCCGGGTGACCGAGTTGATCGCCCAGCCGGCCGAATCCTGCTGGTCGGCGCCCAGCCAGATGATGTCGCCCTTCTTGCTGGTGCTGTCGGTGCGGGAGGCGATCGTGTCGCCGCCGTGCTCGTAGTAGCGGGTCGCGGCCGTGCCCGACGTGGGCGTGGTCGTGTACTCGTGGCCGTAGACGAAGATGCTCGCTCCGGCCCCACCGGCGTCGATGCGGGCGATCCGGTTGCCGTCGACGTCGTACACCATCGTGGTGTCGCCCTCGGGGCCGCTGATCTTGGTCAGCTTGTCGTGGGCACTCCAGGTGTACGTCTCGGTCTTGTCACCGATCTTGCGGGACTCGAGGTCGCCGCGGGCGTTGTAGCTGTAGCTGTCGACCTGGTCGCCGGTGGTGACGGTCTTCAGCTCGTGCGACGCCTTGTCGTAGTCGTACTTGGCGGTCTTGCCGGTGACATGGTCGGTCGCGCTGGTCCGCGATCCGTGCTCGTCGAACGTCCACGACTTCCAGTACGGCGCCTTGCCGCCGGCGGCCGGCGTGCCGCACGCGGCCGAGGCCTGCGACCACGCCTGCGTCAACCGGCGCAGGTGGTCGTACGTGAAGCACTGGACGTCCTCCTCCCCGGCCCGCGGGTTGTTGTCCTCGTCGACCGGCCGGTTGGCCATCGAGAGCACGTTGCCGGCGTCGTCGTACGTGTACTTGAGCGCCGCCACGTTGGGGACGGTGCCGTCGCGGTCGAACCAGAACTCCGAGAGGCGCCGGGTGGCGTCGTCGTAGACGTAGCTCTGGTAGGCCTGCGGCTTGTCACCGACCGGCGTGCCGAGCCAGCGGTTCAGGACCTCGCCGTACGGCGACCAGGTGGTCCGGTCGACGTAGGTGCGCACGGTGCCCGACGGCGACGACGTGCCGGCCAGCTTGACCACGTTGCCCAGGTCGTCGTAGGTGCGGGTGATGCCCTCCCGCTCCATCGGGCCGACCTTGGGCAGGCTGCTGCGCCACAGCAGGCCGTTGGGCGTGTAGGTGTTCGTCGAGACGTAGGTGCCGGCCAGGGCGGTCAGCCCCGGCATGGCCGGGATCACCGACTCCTCGTCGACGATCTGATAGGCGTCGTTGTACTCGAACACCTCGCGGCTGAACGAGTAGCCGTTGACGATCGACGTCGACTTCGTCGGGTGGCCCTTGGCCACGGTGTCGTACGTCCAGGTGGCCGCCTTGACCCCGTTGAAGAAGCGCTCCTTCTGCCGGCCGAGGTCGTCGTAGGTGGTGGCGACGACGTCACCCTTGGCGTCGGTCGACTTCACCACGTCGTCGGCGTTGTTGTACTCGACGGTCGTGGTGCCCTTGTCGGGGTCGGTCGTCCTGACCTCGCGGCCCCGCAGGTCGTACTCGTACTTCCAGCTCAGGCCGCCCTTGGTGACGGTGGCCAGGTCACCGCGCGGGTTGTACGTGTACTTGGTGGCGTCGTAGTCGCCGCTGGTCGTCCGGCCGTGGAACTCCCGCTTCTCGACGAGGTCGCCGTCGGCGTTCTCGATCGAGATGGTGGCGGTGCCGCCGGTCGGCGGGGTCACCGCGGTCTGCCAGCCGGCCGCGCTGCCGCCGTACGACGTCGTGGTCGCCCACTTCTTGACGTTGTACGACCAGAGCGCCTCCTCGACCTCCTGGCCCAGCCGGTCGTAGGTGGTCACCATCCGGTTGCGGTCCTCGCCCGGGGTGATCTCGAGCCGGTCGGTGCCGGGCTTGCCGAGCACGTAGTTCTGGTCGGACTCGTACTCGGTCTGGCCCCGGTCGTTGTACCCGGTGCCGCTGACGATCCGGGCGTCCTTGCCGTCCTTGGTCTTCTGCGCGTCCTCCTGCGTCTGCACCGAGCGGTACATCGAGTCGAACAGGCCGATCTCGGTGACGTAGTTGCCGTTGGGCCCGAGCCGCCTGGTGGTCACCGCGAGCGGGCCGTTGTTGCGGATCAGATAGCTGAACTCCATGTTCGGCGTCGCCGAGGCCTTGGCCCGGCCGGGCAGCCAGACCTTGGTGAGCCGGCCCTGCGCGTCACGCCCGAGGTCGGTGCGCTTCTTGTTGGCGTCCAGGATCGACGTGGGCTCGGCCCAGGCCGGGTCCTGGTCGGTGATGGTCTCGTGGCCGAGCTGGTTGACCGTCTTCGTCTGTGTCACCGGTCCGGGACCGGCCGGCGTGTAGCTGGTGGTGGTCGCCTTGCCCAGCGAGTCGGTCTCGCTGACCTGCCGGCCCAGGCTGTCGAAGGCGGTCCGGCCGGTGGTGGTGTAGACGGCCGCGCCGCCGGTCCACGAGTTCAGTTTGTCGACCCGGGTGACCTGCCCCTTGGAGGGCGCGCTGCCGTGGGTCTCGGACTTGTCGTAGAAGTTCCTGACGTCCGAGACGATGTCGGCCGGCCGGGAGACGGTCTCCGAGCAGGCCTTGGCGACCTTCTCCTCTCGGGAGAGGAGCCCGCGCAGCCACGGGTCGTCGTTCGACACGTAGGTGAAGCGGGTGCAGGTCTCGTCCCCGCTCCTGCCGGTCTCGCCGAGGTCCGAGGTCGACTCGATGTTGCCCTCGCCGTCGAACTCCGAGCGCGACTCGGTCTGCCGCCACACGCCCGGGGCCAGCAGCTTGCGGCTGCGCTGGGTCGAGGGAGCGATGCGGTACGCCTTGTCGCTGCCACCGGTGCGGCTGCGGACCGCGGTCTGCTTGACCCAGTACGCCGTGGTCTGCGCCTCGACGACGGAGGCGCCGTCGAGCGTCGCCTCCTCCAGCGTGGAGCCGGCCAGCGCCGGATGGTCGGCGTAGCTGTTGCCGGCCGCGTCGGTGACCTGGACGGTGCGGGTCTTGTCGTCCGGCAACGGCTGGTCGTCGAGGCCGCGGTAGAACCGCTTGCGCGTGGTCAGCACCTTGCCGGTGTCGGTCTGCCCGACCCGGGTGACGATCTGCGAGTAGCCGCGCCACTGCCCGTACGTGCGGTGCTTCTTCTTGGTGAACTCGCCGTCGTCCCAGCCCCAGAGCACATTGGTGCTGCTGCCCTCGGTCGAGTACGAGTAGCGGGTGAGGATCGGCGGCTGGTCGGCCGTCCGGTCGCTCTGGGTCACCTCCGTGACCACGTACTTGCGGAACCAGTCCCGGGTTGGGTCGAAGTAGCCGTCCGGGGTCCAGTAGACCGGGTAGCAGAGCCGGGTGTTGGTGGCCGGGTCGGGCAGGTCACCGGCGTCGCAGTCGGGGTCGGAGTAAGTGACGTGGATGTCCGAGCCGGACTCGGTGCGGACGTTGTCGATGCGCCAGCGGGAGAACAACTGGGCGCCGGCGATCGCGTTGACCTGGTTGGTCAGCTCGACGCCGGTGAAGACGACCGGCGGGTCGGTGACCGTGCCGCCGTCGTGGCCGGCGTGGGTGATCTGCTTGAGCCACAGCGAGGCCGAGGTGGCCGACTTCGGCTCCTTGAACTCCTGGTCCAGCGTCCACGACTCGACCGGGTTGAAGGCGCTGCCGCTGCGGATCTGCGTGGTGATCTTGGTGAGCCGCTTGACCGAGAAGAAGACCGGGGCCAGCTTGTCGGTGCAGGGCTCGGCGGTGCACTCCTTGTCCCAGGGCACGTCCGGCCACTCCGCCTTGACCGGCTTGCCGTCCTTGTAGCACTCGTCGGCGAAGCACCGGTCGGCCGTGCTGAAGACGACCCGGGCGGTGGCCGCCACATCCGGATAGGCGGTGTTCAGGCCGTACTCGATGCGCTCGAGGTTGCCGCCGCGGTCGAAGGAGACCCGGTTGTTCTTGTCGCCGGCCGCGCCGTAGTGCCCGGTCTCCTTCTTGTAGTAGTACCGCGTCATGTTGCCGTTGACGTCGATCTCCTTGTCCAGCAGCCAGCGCCAGGCCTGGTCGCAGGAGGAGTCCTTGAACGCGTCGGCGCGGCAGCTCTCGCCCTCGTGGTTGCCGAAGACGGGCACGGTCCACCGCGAGTTCGACGACGCGACCTCGCCGGCGAAGAAGTGCCGGGTGCCGTCCGGTGTGGTGACGACCCAGCGTTCGGTGGTCGCGTCGCTCTTGGTGGCGGGCGCGCCCTCGTACTGGACCTTCCAGTTCCCGTCCTGGGCCGGTCGCCAGGCGCCGGTGTCGTCGTCCTTGACCAGCGTGGTGTTGGTGCCGCCGAGCGAGACCGTGATGTTCGGCGACTTGCCCTTCCAGCACTGGTCCGCGGTCTTCTTGTCCTTGTTGTTGGCCTCCTTGTCGTCGGCCTTGTCGCGGTCGTCGACGCAGGCGGCGTAGGAGCGCTCGACGAAGCCGGGCGAGTAGTCCCAGCCGTCGCCGGCCCAGGAGGCCTGGTTGTTGGCACCGGCCGTGCGGCCGTCGACCATCTGCGACGCGTAGTTCAGCGCGATCTGCGGCGTCGGGCCCGGCGCGGGCGGCACGTCGATGTCGTTGGAGTAGCTGAATCCGCCGGAGGAGTCACCGGCCGTCCACGAGCCGGAGGCCTGAAGGTCGCTCGCCTTGTAGTCGCCCTCCCCCGACTCGGTGCCGGCGGCCAGGGCGATCATCGTGGCGGCCGAGCCGGACAGGGTCAGCGGGGCGGACAGCGTGGTCCCGTTGCGGCTGGTGTCGAGCGGTGCCGGGTCCTGGCACTGTGGGAGCTGCGGCGTGGTGGCGGCGCAGGCGGGCAGCTGGGCCAGCGTGACCCGGCTGGCCCAGCTGCCGCCGTACATCCCGGAGAAGCTGTCGTAGTCGACAGTGGTCTCCACGTCACCGGCGCTGTCGGCCTCGACCGCGATGACCGGGCCGCTGAGGCCGAGCTTGGCCGAGTGCTCCTCGGGCAGCGCCGAGACCCGTACCTTGGCCGGCGCCTTCTTGCTCGCCACCGGCCGGACGGTGACCGGGACGGAACCGGCCCGGGCCGAGACGCCCCCACTGGTCAGGATCATCTCGGCCGAGCCGGCGGCGGGCCAGCGCCCCTTGGCCGGTCCGGTCCACGCGCCGCCGTCGGCGGGCGGCGGCGACGCGTCGACCTTGACGGTGCCGAACTTCTTGGCGGCCACCGGCTGCGCGTCGCGCTCGCCGTTCAGTTCCTCGGCCACCCAGTGATAGGTCAGGGCCGACGTCAGCATCAGCGCCGCCGTGCCCAGGGCAAGGTGCTTTCTTTTCATTCCAGTGCTCTCCGGGATCAGGCGTGGGCGAAGGTGCCGAAGAGGTCGGCGTCGACCGTGGAGGTCCACACCCGGACGTCGTCGACGACGCCGCCGAGGTAGTTGGTGCGGGCGCCGGCGGTGGTGCCGGTGCAGCCGACCGTGAGCGGGCCGGCCGCATGCCACGGCGTGGTGCTCACCGCGACCTCGCCCTGGAGGTCACCGTCCACGTAGAAGCGCAGCTTCTTGGCCGGCAGGTCGAAGACGGCGGCCAGGTGGGTCCAGGTGCCGGCCACCGGTGCGGCCAGCGAGCGGACCTCGACCGAGGCCGCGGCGGCGGTGTCGGCGCCCGGCATCACGACCCGCCAGCGGTTGACGTCGCCGGCGTACTCGATCCGGAAGCCCTGCCGCAGCGCGCCCGACTGGGACACCACGGTCCGGGTGCCGGTCAGCTCGTCGATCGCCGTCCAGGCGGCCACCGAGAACGAGCCGTCGGTGCGGACCGCCGGGCCGGTCGTCTCGGCGCACGAGCCCTGGGCCAGGGCCAGGCCGAGCGCGCCGTTACGGCTGGCCGCCCGGTCCTGCTCCCAGGTGTACTCGCCGGCCACGGCCAGGTGACGGCCGTTGCCCGAGGTGTCCTCCAGGTTGGTCGGCGTGTCCGAGCGCGGCCCCTCCAGCGGCCACTGCCCCTCGACCTTCACCGGGTTGTTGGCCTGCTTCACGGCGGCCGCCTCGGCGTCGGTGAGCGCGCCGCGCCACACCTTCACGTCGGAGATCGCGCCGCGGAAGTGGTCGGCGGCGACACCGGCGTACTTGGCGCAGCCGATCGTGAACAGGCCGCCGGCACTCCAGTTGCCGCCGGTCCGGGTGACCGTGGTGGCCTTCACCCCGTTCACGAACAGGGTGATCGTCTTAGCTGTGGCGTTGTAGACGCCGGTCAGATGGGTCCACTTGCCGATCGAGGCGGCGAACGCGTCGGTGGTGCCGCCCGCCCATTCGGACGACGAGGTCTCGTCGTCGGTGGCCTTCATCATCAGCGACCAGAACGGCACACCCTGCCCGTTGGCCCGGGCGCCCAGGTAGAAGCCGCTGACCCGGTTGCCGTCGGCGCCGAGGACCGTCTGGTTCATGGCGCTCGCGTCGTCCAGGCGGGCCCAGACCGACAGCGAGAACGACTCGTCGCTGCGGATCACCGAGCGCGGGCTGGTCGCACAGCGGTCACCGCTGACGTTCCAGGCCGAGTCGGGCCGGGCGTACTGGTCGGCGGTCCACTCGATCGGCGGGGCGGGCGGGACCGTCGGCTCCGGAGTGGGCTCCTCGGTCGGGTCCTCCGCCGGCTCCTCGGTCTCGTCCGGCACCTCGGGCGTTCCGGTCGGCTCGGGCTCGTCCGGGTTGCCGGTGTCGGTCGGGTCCGGCGTGGGCTCGGCCGGCTCGTCGGTGGGCTCCGGCTCCTCCGGCTCCTCGGTCGGCTCCGGGTCCGGCGGCGTCGTCGGGACGACCGGTTCGGGCACGGTCAGGTCGTAGCCGTGCTCGGCCCGGTCGGCGCCGGTGCCGCGCAGCGCCCACCCGGCGGCGATGCCGGCCGGGAGCTCGTTGCCGGCGTCCTTGATCTGCGCCTCGCTGAGCAGGCCGCTCCAGAGTCCGACCTGGTCGATGAGGCCGATCATCGGACGGGCGTTGGACACCGTCGCGTGGCCGCTGCAGCCGATCATCGTGCGGAACCCGGCGTGCCAGGTCGTCACGGTGATCGCGGTCTCGGCCACCATCTTGCCGTTGACGTAGAGCCGCAGCAGTTTGCCGACCGGGTCGACGGTGGCCGCGACGTGCTCCCAGGTGTTCACCGCGGGCGCCGCCGTGCTGAGCACCGTGTTCCAGGTGGGTGCGGCGACGTCGGCCGAGGAGACACCGAGGTTCCAGCGGTCCTTGGCCTTGTCGTAGTAGAGGACCATCGACTGCATGGTGGTGCCGGCCAGCGTCACCACCGCGCGGTCGGCGGCCTTGTCGGTCAGCTTGACCCAGGCCGAGACGGTGTACGGGGCGTCGCCGCGCAGCACCGGCGCCGTTCCGGCACAACCGCTGCCGTTCAGCTGGAGGGCGGCGCCGCCCTTGCCGAGACGATCGGTGCCGTACGTCGTGCCCGTACCGGTGAGGGTGAGGTCCTTCTCGCTGGCGTACGGGTCCTCGTTGCCCGACTCGTCGGTGGTGCCCGAGTCGTCACGCAGGTCGTGGGTCAGCCGGTAGACGCCCATCGGCTGCACCGGGGTGACCCGGCCGGTGAAGACGTTGTAGATGGCCCGCGCCGAGTAGTTGGCCGCGTTGTCACGGGCCCACACGTAGATCTGGGTGCGCCCGGTGTCCGGCGTGAAGGTCAGGCTCGCCTTGCCCGACGAGGCGGTGAGCGGGGTCTGCTTGGCGTCCACCCCGAGGCCGTACTCGAAGCGCAGCACGCCCGATCCGGCGTCGGTCGAGGCGAAGCTCAGCGTCACCGGCTGCCCGAGCACCGGGGTGCCGGAGGTCCGGGTGATCACCGGGGTGGTCGGCGGGGTGTGGTCCTGCCGGAAGTAGCAGGTGGCGCTCCAGCCGGTCTTGTCGGTGCCGTCGGTGCCGTAGACCTTCCAGTTGTAGTTGCCGTCGGCCAGCACACCGGTGGTCCAGCCCGCCTCCGCGTTGGAGCCGACCGATCCCGAGGTGTGCTCGGCCGGGCTGGTCGGCCCGTTCACGTCGAAGACGATCTTCACCGAGTTGTCGGCGTCGGCCGCCTTGCCGTACAGCGCGGGGGTGCTGTCGTTGATCCACGGCCCGGGCGAGGTCTTGGCGCAGTTGCCGCCGGGCGACGAGCGGACCGCCACCGGGGAGGACGGCTTCGACTGGAACTCGGCGGCGAGCTTGACCTTGCCCCGCTCCGCCTTGGCCCAGTGGCCGCCGCTCTCGGTCTTCATCCGCAGCCCGAACGTGATCGTGCTGGCGTTGCCGTCGGCCGCCACCTGCACCCGTGTCTTGACCGCGGCCGCGTTGAACTTGGCCCACGACGGCTTCTGGCCGCTGCAGCCGCTGTTCGCCTTGACCGTCTTGGTCTGCAGCGCGGCGCCGTGCAGCCACTTGCCCTTCATCCCGTCCCAGGTGGGCGTGTTGCCGTCGATGGCGTTGGTCTGCCACAGCTGCAGCGACTCGCCGGCGCACCAGGCGGTGTGCGAGAGGTAGACCTCGACGCTCGGTGTCTTGATGATCCGCTTACCGCGCAGCGAGGTGACGTCGAACTGGGTGTGCGCCCGCCAGATGTCGCCGTAGTTGTCGAAGTTCGACCCGATCCGGATCACCTCGCGCGGCCACGCGTTGCCCGAGGTCCATTTGGTGTCCGGCCGGGAGTCGTTGACCGGGATCCACTTCTGGTAGTACTTCGAGTAGGTCGGGTCGATGTAGATCGGGAACCGCGACGTGCCGTCCAGCAGGGCGGCGTCCGGCCGCACGGTCAGCCGTTTGCCGCTGACCTCGACGTCGACCTCGGCCTGGCGGGCCAGCCCACCCGGCGCCTGGACGGTGGAGGGGTCGGCCACGGCCGTCTCGGAGGCGAGCTTGCGCATCGGCCCGCCGACGTCCGGCTTGCTCCAGGTGGAGTCCCAGGCCGCCGCGCGCGGTGCGCCGGCGATGACGCCGCGCGGGCCCCTGAGCACGACCTCGCCGCCGGTCTCGGTCACCGCCGCGGACCCGCCGATGGTGTACGCCGTGGCGCGCACCTTCGGGTTGGCGGCGGCCTCCGGCGTCTTGACCACGAGGACGTGCGAGAAGCCGCCGGCGACGGCCCGCACCACCAGGTCGGCGCCCGGGTAGACCTCCGGATAGGTGACCGCGTCCCCGTCGACCACGCCCGCCGGAAGCTTGTCCGGCCAGGTCAGCGAGAAATCGGCGCCGCCCTCGCGATAGACGGCCAGCGGCCCGGAGCCACCGGCCGAGAAGGAGACGTCGGCGGCGGCCCGGGGCCGCAACCGGCCGTCGGAGCCCGGCTGCAGCGTCGTGTCGAGGTCGATCCAGCGCTCGTCGCGCTCGACCCGCTGCGGCTCGACGTACGACTCGAGCGAGAAGTTGCCGTTCGGCAGGGCCAGGACCTTGGTGGTCTCGTCGGCCTCGGCGAGCACCTCGACCGGCTTGCCGCACAGCTCGGCCAGGCGCTGCGCCGACGCCTCGGTCCGGCTCACCGGCGCCTGATCGGCCGCGACCGCCGACGGGCAGGCCGCCTCGGCGGCACCAGTGAGACCAACTGCGGTAAAGGATGTCAAGAGAACCGCTAACGCGGACCCGAACGCTATGCGCGCAGGCGTCATCGACACGTACTGCTCCCCCGTGAACCATGCGATGAAAAGTCACCGAGCAGGGTCCAGCCAGGAGTTTCGAGCACAAGGCATCGACGCCCGTCCGGCCCCGTATCGGCAAGCGTGAGCACCGAAGCTAGAGCGTGGGATCGATGAAAGTCAACTTTGTGTCGTCAAACGGTGACCGGATCAGGCCACCCGGTCGGTGGCCGCCCGGGCCAGGCCCTCCAGCGCCGATCGGCTCGCCCGGTCCATCGGCGCGGCGGTCAGGGCGGCCAGCGAGCGCTCGAGCAGGCCGGAGATCATGTCCTCGACGGCGTCCAGCGCGCCGGTGTCCACGATGATCTCGCGCAGGGCGCCGACCCCCGGCTCGTCGAGGGCCGGCGAGCCGAGCAACTCGTCGACGAGGGCCTTCTGCGGGGCGCGAGCGCGGTCGAGGGCCAGCGCGATCAGCACTGTGCGCTTGCCCTCGCGCAGGTCGTCGCCGGCCGGCTTGCCGGTGCGGGCCGGGTCGCCGAACACGCCCAGGATGTCGTCACGTAGCTGGAACGCCTCGCC
Source organism: Actinoplanes sp. CA-131856 (assembly GCF_050956135.1). Taxonomy (GTDB): domain Bacteria; phylum Actinomycetota; class Actinomycetes; order Mycobacteriales; family Micromonosporaceae; genus Actinoplanes. The sequence continues at coordinate 2,676,166 of NZ_CP191849.1, read as the reverse complement.
CAGGGGCAGGCCGAACCCGGACAGACGGCCGAGCAGATCGTCACCGGCCCCGGCGAGCCGGGCGCCGAGCAGCAGCGGATGCTCGACGGTGTATTTGGCGCTCTTGTAGTGGACCACCCGGCGGGCCCGTTCCAGGGCGCCCCGCTCGCGGCCGCCGGCGATCGCCTGCTCCAGCAGGTCGAGATATTGACCGCCCATCAGCTGCGTCCGCATGCCGTTGAAGACGGCCCGGCCCCGGGTCAGCGCGAGCGGGTGCAGGCCGCTGGCCGTGTAGAGCTCGTCGCTCCAGACCAGGCACAGGTCGCCGGCGAGGACGGCGGCCGACTCGCCGAAGCGGTCGGGTTCCCCGCGCCAGCCGTGCCCGCTGTGCAGGGCGGCGAACCGGCGGTGCATGGCCGGCGCGCCGCGCCGGGTCTCGGAGGCGTCCATGACGTCGTCGTGGATCAGCGCGGCCGCCTGGAAGAACTCGAGCGCGGCGGACGCGCGGACGATCTCCGGCCCGTCGGCCCCGCCGGCGGCCCGCCAGGCCCAGTAGCAGAAGGCGGCCCGGAGCCGCTTGCCGCCGGTCATGAAGCCGGTCAGATAACCCACGAGCGGGGCGCAGTCGGAGTGGACGTCGGCCAGGATCGTCGCCTGGGCCGCCAGGAAGTCATCGACCTCCCGCTGCACGCGCGCACTTATCTCACCAGTCATGAATCTCGTTATACGTGTAGTTAGAAAATCTTGCTACCTGTCAGCCGTATGATGTTGCCGTGACCACCTCGCGAGAGCCGCCGCGCAGCGACCTGGCCCGCGCGGTCCGGGAGGTGCTCCAGGCCAACGGCGAGGCGGCGCACAGCCTGGCCCGCCGGCTCGAGGTCGGCATCACCGACGCCGTCGCGCTCGACCACCTGCTGAGCAGCCCCGAGGGTCTCGGGCCGACCGAGCTCGGGCAGCGTCTCGGCATCCGCTCGGCCTCGGCCACCACCCTCGTCGACCGGCTGGACGCGGCCGGGCACGCCCGCCGGGTGCCCCACCCGTCCGACCGGCGGCGGCAGACCGTGGTCGCGACCACCACCGCGTACGAGGAGGTGCTGGCCGCCCTCACCCCGCTGCTCGAACGGATCGACGAGGCCGCCGCCCGGCTCAGTCCGGAGCAGGCGGCCGCCGCCACCGGATTTCTGCACGAGGTGGCCGCGGCCATGCGCGACTACGCGGAATCTGATAGTCGTTGATGAATGAGAGCTCTAGTGGTTCGCGGCGGATGGGAGGGGCATCAGCCGGTCGCGGCCACCGAGCTCTTCCTGCCCTTCCTGGCGTCGAGCGGCTTCGAGGTGCGGGTCTGCGACTCGACAGCCGTCTACAGTGACCAGTCGGAGATGGCCGCGACCGACCTGATCGTGCAGTGCGTCACCATGTCCTCCATCGAGCACGACGAGGTCGCCGGGCTGCGGGCGGCCGTCGCGGCCGGCACCGGGTTCACCGGCTGGCACGGCGGCATCGCCGACTCGTTCCGCGCCTCCGCCGACTATCTGCAACTGGTCGGCGGCCAGTTCGCCACCCACCCCGGCAAGGAGCCGGGCGCCCGCTGCGGCGACGAGACCGACAACTTCCTGCCCCATCGCATCGAGCTGACCGCGCGGGGCCGGGACCACCCGATCACGGCCGGCCTCGACGACTTCGAGCTCACCACCGAGCAGTACTGGGTGCTGCACGACGACCTCAACGACGTGCTCGCCACCACCACCCATCCGGTGCGGCCGTGGCATCCGTGGCGGCGGCCGATCGTCTCCCCGGCCGTCTGGACCCGGCAGTGGGGCGACGGCCGGGTGGTGGTCAGCACACCGGGGCACAGCGTCGACGTCCTCCACGACCCGAACGTGCGAACCGTCATCGAGAGGGGAATGCTGTGGGCCGCCCGCACCGCGTCGGCATCGTAGGCACCGGGTACATCTCCGGGGCGTACCTCTCCACCCTGGCCGGCCATCCCGGCGTGACCATCGCCGCGGTCGCCGACCTCGACACCGCCCGGGCCGCGTCGGTCGCCGCCGGCATCGACGGGTGCCACGCCCTCGGCGTCGAGCAGCTGCTGCGGGACGAGCGCGTCGACACGGTTCTCAACCTCACCACGCCCGCCGCGCACGCGTCGGTCGCGCTGGGTGCCATCGGTCAAGGGAAGCAGGTGTACGGCGAGAAGCCGCTCGCCGCCGACCTGCCGGCCGCCCGCTCGGTGCTCGACCGGGCGGCCACCGCCGGCGTGACGGTGGGCTGCGCCCCCGACACCGTGCTCGGCACCGGCGTGCAGACCGCGCGGGCGGCGGTCGACGCCGGGCTGATCGGCCGGCCGCTGTCGGCGGTGGCCGTGATGGCGACGCCCGGCCACGAGCGCTGGCACCCCCACCCCGACTTCTACTACGCGCCCGGCGGCGGCCCGCTGCTCGACATGGGCCCCTACTACCTGTCCGCCCTCGTCCACCTGCTCGGCCCGATCGTCGCGGTCACCGGCGCCGCCTCCCGCCTGCGCGACACCCGGGTGATCGGCTCCGGGCCGCGGGCCGGCGAGCGGATCGGCGTCGCGGTCGACACCCACGTGACCGGCGTCCTGCACCACGCCGGCGGCGCACTGTCCACTGTCACCACCAGCTTCGACGCCGTGCGGACCACAGCAGCCCCGATCGAGGTCCACGGCGAGACCGGCACCCTCGCCGTCCCCGACCCCAACTACTTCGACGGTGACGTCCGCCTTTTCGAGCTGGGCGCCGCCGACTGGCGCACCCTCGGCCCGTCGGCCGGCTACCTCGGCGCGGCCCGCGGCATCGGCCTGCTCGACATGATCACCACCGGAACGCCCCGGGCCGGCGGCGCGCTCGCCCTGCACATCCTGGACGCCATGACAGCACTGCTCCGCTCGGCCGAGCAGGGCCGCCGCGTCGACCTCACCACCACCGCCGAGCGCCCGGCCCTGGTGCCGCTCACCCCACCGGAAACCTGGGCGGCCTGAGGTACAGCCTGCTGTACCAGAGATCGGGTAGTCAGCCGGATCGATGTGGAGGGCCGCGAAAAATAGCGTTTCTCCTATGACAACGACCAAGAACCACCGCCGTCTGGCGGTCGTCCTGACCGCCGCCGCCGTCCTGGCCGGGGGCGTGGGGGTCGCCCACGCCGAGCCGGCCCCCGTCGCCGCCGCCGCACAGCAGGTCGGGTGGGCCGGCATCGTCCGCGAGCCGGTCCGCATCGACTTCGGGCGGGGCTGGGTGACCGAGGCCGAGCTGACCTATCCGCGCGGGGCCAAGGGCCGCCTGCCGCTGGTCGTCATGCTGCACGGCAGCGGCCACAACGACATGAACCAGACGCTGCCCGAGGGCAAAGGCTCGACCTTCGTGCCGCTGGCGCAGGCCGCGGCCCGGGAGGGCTTCGCGACGCTGCGGTTCAACAAGCGGGGCGTGACCGGCGTCGGACCGGTCGAGAGCACCGATCCGGCCCAGCTCGACCCGAAGAACCCGTACGCCCAGATCCAGCGCGACGCCGCGTCGGCCATCCGCTTCGGCGCCAGGTCGGCCAGGGTCGACCCGTCGAAGATCTTCCTGCTCGGCCACAGCGAGGGCACGAACGTGGCCGCCAACCTGGCCGCCGACCCGAAGGCATACGGCATCCCCAGGCCGGCCGGCGTGATCGCGATGGGCGTCGTCGGGCAGGACATCAAGGAACTGCTGACCCTGCAACTCTTCGGCCGGCTGCTGCTGCAGATGCACGACGAGTTCGACGTCGACGCCGACGGCGACCTGACGGCCACCGAGGCCACCGACGGCCTGATCGGGCAGCCGGCCGAGATCGCCGATCAGATCCGCCCGGTCCTGCTCGACGGCACGAAGGTCAGGGCGAGCACCGACACCGACGGCGACGGCCGGATCGCCATCGACGCCGAGGCCGGGACCGTGCTGCGCAAGGCCACCGGCATCGACAACTACCCGGACGTCCCGGGTCTGGAGGGTCTGCGGGACTACGTCACCGACATCGCCCGCTTCCCGACCGTGACCGAAGCCCTGCCCAAGTTCGCGGGCCCGACTCTGCTGCTCAACGGCGAGAACGATCTGCAGACCCCGGCCCGGGTCGCGCTGACCGCCGACGCCGCGGTCGCGGCGGCCGGCAACAAGGACCACAAGGTGGTCATCTACCCGGGCATGGCGCACACCATGAACATCACCCCGAAGTTCGTCCCCCAGTTCGGCGAGCCCGACCGGCAGGTCGTCACCGACATCCGTGAGTGGCTCCGTTCGCACCGCTGACGCGACCCGCCTCACCCGGCCGCCGCCTCCGTCCCCGATGCCTGGGGACAGGCGGCGGCCCACGCGACCGGCGACCACTACAACCCGGGCGAGACCCGGCTGACCCCCACCACGGCGGTCAGGCTGAAGCCGCGCTGGAAGGTCCCGCAACCGGCCGCCACCTGCGCCACCCCGGCCACGCCCCTGGTCGGCGCCGGCCGCCTGGTCACGGCCGCGTCGTACCGCGTCAGCGGTCATGACGCGACGACCGGCGCGCTGATCTGGCAGCGTGTGGGACGCGCCGATCAGCCGGTATGCCGTCCGGGCCTACCGGATCGCCGACGGCTCGCGGGCCTGGGGCCGCGTGGGGTCGATCGGCGGCGAGACGATCGCCGCGGGCGGACGGGTCCTGGTGGTCGGCGACGACGCGGGCGACGGCCGCCGGCTCTGGACGGCCTCCTTCGCCGACGACGGCCCCATCGAGATCACCGTCGGGGGCGGCGTGGTCTACGGCTGGCGCGGCGGCGGTCATCCGCTGGCGGCGTTCGAGGCGCGCACCGGCAGACCCATCGGGCTCGACGCCCGAACCTCGGTCCTGCAAGGCGCGCCGATGGTCGCGAATGGCCGGTTGTACGGCCGTACGGCCTCAGCTGTGGTCACCTACGCACCCTGAGTCGCCGTTATCGTCAGTTCTCGTGGAACGAGCTCTGTCGATATTGCTGTTCGTCCCGATCGTCGTCGTGACCGTGCTGGCGTTCGCCGCGGTCATCCGGCGGCTCCTCGGCGTCCGGGTCGGACTGGTCCGGGTCCTGCTGGCCGCCGTGCTGGCCATGCTCGTGACGGCGCCCATCCTGTCGGCGTTCGCGCCGGACGATCCCGCCACGGTCAGCGGCGGCGAGGCGTTCCTGCTGGCCGCGGCCTCGCTCGTCATCGCCGCCCTGCTCGCCATGGCCGCGCTGGTCGTGCTCGAGGTGCTGCTGCCGACCGGTTCGCTGCCGGGCCCGGTCGAGGCCGTGCGGGGCGCCCGGCGCCGGATCGAGCGGGCCCGGCGCTACTCGACGATCGTCCGGATCGCGTTGCGGCACGGCCTGGGCCGCTTTCTGCGCGGCCGGCCGCAGCCGGGCCCCACGTCGGCGGCGGCGCGGCGGCGGCTGGCCCGCTCGCTGCGGGGCGCCCTGGACGAGGGCGGCGTGACCTTCGTCAAGATCGGGCAGCTGCTGTCGACCCGGCGTGACCTGCTGCCGGCCGAGGTCGTCGACGAGCTGACCGCGTTGCAGGACAGGGCCACCCCGGTGCCGTGGCCGGAGATCGAGACGGTGCTCGCGGCCGAGCTGGGCCGCCCGGCCGGCGAGGTCTTCCGCGAGATCGACCCCGAGCCGATGGCCGCCGCGTCGGTGGCCCAGGTCCACGCGGCCCGGCTGTCCGACGGCACCGAGGTGGTCGTGAAGGTGCAGCGGCCGGGCATCGCCCGGATCGTGGAACGCGACCTGGACATCCTGCTGCGCCTGGCCGACATGCTGGAGGAACGGACGGCATGGGGCCGGTCCTTCGGCGTACGCGGTCTGGCCGATGGTTTCGCCGCCGCCCTGCGCGAGGAGCTCGACTTCACCGTCGAGCGCGACAACCTGCTGGCCATGGCGGCGGCGCTGGCCGGGTCACCCGAGCGCGGGGTGCGGGTGCCGGCCCCGTACCCCGGCCTCGGCTCCGAACGCGTGCTGGTGATGGACCGCCGCCCCGGCACCCCGCTCGGCGCGGCGGCCCCGGTCCTCGACGGCCTCGACACCGAACGGCGGGCGGCGATCGCGGCCGGCCTGCTCGACAGCATGCTCGACCAGATCCTCACGCACGGCCTCTTCCACGTCGACCTGCACCCGGGCAACCTGCTGCTGACCGCCGACGGCGCGCTGAGCATGCTCGACCTGGGCTCGGTGGGCCGGATCGACGCGGTGACCCGGACCGCCATCGGCCGCCTGCTGCTGGCGGTCGGCCGCGGCGACTCGGTGGCGGTCACCGACGCGCTGCTGGAACTGCTCGACCGCCCCGAGGACGTGGACGAGCGGGAGCTTCAGCGGGTGGTCGGCGCGCTCATCGTCCGCTACGCGGCCCCGGGCAGCACGGTCGGCGTCACCGCGGTCACCGCGCTGCTGAACACCTTCACCGCGCACGGCCTCGGCGTGCCCGCGTCAGTAGCGGCCGTCTTCCGGGCCGTCACCACATTGGAGGGAACGCTCTCCCTCGTACACCCGCAATTCGATCTGGTCGGTCAGGCCCGGGCGTCGGCCGGCCGCCGGATCGCCGACACCCTCACCCCGGACAACCTGCGTGACGCCTTCGAGCAGGAGCTGAGCACCCTGCTGCCGATGCTGCGAGGGCTCCCCCGCCGCATAGACCGGATCGGCGACGCGGTCGAGAACGGGCGATTGCGCTTCACCGTACGCCTGTTCGCCGACGACCAGGACCGCCGGCTGGTGACCGGCCTGCTCCACCAGGTGCTGCTCACCGTCATCGGCGCCACCGCGGGCCTGATGGCCGTCCTGCTGCTCGGCACCGACGGCGGCCCGCGGGTCAGCACCGGCGTGGCCCTGTTCCCGCTGCTGGGCTACGGCCTGCTGGTCGTCTCGGCCGTCCTCGTGCTCCGCGTGCTGGTCACGGTCTTCCGCCACGATTGACGTCCCGGTGCTTCGGCGGCTGAGCAACAAGCGGCAACCGCTTGGTTCGGCATCGAGGGGTTACGACACTGACGGACATGAATATGTCGAAGGAGTCCGTCAGCCGCCGCGCGATTCTGCGAGGGCTCGGCGCCGGCGCGGCGTTGTCGCTTCTGCCGCTTCCGGCGCAGGCCCAGAACCGCCGGCCGCCGCAAGCTGTGCGGCAGCGTGAGCGGTGGCTGCTCGATGAAGGCTGGACCCACAAGCTGGGTGACGACGCCGGGGAGTGGCGCCCGGTGTCCGTACCGCATACGTGGAACGCCGCGGACTCCCTCGACGACGAAGCCGGGTACTACCGCGGGCCGGGCTGGTACCAGCGCCGCCTCGAGGTGACCGCCGAGCTGCGGCGGAAGCGGGTCTTCCTGTACTTCGAGGGCGCCTTCCAGGTCGCCGACGTCTACGTCGACGGGGAGCGGGTGGGCGGGCACGTCGGCGGCTACACCGCGTTCAGTGTCGAGATCACCGATCAGGTTCGCCGGGCCGGTCGCGGCGCCGTCGTCGCCGTGCGGGTGGACAACAGCCACGACGACGACATTCCGCCGTACTCCGGGGATTGGACCTTCTACGGCGGCCTCTACCGCAACGTCTGGCTGCTCACCACCGGCGACGTCCACTTCGACGTTCTTGACCATGCTTCGCCGGGGGTACGCCTGGACACGCCCCGGGCGAGCGCCGAGCGGGCCGTCGTGCGGGTCCGCGGCCGCGTGGTGAACGACTCGCCCCGAACGGCGACAGCGGTCGTCCGGAGCACAGTGGCCGACCATCGCGGCCGGGAGGTCGCGTCGGCGGAGACCCGGGTTCGCGTCAGCGCGGGCGCGGCCGGGGAATTCGAGCTGTCGCTGCCCGCCATCGAGCATCCGCGACTGTGGTTACCCGAGTCGCCGTACCTCTATCAGGTCCGGACCGTCGTCACGTCGGGCCGCGAGGCGGCCGACCGGGTGGACGCGCCGCTGGGGATCCGCTGGTTCTCGGCCGACCCGGCGACCGGATTCTCGCTCAACGGCCGGCCGTACCTGTTGCGCGGCACCAACCGGCACCAGGACATCGTGGGCCAGGGCAACGCCCTCACCGACGCCGACCACATCCGCGATCTGAGGCTCATCAAGGCGATGGGCGCGAACGTCGTACGCCTGGCGCACTATCCGCAAGCACCCGCCGTGCTGGAGGCGGCCGATGAGCTCGGCCTGGCGGTGTGGGAGGAGGCGCCCATGGTGAACCGGGCGACGATGACGCGGACCTTCACCGACAACCACCTGAACAACATCCGCGACATGGCCCGCCAGCACTACAACCACCCGTCGATCCTCGTGTTCGGCACCATGAACGAGATCCTGCTGCGCCGCCCGAGCCCGGAGCCGGCCGGCTACGAGGCCTGGATCCGCGACATGCTCGAGGAGGGCGAAACCCTGCTGCGCGCCGAGGACCCCACCCGCCTGACCGCGATGGTCGGCCATCAGGCGGCGGCCTACAACACCTCCGGGATCGCGGATCTGCCCATGATCTGGGGTTGGAACCTCTATCAGGGCTGGTACGGAGGGACGGCCGCCCAGTTCGGGCCTTATCTCGACGCCGAGCGGGCGGCCCACCCCGACCGCGTGCTGTGGGTGTCCGAGTTCGGGGCCGACTCCGACGCCCGGCTGCACCGCGTCGTGCCCGGCGACCTGCCGAATCTGGCCGGGCAGAACCCGTACCAGGATCAGAGCCTCGAATATCAGCAGTACTACCTGGAGTCGTACCTCCGCCAGATCGACCAGCGGCCCTGGCTGGCCGGCACCACGTACTGGTCGCAGTTCGACTTCGGCTCGGAGTCGCGGACGGGCTCGGTGCCGCACGTGAACACCAAGGGCCTCATGCTGTCGAACCGCCGGCCGAAACCGGTCTACCACCTGATGCAGGCGTGGCGCGGGGTCGACGTCCTGCACATCGCGGCCGATCTGTGGAACCGCCGCGCCGGGGTCGGATCCGAGCGCGTACAGACCGTGACGGTCTATTCCAGCGCGGCGAAGGTCGCGCTCTTCCACAACGGACGGTCGCTGGGAGAGAAACCGACCGACTCCATCGGGTACGTCTCGTGGATGGTGCCCTTTGAAGACGGCCTCAACCGGCTCCGCGCGAGGGGCGGGCGGTTGACCGACGAGGCGACCGTGCACTTCACGTATCACGCACCCGTGCCGGCCGATCCCGCCGTGCCGTTCCGGCGGATCAGCGTCTCGGCCGGCGCGATCGTGCAGTACGCCGACCCGGCCGGCACGGTGTGGCTGGAAGACCGCGAATACACGCCTGGCGGCTGGGGCGCGGTCACCGGTGATTTCCGGGGCGGGTACGGATGGATGAAGGACAACTGGGTCGACGGCACCGAGGAGGACCCGCTCTACCAGACCTACCGCAAGGGCATGACCGCCTATCGCTTCGACGTCCCCGACGGCCGGTACGAGGTGACGCTGCGCTTCGCCGAGATCAGCGCCACGGATTCGCGGGTCTTCGACGTCGCACTCAACGGCACCCCGGTGTCCCGCCTCGACCTGGCGGCACGGGTGGGCCGGCGCCGGCCCTTCGACATCACGACTTCCGCGACGGCCACCGGCGGCCAGGGGCTCGACATCGGCTTCACGGCCGTCGAGAACGTCCCAGTGATCAGCGCGATCGACGTCCGCCGCATACCGACGGCCGCTGGAAGGGCTGCGGAACTACGTCACTGACATTCGCGAGTGGCTTCGGTCTCATCGGTGAACCACCCCCGCAACGTGAGCCGCCTCTCGTTGTGCTCCCACGAACCGCGGAGTGAGAATCCATTATCGGACGCCTAGAAAGGCGGCACCACAATGGGCACTCACCATATCGGTCAGGATGCCTTCCGGCCGATTCTGCAGCAAGACGTCGACTGGCAGCCGTTCGCCGGATTCCCACCGGCGGCCCGCCTCGCCGTCCTGCTCGGTGACATCAAAAGCTCAGACCCTTTCGTGGTACGGGTCAAGCTGCCGGCCGGCGAGAGGCTGATGCCGCACCGGCATCGCGAAGATCGGGTCTACACGGTGATCTCCGGCGTCTTCTACATCGGACTCGGTGACAATTTCGACGAGGAGAAACTGCGGGCCTATCCGCCGGGCGCCGTCATCGTGCTGCCCGGCGGGACCTCCCATTTCCACTGGGCGAAATCCGGTGAATACATCACGCAGGTCACCGCGATCGGCCCGATCTCCCTGGAATACGTTGAAAGGCGTGATCGCCATGGCGATCGCTGAGATCAAAACCTTTCCCCTGCGCATTCCGTTCAAGCCCGGGGCCGAGTCCGCGGCCTCCGCCTGGGGCCCGAAGGGCCTGCACGCCGTGGACACCCTGCTGGTCCGGGTGACCACCGACGGTCCGCGACGCCGTCCGGCGGGCGGTCGACGCCGGTTTCACCGGCGTCAAGCTGCACGAGAAGCTGCTCCCGGTGATCACCGCGGCCCGCGAGGAAGCCGGGCCGGCCGTGGATCTCATGGTCGACGTGAACTGTGCCTGGACGGTCGAGCAGGCTTTGACGTACGCCAAGGAACTGCTGCCTCTCCAGCTGAAATGGCTGGAGGAGCCGGTCTGGCCGCCGGAGAACCACAGCGGGCTGGCCCGGGTGCGCGAGGCCGGGGTGCCGATCGCGGCCGGCGAGAACGTGGGCACGCTCATGGACTTCGACCGCCTCCTCGGCGCCGGAGCGGTGGACTACGTCCAGCCGAGCCCGGCCAAGGTGGGCGGCGTGACCGAGCTGGGAAAGGCCTTCACCTTGGCGTCACTGCGCAACATCCCGGTGATGCCACACACCTTCTACGACGGCCCCGGCCTGCTCGCCGGGCTGCACGCGGCGGCCGCGCTGGGCACCACCGACACGATGATCGAGTGGCGTTATTTCGATCTCGAGGCCCAGGTGTACGGCGACCGGCTCACCGTGCGGCACGGCCGGGTCGACGTGCCCCAGGGCCCCGGCCTGGGCATGGACCCCGACCCGGACGTGATCAGCGCCTACGGGGCCAAGGCATCCTGACCCGCCACCAATGCCGCGACGCCAGCCCGGCCAGCACCGCGCCCGCGGCGTTGACCAGCACATCGTCGACCGATGACACCCGGTCCAGCCGGAGAACGTACTGGCCGATCTCGACCAGAGCCGAACAACCGGCGCCGAGCGCGAGGATCCGCGGCACGGTGCCCAGCGCCGCGAAGCGGATCGGGGCGAAGAAGCCCAGGGCCGCGAAGATCAGCAGATTGCCGCCGACCCCGAGCGCCCCCATCGTCGCCAGATCGCGCAGCGGGACCAGGCTCACCCGGCCGTCGACCACGCCGGCGCCCGGCCCCGGCATCAAAGTGAGCCACACGAGCGGCACCGTCCCGTAGACCATGCCCACCTCGGCCAGCGACATCCGCCACGCCGACGGGCCCGGCCGGCGGGCGCGCGCCAGCATCCACGCGGCCAGGACGGCCACCGGCGTCCCCAGCAGCGTCATCAGCACGACGCCGTTCTCCGTGTCGTAGCAGCCGTGCCAATGCCCGCCCAGACATCGCGGGGCCGCCATGAGAAAGAGCCGGCGCAGGGCGTACACGACGCCCGCCAGGCCGAGGATCATCAGGCCGGCCAGCACGATCCCGCGCTTGTCACGGGTTGGCGCGGCCGGGGTGGTGGTGTGGTTCATGCGCCCATTCAACGGAACGCGCTGTATCGGCGGGATAAGCGCCGCACTCACCGCTCACGATCGGATGGAGGCAGGTCGGCGTTGATGGTGTCGGCATGCCGTGCGGGAAGCCCGGACAGGTCTTCAGCGTGCCGTTCCTGACCAGCTCGGCCGTCGCGCCGCGGCCAGGACCGGGTCGCCCGGGCCGGCAGGCCGGGTTCGAGCAGGCGGCGCAGGGCACCGACGTACTTGTGAATGACGTTGGCCGCGGTCGCCGGAGCGGCCACGCCTCACAACAGGCCGGTCAACTCGGTCATGCTGACCGGGCAGGTCGCGGCCCACCGTACGGCAGGCGTTGCCCGGGGCCGGTCAGGGCGCGGTTTGTACGGGGGGATCGGCCGTGCCCTGACCGGTGTCGTGCGGGACCAGCGTGACGCACCGCTCTGGAAGAACTCTTGACGAGGACAGCGCGCGCTCGGCCGGCGTCCGTTCTGATCAAGTTTTGTCTTGTCGCCGCTTCTAGGAAGAGGCCCCCGGCGACGCACCGGGGCGCCTGAGAGAGCTCATCACGGAACAGCGGCCGGTACTCACGCGACACTCACGTCGGGCAACCACGCGATGGCCGAGGACCTCGTGCAGGAGGCCCTCGTGCGCGCGTGGCGAAGCCTCACAAGCGTGCCCCGCGCCGAGACCGGCTCACGCCGCTGGCTTTTCACTGTCGTACGCCGGTTGTTCGTCGACGACTTCCGCCGGCGGCAGGTGCGGCCGGCGGAAGTCGGTGAGGTCGACATCGCGGCGACCGTGGTGGAGGAGGACTCGACGCTCATGGTGGTGGCGAGCCACACGCTCCGCGATGCCGTGGACCGGCTGAGCGAGTGCTGTTCGAGATCTTCTTCGAGAACCGGCCGGTCGACGAGGTGGCCGCAGACTCGGCGTCCCGGTGGGCACCGTTCGGTCGCGGATGCACTACGCCCTCCCCTCGAACCTCCCTGATCAGAGATCTTCACGCGGTCCGGTCATTGATCCAGGAGCCGGACGGTGAAGGTGGTCCCCTCTCCCGGAACGCTCCGCACCTCGATGTCGCCGCCGTGTGCCTCGGCCAGTTTGCGGGCGATGGCCAGGCCCAGCCCGCTGCCGCCGGTGGCCCGGCTGCGGGACTCGTCGGCCCGCCAGAAGCGGTCGAAGATCTTCGGCAGGTTCTCCGGGGCGATGCCGACGCCGGTGTCCCGGACCGTGATGACCGGGCCCTGTGCGATCACCGTGACCGAGCCGCCGCGCGGGGTGTAGCGGATGCCGTTCGAGACCAGGTTGCCGAGGAGCTGCCGCAGCCGTACGGCGTCGGCCCGCACCACCGGATCGCCCGCCACCTCCATGGTCAGGCGGACGTCGGCCGCGTGCGCCGGGGCGAGGTGGCTGTCGACCACCTGGGCCAGCACCTCGCGCAGGGCCACCGGCCGCAGGTCGAGGCGCAACGGGCCGGCCAGGTCGCTCAGATCGTCGATGATGTGCTGGAGCAGCAGGGCCTCCTCGTGCAGGAGGCCGACCAGTTGCGCGTCGGTCGGCGCCAGGTCGTCCTGGGCCGCCTCGAGCCAGCTCCGGATGTTCGTGAGCGGGGTGCGCAGCTCGTGCGCGACGTCGCTGACCATGGCCCGGCGCTGCGCCTCGGCCCGGTCGCGGCGCTCGGTCGAGTCGTTGAGGGCGCGGGCCAGCCGGCCGATCTCGTCGCGGGTCGAGACCGGCACCGGGCCCTGACCGGCGGCCTCGGTGAGCGCGCGCAGCGGGCGGACCAGGCGGCGGCCGACCAGCACGGTGACCAGAATGGTGGCCAGCAGGACGCCGCCGGTGGTGGCGACGATCCGGATCGTGTTCTGCTCGGACAGCGTGAACCGGGTCTGGTCGGCGCCCGCCCTCGGGTCGGTCACGAACAGCAGGGCCGGCGGGGCGACGTACGACTGAAGCATGGCCTTCCGCGATTTCTCCACACAGCCGCGGATGCGAGCCGGAGGCGCGGCTGAGCTGTCGGGCATCGGCACCGGTTCGGGACGGTCGGCGATCAGGAAGTACGTCGAGAAGTCCGGCCGTACGCCGACTCTGAGCTCCCGGGGCAATCGGGCGCACGTGCTGACCAGTCCTCCGAGCCGGCGCAGCGGGCCGTCCTCGGCCTTCGTCGTCGCCGTGCGGAGTTCGTCGTCGCAACTCGCGTCGCCCGATCCGATCACGGTAATGGACGGGCGCCCGTTCGGCAGCCGCACGATCTCGCCGTCGCCGCCACCCTTGCGGACGCAGGTCAAGGTGTCGGCCGCGAGCTTGTCGAGCCGGACCCGCTCGGCCGGTGGCACCAGGAACGGGCCGGTCGCGCGGGAGTCGATGCGTTCCGTCCCGCCGCTGAGCGCGAGGTCCAGGTTGAGCGGGTCGACCGTGGCCGAGGCCCGGGCGCCGGCCAGCGACGGGCCGGGCCCCGAGTCGGCGATCACCGCCCGGTCGGTGGTCATCAGGGTGATGCGGCGGCCCAGCTTGGCCGCCCGGTCGCGGATCAGCTCGGGCGCGCCGGACCAGTCGGGGTGAGCGGCCGCGTAGCCGACCAGCAGGTCGTAGACGCCCTTGTCCTCGGTCAGCGACCGGCCCTGCTCCTGGCGCAGGGCCCGGGTGGCGGTGGCGGTGGCCAGCCAGGCCGTCGCCGCGATGGCCGCGACCGCGATCAGCACCGACGTGACGAGCAGACGGGTGACCAGGCTGTGCCGCAGCGGAACCCGGCTCACGGCGTCTCCGCGGCCAGCTTGTAGCCGACGCCGTAGACGGTGAGCAGGTGCGCCGGTTTCTGCGGATCGGACTCGATCTTGCGGCGCAGGTTCATCACGTGCACGTCGATGGTCCGCTCGGTCGAGCTGCGGTCGATGCCGCGTGTGTGATGCAGCAGCTGGGCCCGGGACAGCACGCGGCCCGGCTGCTCGGACAGGGCGGCCAGGATGGCGAACTCCCCACGGGTGCACTCGACCAGCTCGTCGTCGACGGTGACGTGGTGGCGCACGGGGTCGACGCCGAGCCGCCCGACGCGCCGCAGCTCGCCGCCGGCCGGTGGCGCGCCCCGGCCCACCCGCCGCAGCAGCGTCCGGACCCGGGCCATGAGCTCTCTGGGGCTGTACGGCTTCGTCAGGTAGTCGTCCGCGCCCAGCTCCAGCCCGAGGAGCATGTCCTCCTCGGTGGCCCGGGCGGTCAGCATCAGCACCAGCACGTCGGACTCGGCCCGCAGCGTGCGGCACACGTGCAGGCCGTCGAGGCCCGGCATCATCACGTCGAGCACCAGCATGCTCGGACGCCATCGGCGGGCCTCGGCCAGCGCCGTGCGGCCGTCGTGCACGACGAGCACCTCGTGCCCCTCGGCGACGAGATAGCGCCGGACCACCTCGGCCTGGCGGGGATCGTCCTCGGCGAGCAGGACCTGAGCAGACATGGCGGCGATGATAGGTCGGCGGCGCGACCAGCGGAGATCTCCGTGGGAGACCTGACAGCTTTCTAACGATCTCCCGGGACGCTCGTCGCCATGCAACCGAAGATCGTGGCCTGGCTGAGCGGGATCGTGCTGGCCGGTGCGCTGGGCGCCGGCGGAGCGATCGCCGTCTCGCGGCACCGGCCGGCCCAGGAACCGGTGCCGCCGGAAAAAGTCGCGACGGCGAAGCTTGAGCGCCGCACCCTGTCCACGGTGAAGAAGCTCGACGGCAGCGTCGGCTTCGGTGCGGCCCGTCCGCTCTCCGGCCACACCGGCGCGACGGTGACCTGGTTGCCGGCCGGGGGCACGACGATCGTACGGGGAAGGCAGCTCTTCCGGGCCGATGACAAGCCGGTGGTCCTCTTCTATGGCGGTCTGCCGCTCTATCGCCCGATCGCCGGACTCAACCTGACAGGCCGGGACGTGCGGATCGTCGCCGACAACCTGCGGGCGCTCGGCTACCGGATCGGCCACCAGCCCCAGACCGCCCGGGACGGGGACGCCGTGCTCACCGCCGATCTCGTCAAGGCCGTCAAACGCTGGCAGGAGGACAACGGCCTCCCGCCCACCGGCACGATCGCCGTCGGCGACGTCGAGGTTCAATCCGGCGCCGTACGGGTCGACTCGGTCGCCGTCCAGCCCGGTGGCCCCGCCAACACGGAGCTCATGACGGTCACCTCCACCCGCAAGGTGATCACCGTCTCGGCCGAGCTCGACGCGGCGGCCGGGCTCGCCCGAGGTGATCATGTGACCGTCACGCTGCCCGACGACCGTACGGTCAAGGCCCGGATCCTCTCGGTCGGCCGCACCCTCGCGGCGCCCGCCGGCGGCGTGGCCGACGGCGCCCCGAAGCTGACCGTCCTGGTCACCGCCGACAAACCGGCTGACCTGGCCAAGCTCGACTCGGCCGACGTGCAGGTCAACGTGGCCGGCAAGATCGCCAAGAACGTTCTCGCCGCGCCCGTCGAGGCGCTGGTCGCGCTGGCCGAGGGCGGCTACGCCGTGCAGGGCCCGGACGGCCTGATCGGTGTGAAGACCGGCATGTTCGCCGACGGCTGGGTGGAGATCAGCGGCGCGGGCCTGGCCGAGGGCATGGACGTGGTGGTCGCCTCGTGACGCTCGTCTCCGTGGGCCACGTGAGCGTGCGCTATCCCGGCGGCGTGACCGCCCTCGACGACGTGAGCCTCGACATCCACCGCGGCGAGCTGACCGCCATCGTCGGCCCGTCCGGCTCCGGCAAGTCGACGCTGCTCACCGTCATCGGCACCCTGGACCGCCCGACCAGCGGCACCGTCCTCATCGGCGGCCAGGACGTGGCATCCCTGCGCGACCGCCGGCTGTCCGCGCTGCGGGCCCGGGAGATCGGCTTCGTCTTCCAGCAGTTCCACCTGACCGACGGGCTGAGCGCGGCCGAGAACGTCGCCACCGGCCTGCTCTACGCCGGCGTGCCCCGCCGCCACCGCCGGGAGCGCGCCCTGCACGCCCTGGAACGCGTCGGCCTCGCCCATCGCGCCCGGCACCGGCCGAGCGAGCTGTCCGGCGGCGAGAAGCAGCGGGTGGCGATCGCCCGCGCGCTGGCCAACGGCCCGTCGCTGGTGCTGGCCGACGAGCCCACCGGCGCCCTGGACACCACCACCGGCCACACGGTCCTCGACCTGCTGCGCCGGCTCAACGAGGAGGGCACCACCATCGTGCTGATCACCCACGACCGCGAGATCGCCGCCTCGCTGCCCCGGCAGGTCGAGATCCGCGACGGCCGCATCGTCTCGGACGTGCGCCGATGAGCCCGGTCGACCTGCTCGGGCTCGGACTGCTGGGCCCGCGCACCCGCCCGGGCCGGGCCGTGCTCTCCGGGCTCGGCATCGCGATCGGCATCGCCACGATGATCCTGGTGACCGGCCTGCCCGCGTCGGGTCAGGCCGCCCTGGTCGAGCGGCTCAGCGCGCTCGGCACGAACACGCTCCAGGCCACGGCCCAGCCCGACGTCCAGCCGCCGGCGCCGCTGCCCGAGTCGGCGGTCGAGATGGTCCGGCGCATCGGCCCGGTGACGGGCGCGTCGGCTGTCGCCAACACCCATGCCGCCGTACGCCGGAACGAGCGCACCGAGTCCAGCGGTTCGACCGTCCTGGCCGCCCGTCTCGACCTGCCCGCCGCGATCCAGGCCCGCGTCCGTGCCGGGACCTGGCTGAACGCGGCCACCGAGAAGTTCCCGGCCGTCGTCCTCGGCTCGGTGGCGGCGGCCCGGCTGGGCGTCACCGACCTGCGCGGGGGCGCGGCCGCGCCCCAGGTGGTGATCGGCGACCGCCGCTTCACCGTGGTCGGCATCCTCGACGCCACGCCGCTGACGCCCGACATCGACCGGTCGGTGCTGGTCGGCTGGCCCGCCGCGAAGTCCGAGCTCGGTTTCGACGGTCACCCCACAGTTCTTTACGTACGCGCTGAGGAGGCGCAACTGGAAGCGGTGCGCGACGTGCTGGCCGAGACCATCTCCCCCGAACGCCCCGGCGCCGTGACCGTCACCCGCCCGTCGGACGCGCTCGCCGCCAAGCGGGCGACCGAGAGCAGCTTCTCGGTGCTGTTCCTGGCCCTGGCCGGGGTGGCCCTGGTCATCGGCGGCATCGGCGTGGCCAACACGATGGTGGTGTCGGTGCTCGAACGCCGCTCCGAGATCGGCCTCCGCCGGGCCCTGGGCGCCACGCGGGGCCAGATCCGCGGCCAGTTCCTCACCGAGTCGGTGGTCCTGGCCGGCACCGGCGGGGTGGCCGGCACCGCCCTGGGCCTGGCCGCCACCGTCGGCTACGCCACCTGGCAGAGCTGGCCGGTGGTCATTCCCGCCGGGCCGGCCGGCCTCGGCGCGGCCGGCGCCGTGGTCATCGGCGTTCTGGCCGGCGTCTACCCGTGCGTGCGGGCCGCCCGCCTGACTCCGCGGGCGGCCATCTCCTGAGCTACTTCTTCTGGGCGGCGATGTCACGCTCGCAGCCGGGGATCAGGTCGAGACCCATCGAGATCGACTTCGGGTCGTTCTGGTCGCCGCCCAGCGCGATGCTGAGCCCGTCCTCGCTGATCTCGACGTACTCGACGCCCTTCTGCTTGAGGCATTTCACCGTCGCCCGCGCGAAGTCCTTGGCCTCCGGGTTGGCCGGATCCTTCTCCCACGGCGGCAGCGGGTAGTACTGCGGCTCGCAGATCTTGTTGGCCGCCTCGAACTTCTCCGTCTGCGTCCCCGACACCCCGGCCGGCCCCGCTTCGGCCTTCTTCCGCTCCTGAGCGATCGTGCTGCCCTTGACCATGCCGCCGTGGTCATACATGCATTTGTTGTACGGCCCGAGCAGAGCCTCGAACTCCTCAGCCGTCGTATCCAGCCGTTCCCGTGGCCGCTGGGCCTTCGCCTTCGCCTGCGGCGAGACCGGCACCGCCGCCGACGGGCTGGCCAGGGTGGCCACCTTCGCGGTGTTCGTCTCCTCGGCCGGCTTGCCACAGGCGGTCAGCGCGCTCAGCGCCACAGCCACCACCAGCAGTCTCCGCATGGTTCCACTCCCTGTCTCCATGGCCGGGCCGCTCCCGGCCGGGAGCCAGCCTGATGACCGGACGTCAGGAAGTGATCAGGTTCGCGCGACGACAGTCACCGGGACCGTCGTCCTTGTCCGTCGTCGTCGAGCAGCTGGCGCAGCCTGGTGAGCGCCTTGGCCAGGAGACGGGACACGTGCATCTGCGAGATGCCGAGCTGCTCGGCGATCTCGGCCTGGGTGCGGTTTCCGTAGAACCGCATGGCCAGAAGTCGTTGCTCGCGCTCGGCCAGGCTGGCCAGGGCCGGCCCGAGCGCGATCCGCAGCTCGGCCAGCTCGAAGCCGTGGTCCTCGGCGCCGATCGTGTCGCCGAGCTCCTGCGAGCGGTCGTCCCCGACCGGGGTCGACAGGCTGGTGGTGCTGTAGGCCCGCGCGCCTTCCAGCCCTTCCAGGACGTCCTCCTCGGTCACGCCCAGATGAGCGGCGATGTCGGCGACCGTCGGCGGCCGCCCCAGAAGGTGGGTCAGCGTGCCGTTGGCCGCGCTGATGGCGATCCGCAGCTCCTGGAGCCGGCGGGGAACCCGGATGGCCCAGGACCGGTCGCGGAAATGGCGCTTGATCTCGCCCAGGATGGTGGGAATGGCGAACGCGGCGAAGTCGGCGCCGTGCGTGATGTCGTACCGGTCGACGGCCTTGATCAGCCCGACCACCGCGACCTGCACGAGGTCGTCGGTGGGTTCGCCGCGGCCGATGTAGCGACGTGAGAGATGCTGGGCGAGCGGAAGCCAGGCCTCGATGACCCTCTGGCGCAGTCGCTCGCGCGAGGGGTCGCCGACCGGCGCCGACGCGAAAGCGGTGATCAGAGCACCGGCTTCCGCACGGTCGACGTCGAGTTCAGTGCGGTGAGCCGAGACAGCCGAAACCTTCATCAGGTTCTCCTGCGAAAAAGCGGTCCCCGCCGCCGTCGCCCAACCTATCCTTTCGGACGACCGATCGCCAACCGAAAGTACGAACTAGCGCGGCTGAGGGGCGTCGGCGGCGATCGCCGCCATCTGCTGGCGGTACCACACGGCCGGAATGTCGCCGGCCAGGAAGGCCGCCTCGACGAGCCGTTGCCGCCGTTCGCCCTCGGTCGCGTCGGGTTCCGGCGCCGGGGCGCTCGTGGCCGGCGGCCGGCCGGTCAGCTGGCGAAGGACCATACCGGCGAGCCCGAGTGCCAGTAGAACGGCCGCGATCGTGAGAACCATGAAAACAGTCATGATTCCTCCCCTCGCGCCGATCGATGCCCCGATCCGGTCCGCGGTACTCCCGCCCAACGTGCCAACCTTCCGGCCGGGTCAGGTCAGCACGCCGGTGAGGTGTCCGGTCCAGCCGTCGAGGGTGCGCCCCGGATCCGCGCCGAGCACATCGGCCAGCAGGGTCGCGTACACATCGCGGAAGTCCACCGTGTACTTGAGGTCGCCGTCGTCGAGGTCGGTGAGGCTGGGCGGCTCGCCGTGCAGGCCGCCGTGGACCCCGTCGCCGAGCAGCAGGATGTCGGAGGCGGTGCCGTGGTCGGTGCCGTCGGAGGCGTTGGCGTGGACCCGGCGGCCGAACTCGGAGTAGACCGCGACCACGACCCCCTTGCCGGCCATCCGCTTCGTGAAGGCGGCCAGGGGCTCGTCCAGCCGGGACAGCTGCGCCTGCTGCGCGTCCTTGCCGTCGGCGTGCAGGTCGAAGCCGCCCATCGACACCGAATAGACCCGTGTCGCCGCGCCGGCCTCGATGGACCGGGCGACCAGCGCCAGCTGCTGGTCCAGCGGCGGCGCGGCGCCGCCGGTGGCCGTGGCCGCCGGTTCACCGTCGTCGCTGTCCTGTTCGGGCGCGCCCTCGCGGATCTGTCTCATCAGGTCCTGGATGCGCATCAGATCGGCGAAGCAGGTGGCGGCCCGGGCCTGAGCCGGTGACTCGCCGGACGAGGTGGTGCCGAGCTTGGCGACCACGGTCGGGTCCACGCCGCCCGGCAGGGACAGCACGCCACCGGGCACCGTCGCGCCGGCCGAGGTGGCGCCGGCCAGCAGTGGGGGCAGCACCGGCTCGAAGGACACGGCCAGGCGCGGGTCGCCGCCCGCCGTGTCCAGCCAGCGGCCGAGCCAGCCGGTCGTGCCGGGGCGGTCCGGCTGCGCGCTCTGCCAGATGTCCATCGACTGGAAGTGGCTGCGGTTGGGCTTCGGATAGCCGACGCCGCGGACGACCGCAAGCCGCCCGTCGCGGTAGAGCTGATGCAGACCGCGCAGGCCGGGGTTGAGCGCGAAGCCGTCGTCCAACTTCAGAAGAGCTTCCGGCTCGTACGTCATGCCGGGGCGGGCCGCCGCGTAGGCCGGATCGCCGTACGGTATGACGGTGTTGAGCCCGTCGTTGCCGCCGTACAGCGTGATGAGGACGAGGGTCCCCGCTCCCGGATCGCGGTCGCCGGCGGTGGCGAGGATGTCGCGCAACCCGAAGGCGGTGGCCCCCGCGGCCAGCGCGGCGCCACCGGTGACACCGCTGGCGACCAGGAACCGGCGCCGGGTGATGCTGTCCATGTCCGTACTCTCCTGACGCTCAGTGGACGGCGTACTCGGGGCTGGCCAGCCCCAGCGCGAGCAGCCGGCGCGGATCCTTGACGCCGCTCAGCGCGGCGGCCGTGCGGTCGGTCCAGGCATCCACGACCAGCAGCGAGGCCAGCGCGTCGACGCGATCGGCGCCGGTGAGGCGGTCCGCCGCGGCCGGGGCCAGCGCGGCGAGCTGCTGACCGGCCTTGAGCCGGGCCAGGGCCGACGACGTGGTGAGCCAGGCCGTGCCCGCCGGCCAGCCGCCCACCGACGGCGGCGACAGCGGCACCTGGCCCAGCGCCCGCAAGGTGCCCACCAGGCGCTGCTGCTGGGCGGTCTCCAGCTCGCCGACGCGCAGGCCGAGCTGGCGTGTCGCGCCGATCAGCCACTCGACCGGCTGTTTGACCAGCGTGCCGGCGGTGGCCGCGAACTCCGGGGCCCGGCACATCGCCTCGATCAGCGCTGTCGTGTTGCGCCCGGCGGCCGCGACCGAGGACGGCACGGGCGCGGTGTCCGAGGCGTAGCGCGCCCAGAGCCGCCCGGCCAGAAACGGCACATGCGCCGGATTGCGGACCAGGGCATCGGCGTACGAGTCGAGGTCGAACGCCCTGGTCTGCCCGAGCAGGGTGACGGGCCGGTCGTCGTGCCGCTTCGCGGCCAGGCGCGCGGCCCCGGTGGCCCGGTCGACCTGCCAGCCGGTCAGCACCCGGGCCGCGGCCTTCACGTCGGCCTCGGCGTACGCGCCCAGGCCGAGCGTGAACAGCTCCATGACTTCCCGGGCGAGGTTCTCGTTGGGCGCCTTGCGGGTGTTCTTCTGCCCGTCCAGCCAGATGATCAGGGCGGGATCACGCAGCATCGCCCGGACCAGCGGCCCGGTGTCGCCGGCGCCGTATCGCCGCAGTGTCGCCTGCTGGCCCAGCATCAGATGGGCCGAGCGCACCTTGCGGACGCTGGTGGCCCAGTGCCCGTGCCAGAAGAACGTCAGCTTCTCGGCCGCGCCACCGTCGGCGAGCCGCGCCAGCCACCAGCGGACCGCGGTCGCGACCTGATCGCGCTGCCGCTTGCGGGCTTCCTGCCGCTGCTCGCGGGTGGCGCCGGCGGCGAGCCCGGCCACCGGGTCGGCGCCCAGGTCGACGGCGGCCACCGCGGCGGCCGGGCGCAGCAGTGACGCCAGCGTGGCGTCGAAGCCGGCCCGGGTCGCCGCGTCTACTTCGGCCGCCGTGGGGCCGAACGTCAGCCGGCGGAGCAGATGCGACATCTGACGACGGTCGTTCATGGCGCCGACGGTAGGCAGCCCGTGTAAGCGTCCGGTAAAGACGCGATCTGGCTTTTGTCAGCTCCGCCGGGTCTTTCGTCGAGCAGGCGCGAACGGTGGGGATCAGGCCAGCTCGCCCAGGGCGGAGTCCTGGATCGCCCGGCGCAGCGCGGGACCGACCGGGCCGGTGGCGCCGATCAGCTCACGGAGGCGGCGCTTGCCGTCGCGTTTGGCCTTGCGGTCGAGCACGAGAGTCAGGTTGCCGGCGGCGACGATGGACACCAGGGCGGCGTCGGCGAAGTCGACCCGGCCGAGAGGGCGCTTGAGGGCGGCGTCGAGCAGGCTGAGCACCTCCTTGCGGACCCGTGGGTCGCGGAGGGTCACCTTGGTCATGGGGAACAGCCCGAGGACCTTGCGGTGCTCGAGGCGCGCCCAGCCGCCCTCGCCCAGTTGCTCGCGCACCGCGCGGATGGTGGGACGGTGGCCGCGGTCGACCCAGGACTGCCACTTGCGGGGCCGGGAGCCGGCGATCTCGTCGAAGAGGGCCCCGAGCACCGGATCACCGGTGGGGTGCCGGCCGCTGGCGGCGGCGCGGCCGCGCTCGTCGGTGAGGTGGCCCTGGAGGTAGAGGTCGGCCAGGCCGGCCGCGCGGAGCATCAGGCCGAGGTTGGTGCCGATGTGGACCCGGCCCTTGACCGGGTCGTGGGCCAGCACGTAGAGGCGCTGGGGAAGGCTGTCCGGCACTGCCATGTCACTCCTCTTCCGGCTCGGGTGTGCTGGAAGGCCGGCCGGGGCCGCGCATCCGGCTGACCTTCCCGGGGAGGCGGCCGGCGTCGGCCAGGGCCTTGCGCAGGAGGAACTCGATCTGGGCGTTGGTGCTGCGAAGCTCGTCCCCCGCCCAGCGCGCCAGGGCGTCGTGCACGGCGGGGTCCAGGCGGAGGAGGAGCTTCTTGCGTTCGATGGCCATGGGCTCGGCTCAGGAGTAGAGGGTTCCCGCGTTGACCACGGGCTGGGCGTCCCGGTCGCCACAGAGCACGACCAGCAGGTTGCTGACCATGGCCGCCTTGCGCTCCTCGTCGAGGTCGACCACATGGTTCTCGGCCAGGCGGAGCAGCGCCATCTCGACCATGCCGACCGCGCCCTCGACGATGCGGGCACGGGCGGCGACGATGGCGTTGGCCTGCTGCCGGCGCAGCATGGCGTGCGCGATCTCGGGCGAGTACGCCAGACGGGTCAGCCGGGACTCGACGATCTTCACACCGGCCGCGGCGACGCGGACGGCGATCTCCTCCGACAGCCGCGCGGTGATCTCGTCGGCGTTGTCGCGCAGCGACATCCGGGTGCTGTCGTGCGAGTCGTAGGAATAGCCGTTGGCGATGTGACGCACGGCGGTCTCGGTCTGGATGGCCACGAACTCGATGAAGTCGTCGACCTCGAACACGGCGCGGGCCGTGTCCTCGACCTGCCAGACCACGACGGCCGCGATCTCGATGGGATTGCCGTCGGCGTCGTTGACCTTGAGAACGTCGGTCTCGTGGTTGCGGATGCGGGTGGAGACCCGGCGCCGGACGGTCAGCGGGTTGACCCAGCGCAGCCCGTCGGTGCGGACCGTGCCGGTGTAGCGGCCCAGCAGTTGCAGGACCCGCGCCTCACCCGGCGCCACCGGCGTGAGGCCGGCCAGCACGACCAGGGCGGCCAGCCCGAACAGGAACGACACGCCGACGAAAACACCGATCATCGCGTCGCTGTCCTGCCGCAGCCCGACCAGGAAAAGAACCCCGCTGAGGACGATCACCGCGGCCGCCAGCCCGGCGACCGGCCAGCCCGAGACACCGCGGGCGTTGCGCTCACGCACCTGCGGAGCCGGCAGGGCGAGGTGGTCCGTCATGTCTTGCTCCCTCCGTGGCGATGGCACAAGACTATCAATGTGATATCACTTTTTCAAGCGGACTTCCCTCGACGGGCGGGCCGGTGACGGGGGCGTGCGTAGCCTGGGGACGTGACTCTCGACGAGGCCTCCGCTCAATGGCTGGCCGACCTGCGCGCCGGCGGCCGAACCCAGGAGGAGGCCCAGGGCCGGCTGTACGCCCTGCTGCTGCGGGCCGCCCGGGCCGAGATCAGCCGCCGGCCGTCGGATCTGCACGGCGCCGAGCGGGACGATCTCGCCCATCAGGCCGCCGCCGACGCGATGCTGGCCGTCCTGGGCAAGCTGGCCGGCTTCCGGGGTGACAGCCGGTTCACCACGTGGGCCTACAAGTTCGTCATGTTCGAGGTCTCGGCCAAGATCGGCCGGCATTTCTGGACCCGGCGGCCCACCCACCCGCTCCAAGAGTCCGACACCGATCAGCTGGCGGCCCGCTTCGGCTTCTCACCGGACCACGAGGCGGAGTGGCGCGACCTGCTGGAGGCCTTGCGGCACGCGATCGAGCACGAACTGACCGGGCACCAGCGGCACCTGTTCACCGCGATCGTGGTCGACGGCGTGCCGCTGGACGCACTATGTGTGGAACTGAACACCAACCGCAACGCCATCTACAAGGTTCTCTTCGACGCCCGCCGCAAACTGCGGACCGCGCTCGTCGCCAAAGGCCACCTCCGGGAGGACGCATGAGCTCATCCTTCGACCTCGGCGCCTTCCTGCGCACCGATCCCCGCGACGTCGGCTGCGGTGAGGCCATGGAAGTTCTGCACGCGTACGCCGAGCTGCACCTCACCGACCCGGAGGCAGCCGCCCAGCACTATCCGGGGGTCGCCGCCCACCTGCGCGCCTGCGGGCCCTGCACGACCGACTTCGAAGGTCTTCTCACGCTGATCGGCGAGTGACCCGCCGGCGGCGCCCTTCGCGCTGACAACCCGAAACCGCTGTGGGATAGGCGACAGAATTGGTCGTGTCCGGCGTCGAATGGCGGGAGCCGAAGCGGCATCGAACAGTAGGACAGCGCCGATTCACCGTGCCGGAAGGGTTTCTCCCATGCGCGTACTTCCCCTGACGATGACCGCACTCCTGTTCACGATCCCGGCCGGCTGCGACTCCAAGCCGGAGAGCGTCGCCGGGGACGCCGGGCCCGCCGGCTCCCCGGCGGCCGCCACGACGTCCGTCTCGGCCGCCGCGCCGACGACGCCCACGGCCACGCCGACCGCCACGCCTACCGCAACGCCGACCGCCACGCGGACCAGCGTGCGGCCCACCGCTCCGACCACGGTCCGGGCCTCGACGACGGCCGCCGCGTCCGGGATTCGGGCCACCGACTGGAAGAACGTGACGCTGGCCGATCTCGGGCAGTACGGGGATGTCACCTTCACGAACGGCACCGCTTCGACCGGCGGCGCCGACAACTGCACCATGCTGCCCGCGGGCGCGCGGCCCTTCTACGCCGAATATCTGGCCGAGGAACCGGCGAACAGCCCGGTCACCGAGGACGCGCTCATCCTCGTCGACTGCGGCAGCGACATGCAGCAGCAGGCGCTGGTTCCGGTCAAGCTCGGCTACGACCAGAAGACCCGGCAGACGATGGGTTTCATCAAGGCCGACCCGCCGGCCGGTCCGGACAAGCCGATGACGTTCACGTCCTACCGGGTCGAGGGCAGCACCATCGTGACGACCGTCCGCAAGACCGATGGCGGTACGGAGACGCGCCGCTACCGCTACAACGGCGGCATCAACTGGGAGCGGTACTAGCCGAGCCGTACACCCCGAAGGATCTCCTCGCTGTGATCGACGTCGTCGATCTGCCGGATCTGCACGTAGATGCCGGCGTCGCCGGTGGCCGGCGTGATGAGCGCTTCCGTGAACGAGATGCCGCCGCCGCAGTCGGTCCAGCGCCGCACGACGGAGGTCGCGCCGGCCAGATGGGGCTGCGGGTCGGGCGCCGGCACGCAGGCCGAGTGGTCGGGCAACGCCGGCGTACCACCGCGCAACGCCGTGCTCGTCCCGGCGAACACACCCGGCACCGGGCTGCGCGGGTCGGACCACGCCGTCAGGTCGGCGCCGACCGTCAGCCCGGGCTCGCGGCCGGCGGGAAGGCGGATCGTCTGTGGATTCCAGCCGGTGTCGCGGACCTGCTTGGCCCAGGACACCGGCACCCACACCGACAGGGCGCCGGACGCGTCGGCCACCCGGGTCCATTCCGCTCCCCCGGCGCGGGCCGTGTCCCAGGCCGTGCCGGCGAGCACCGTCACCACCGTCAGGACGGCGGCGGCGACCAGCCGGCGCAGGGCCGGCCGACGGTCGCGCTTGGCCTTCCCGGCCGCCTCCAGCGCCTCGGCGAACGCCGTCGCGGAGGGCCACCGCCGGGCCGGAGCCGGGGAGAGGGCCCGCGACAGCACGGCGTCGACGGCGGCGGACACGCCGGTCCGCGGCTTCGCCGGGCGCTCGGGAGGTGGCTGGCCGGTGAGCATGTGACAGGTCAGGGCGCCGAGCGAGTAGACGTCGGCCCGCTCGTCCAGGCCGCCGCCGATCCGCGCCTGCTCCGGCGCCATATATCCGGGCGACCCGGCGACGATGGTGAAACCGGACCCGTGGGCGAGTGCCTTCGCCAGCCCGAGATCGGCCACCAGCACACGGTCACCGTCGAAGAGCACGTTGGACGGTTTGAGGTCGCGGTGCAGGATGCCGAGCTCGTGCAGCACGGCCACGCCCCGGGCGAGCTCCACCGCGACGCGCAGGGCCTCGGCGACCGGCATGGCCCCGGTTGCGAGCCGTTCGGCCAGGGTGCCATCGGGGGCGTACGTCATGACGAAGTAGGGACGATCGTCGGTGAGCTCACCGACGTCGAGCACCCGCACCACCCGCTCGGAGTCGGCGCGGCGCATGATGCGGGCCTCCTCGGTGAACCGGGCCCGCACGTCGAGCTGATGTGTCCAGTTGTCGGCCAGCACCTTGACCGCGACCGAGCTGTTCAGCTCCTCGTCGTAGGCGAGCCAGACAGTGGCGAACGCGCCCGACCCGAGGCGCCGGCCCACGCGGTATCGACCAATCCGTTCCGGCACCGCCACGGCCGTACTATAAGGCCATGACGCCCGACATCGAGGCCCTCGCGGTGCGGGCGTCCGGCGGTGACGCGGCCGCGCTCGACGCGTTGCTGGTCCGCATCGGGCCCGACACGCTGCGGCAGTGCGGACGGTTCCTGCCCTGCCGGCAGGACGCCGAGGAGGCGTGCCAGGACGCGTTGCTCCAGGTCGCCCGCAAGATCACGACCTTTCGGGGCCAATCGACATTCACGACCTGGTTGTACGTCGTGGTGGCGAACTGTGCGAGGCAGACGTACCGCTCCCTCAAGCGCCGCGCGGCGGAACAGCCGGCGGCCGTGCTCCCGGTCGACCGCCCCGATCCACGGACCACGAGCGTGATCGCGGGCTCCCGCCTCGATCTGCTGGACGCGCTGGAGCGCCTGGAGGCCGACCGCCCCGCCCTTGCCGCCGCACTGGTGCTGCGCGACCTGTGCGACCTGGACTACGACGAGATCGCCGAGCAGCTGGGCGTCACGGTCGGCGCAGCCCGCTCCCAGGTCCATCGGGCCCGCCAGCACGTGCGCCAGTCCCTGAACGCCGCGTGACCGGGTTCCGGCACGTACCGCCGCCGGGCATGGCCCGGCGGCGGTGCCCGGTCAGGATGTGGCAGTGCGGGTGAGACGGAAGGCGGCGTCCGCGGACGGGCCCTCCAGCACCACGGTCAGCGGACCGGCAGGCAGCGTGCACGTGACCGTACGCTCCGCGAAGGCGCCCGTACGGCAGTACCGCACGCCCTCGGCGCCGTAGACCGTGAGGCGGGCGGTGCCATCACCCTCCGTGCGCTGCCAGGCGAACACCTCCCGCGCGGCGTGCTGATCGGCCGGGACGCGGAAACAGGCGGCGACCCGGTCGTTGCCCGTGCGAGCGTCCGCGCCGTCGGTCCCGGAGGGTAGCTCCGGGCAGTCGGGCGAGCCGTCGACGCGGGCGAACGCGGTGGTGAAAGCGCCCGGCGCGTCGCCCTGGTTCTGCTCGACCACGACGGTGTACGGGCCGGGCTTGTCGAGCGCGCAGACGTACTGGGTCAGCGCGGACGAGTCGCACATGTGCTTCCCGTCGGCGTCGAGCAGACGGGCCACGGGAGTCAATCCGTCGGTCGGCCGCAACTGTGCCAGCCGCGCGCCCTGCGGCAGGTCGAGCCGACGGCACAGCACCTGCCCGGCCACCGTGAACTGGGCGTGCCAGGGGGCACCGGTCAGGCCGTCGGTGGCCACGGCCGGGCACCCGGCCGGTTCGGCCGGCAGGAACGAGGTGACGTACGCGAAGTCGTTGTCGATGACCGACGTGGTGACTCCGCCGTTCAGCACGAACGTGTACCGGCCGGCCGGCAGGTCGCCCGCGTTCACCTTGCGGCCGGCGCCGTCGTACAACTGCCCGTACGTCTGCTGGTTCTCGCCGTCGAAGGCCCGGACGGTGTAGGCGCCCGGCTCGGTCACGACCAGCGTCCGGCACCGGATCGGCCCGGCCGCTCCCGCGGGCGGCTCGTTGTAGGCGCCTGGACGCACGACCGGGCAGCCGGCGGGCTGGGAGAGCCGGCGCACCTGCAGCTTGTAGGTCTGCTCGCTCTGATCGGCGTTCCAGTTGTCGAGATAGGAGACGACCCGGTAGGTGCCGGTGGCCGGCAGGACGCAGCCGTCTTCGTCGTCGAGGCCGGGGCAGACCTCGGCACCGGTGCTGTCGACGATCGTCTTGCTCGTCTCGTTGTAACTCGTCGCGGCGGCGTACGCGATGACCCGGTCGCCCGCATCGGCCCGGAACGGGTGGCAGTTGGTCTGCACGGCCGAGGTCTGCTTGACCACCAGGGCGTCCGCGGCCCACGTCAGCCCGGTCGCGGCCGAACAACCCGCGTTCCGCATCAGGGCGGGCAGCGCGATCTGGAAGCTGATCGGGTTCCAGTGCTGGCTCTCCGAGATGACCGTGTAGTCACCGGCCGCGGGCACGGCACACGGCTCCCGGCCCCACTTCGAGCAGATCGGCTGCCCCGCGTCGTCGTACACCGTCCAGGCGATGCTCTGGGCGTCGAAGATGCGCACCCCGAGCGTGCCGGGGGCGGCCACGTGCGTCTTGTGGCAGGTGATGTCCTCCTGCTGCGGCAGAGAGCCCGACCCCGCGTACGCGGTGGGATCGCCGAACGGCGCGGTCCGCAGCACCTGGCAGCCGGCCGCGTCCGAGATACGCGACATCCGCAGGGTGTACGGGGTCTCGGCGCCGTAGTACTCGGCCAGGTTCAGCCGGTAGGGGCCAGTGCCGGTGAGCGTGCAGTACTGGGCGTACCGGATCTGGCAGACCGGCTGCAGATCGGCGTCGAGGATGTCGCCCTGGATGTCGCCGTTGCCCTTGGGCGACCAGAGGCGCAGCACGCTGCCGGCCGGCTGGTTGAACCGGAAGCAGTCGCCGGGCGCGCCGGCCGGCAGCGAGCCGGCCTGCCCGGTCGACGTGAACGCGAAGAACGAGGCGGGCAGGGTCGTGCAGGCCGACGGCGACTTGAGCGACTGCACGCCGAGCGTGTAGTCACCCGTTCCGCCGAAGTAGAGCGACACGATGACCTTGTAGGTGCCGGCGCCCTTGAGCTGGCACCGGCCGGCATCCGTCTGGATGGTGCAGATGTCGGCACCGTTCGGGCCGGAGACCCGGGCCTGGGGCGACTCGCCGCTCCCGCGGGTCAGCATGGTGTACAGAACGTCGTTCGCCCGTGGAACGGTGACGAAGTAGACGTGCTCCTGGCTGCCGCTGATCGACTCACAGCCGGCGATCGCGCCGATGGTCAGGGTGCCGCCGCAGGATTCGGCCGCGGAGGCGGGCGTGCTCGTCAAAGTGGTGGCGACGAGAACCGCCGCCAAGAGGGACAGTAAGAATTTTCTCATGGGGACTCCCCGTACCGGCCCGGGATTCCGGGCCGGCAGAGCATAGAGCATCCATGATGGACGGCCGGCCGGTGTCGGCGACCGTCGGCGCTCATGTCCGGCGGTTCCATCGCAGCGGGCCGGGGTGGACACTCCACCAGACGCGCCGCCACCAGGAGCGGCGAGCTCGCAGCGCGGCCGCGTAGGCGACAGCCTGCCCACCGGCGCGGGCGGCCTGGGCGTCGTCGGCCGATCCGGGCGCGAAGCCGACCGTGTTGATGCCTGCGACCAGGTCGTCGAGGGGCGGCAGGTCCTCGCTCGGCTCGGGATCGGGAACGGCGCGTCTCAGGTTTCTGCGCGCCGGCTCCGGCTTCCGGGCGTACGCAGCCGCTTCGGTCGCCGCGAGATGGGTGGGGATCGGGCGGCCCGCCAGGCGCAGCGCGTCGGTGAACTCCGACCAGGCGCCGGCGATCCGCTCATCGGGGGTACCGGCGGCCAGCCGACGCCGGCGCCGGGACTGGCGCATCACCGCGATCGCCCCGGCCGCGGCGACCAGCAGGATCAGCACCGACACGGAGGCGCCGCCGGCCACCACCGCCGCCGACGGGCCCTCACCCGGCGGCGCGGCCAGCAGGGTCGGGGCGGCCGAGCTCGGCGGCGTCTCGGACGGCGCCGGTGGCTGTGAGGGCGGTGTCGTCGGCGGGGTCGGTTTCGGCAGGAAGTCCTCCTCGACCGGCCGCGGGTCCTTGCTCTTGGGCATCGGGTCGAACGCCACCCAGCCCAGCCCCTCGAACAGCACTTCCGGCCAGGCGATGGCGTTACCGGCGGTGACCGTGCCGCCGACGGCCGGCGCGTCGAAGCCGACAACCACCCGGCTGGGCAGCCCGGCGATCCGGGCCAGGAGCGCGAACGACGCCGTGAACTGCTCCGAGGTGCCGACCTGTCCGCCCTGCTGACGCGGCCCGAAGAGGAAGAACTTGAGGTTCGGATAGGCGTGCCCGCTCGGCGCGTCCGCGACCCGCCGATAGTGCTCGGCGATGAACTCCTGGATCGCCATCGCGCGGTCGTACGCGGCCCCGTTGTCCTCGGCCAGCTGGTCGGCCAGCCGCTGGATCTCGGGCGGCACGTCGGCCCCGACGGTCAGATAGCGCGCGACCGCGTCACCGGACGGCGTCCCGGCCGTGGGCAGCAGGTTCAGATCGGGCGCCTGAAGCTCGGACGTGACCGAATATGTCAATCCCGTGGTGAGCCCTTCGGGCCGGATCAGCGTGCCCGTCGCCGCGTCGAAGGCGACCCGCGCCCCCGACACTTCGGTCGGCGCCGGCACGACGGGCAGGAGCCGCCCCGCGAGCCCGTTGATCGTGACGTCTTGGCGTACCACCGAAATGTCGGTGTCAGCGGGCCGCGGCAGCTGCGGAAGTACCCGCCCGGCATTGCGATAGGTGGCACCGACGCGCCAGGTCACGCCGTCGTAGTCGGGCAGCACGGCCAGCCGCAGCCGAACGACCTTGCCCTTGGCCCCAGCCGCCGGCGAGACCCGCAGCAGCGGATCTTTCGGCCGCAGCGCCCACCCGGAGATCCGGTTGAGCGGACTCTCGTCGAGGCTGTCCACCTGCGGCGGCTCGACGTAGCGGCGCGGATCGACCGGCGTGGCGCCCACCCGCCCGCCGATCCACGGCCCGACGGCAACGATAAGTCCGAGAACGATCACCAGCCCCACGGCCCGCCCGCGCACTGTCTTTCCCTCGGCGGCGCTGCCTTGATCAGGCTCACGCGCACTGGCGGCCAGCGCCACGACGGCCAGCCCCGCGAAGACCAATGTCGTCCACCGGGCCGTGTCCGCGTTCGGCCCGACGACGTACAGCGCCCCCGCATAAAGCGCGACAGCCGGCACCAGCCCAAGCAACACCCGCCCACCACGGACGGCGATCTCAGCCCCCGCGAGCCCTGCCAGCCAGGCCGCGATCACCGGCACGACAACGGTGTCCGGCGTGGCCTCCACCGGAATCAGGGCCGTGAGCAGCCGCGGAATCCCGTTCACCAGCGACTCGCGCACGATCTCGGGCAGCTCCCCCGCCGTCCCGGCCCGAACCGCAGCAATCTTCAAGGCCACGAGGGTGTACGCCGCCAGCAGCACCGCCGACACCGGAGCCACCACCCAGTTCGGCAGTCGCCGAGCCGCCAGCCCGACCCCGACGGAGCCGGCCGCCGCCCCCGCGACAAGCTGCACCAGAAGCGCCCCGGCAAAGATCCGCCCCAGCACCACTCCCGACAGCGCCACCATCCCGGCCAGCGCCACCGCAACGATCCCCGCCCGCACCCCGCGCTTCACCATCCGCGGACCCCGTCCCAGGCGGCGGCGAACTCGGCGCCGTCGGCGGCGTCGATGACGATCAGGCCGTCGCCGGCGGAGACGGGCGCGCCGTCCCGGTCACCGAGGAGCCCGGCCAGCACCACCGCGTACGGACCCCGCAATCCACTCACCGAGCCGAGATCGCCGCGCCCACCCGGACCGGTCAGAAAGACCAGCGTGTCCCCGAGCCGCTGCGAGCGCATCCGCCGCAGCGTCGCCGCCAGATCACCTTCGCGAAGCGTCGCCTCGGTCAGCACGTCCAGATAGGGCCCGGTCGTCACCTCACTCACCAGATGCAGGCTGACCGGCAGATCCTCACGCACCGCGGCCGCGACGATCGACGCCGCCGCCTCGCACGCCGCCTCGAACGACTCGGCCACCCCGTCGCGCACCTCCGGATGCGCCACCGCCCGATCGTCGAGCAGCACCACGATCGTCGGCTCGGACGTGTCGAGCTGCTCGCGCACCATCAGCTCGCCCACTTTGGCGCTGCTCCGCCAGTGCACCCGCCGCATCTCGTCACCGATCACGTATTCGCGCAGCGTGTCGAACGTGATCGTCCCTTGCGGCACGTTGTCGACGCGCCCGTCGAGACTCCGAGCCATCCCCGCCGGCACCGCCCGCAACAGGTGGATCCGGGGATGGACCCAGACATGAGCGATTCCGCCGTACGTCCTCGACAGCGTCACCAGCGCAAGCGGATCCCCCCGGGTGACCCGCAACGGCCCAACCGGCACCACTCCACGCCGGCTGGTCGGCACCGGATAGTCCACGGTGGTGTCCCGCCCCGGCCGCAACCGCAACAACGGCACCGGTACCGCCCCACCACCGCAGCGATCACTGGCCACCAGATTCGCCGCCCGCACCCGGCTGGTGTTCCGAACGGTCAACGTCATCCGAGCCGCTTCACCGCGAGCCACCCGATCCGGATCGGCCACCCGCTCAACCCCGAGCTTCGGCCGCCACAACGCAAACCCGACCGCACAGACAAGGGCGACGACTCCGGCCGCCCCGAGCAGAGCCAGATCCGGATACCCGTACCGGAACCCCACCGCGATCAGCCCCGCCGCCGCGACAATGAGCCCCGCACCCCGGCCAGTGACCCCCGTCCGACGCCAACGCCGCAAGACAGCCGCCGCAGCAGCTTCGCCAGAACCACCCAAGTTCATCGCGCCACCCGGACGGCCCGCGCCACCCGGACGGCCCGCGCCACCCGGACGGCCCGCGCCACCCGGACGGCCCGCGTCACCCGGACGGCCCGCGCCACCCGGACGGCCCGCGTCACCCGGACGGCCGGCGCTGACCGCACTGCCCGAGTTGGCGGGGCCGCCGCCGGTCGGCGGAGCGCTGCCGACCGGCAGCGGCGGCTCACCGGCGGCGGGGGCGCTGGTCACGCCCCGGCCGCGACGCGGGTGCTGTCCGGCAGCGGCACCGGAACCGACCGGACCGCGTCGTCGAGCACCTCGGCCGCGGTCACCCCACGCAACTGCGCGTCGGCCGACAACAGCACGCGATGCGCGAAGACCGGCCCGAGCAGCGTCTTGAGATCTTCCGGAAGCACGTACCCCCGGCCGTGGATCAGCGCGTATGCGCACGCCGCCCGGGTCAGCGCGATCACCCCACGGGGACTGACCCCCACGCGGACCTGCGGGTGGTTGCGGGTCGCCGCGGCCAGTCTCACGGCGTACGTATAAAGCGGATCCGCGATGTGCACATGCGTAGCCATCCGCACCATCTCCCCGATGGTCGCCGTGTCGGTGACCGGCTCCAGCGCGTCCGGTGATCGCAGCGCCGCCCCGCGCAGCACCTCCACCTCGACCTCTTCGCTCGGATAGCCCACCGACAGCTTCACCAGGAACCGGTCGAGCTGCGCCTCCGGCAGCCGATATGTCCCGTCCATCTCGACCGGGTTCTGCGTCGCCACCACCAGGAACGGCTGCGGCACCGGATGCGGCACACCGTCCACCGTGACCCGGCGCTCCTCCATCACCTCCAGCAGCGACGACTGCGTCTTGGGCGACGCCCGGTTGATCTCGTCGGCGATCACGATGTTGGCGAACACCGGCCCCGGGTGGAACTCGAACCCGCGGCTGGCCTGGTTGAAGATCGTCACCCCGGACACGTCGGACGGCAGCAGGTCGGGCGTGAACTGGATGCGCCGCCACTGCCCCTGCACCGACGCCGCCAGCGCCCGGGCCAGCGTCGTCTTGCCCACCCCGGGCACGTCCTCGAGCAGCACGTGCCCTTGGGCGAACAGCGCGGTCAGCGCCAGTTCGACCACGTCCGGCTTGCCCAGCACGACCGCGCCGATCCGCTCGGCCAGCACGGCCGCGACCTGGGCGAAGCCCTGGATGTGCTGCGGCGGAAGGGGTTCGCTCACTGTTTTACCTCAGCAGTTGGGCAGGTCGTTCAGGTCGTCCCCACCGTCGAGGTTGAGCCACGCCCACGGGATGTAGTTCTTGCCTTCGTAGTTGACCTGGATCCACCAGGTGCTCTTCTTCTGGCTGTTGTAGATGTACGAGTCGACGTCCTCACCGGCCTTCTTGCAGTAGGCCTGCAACCGGGTGCCCGGCTTGGCCCAGCCGACCTGCTTGTCGTTGTCCTGCCGGGTGACGCTGAAGATCTCGTTGCCGTTGCGCCCGTCGCGGTCTTCGTTGCAGTACGTCGCGGTGGCCCCGTTCTCGCCGTTGTTGCAGGTCGCCTTCCCGAACAGATTGGCCGTCGTCTTCGTCGACTTCGCCTGGACCGTGCCGGCCGCGTTCGACGCCGTGACCGTGAACGTGTAGGACGTGCTCGGCTTGAGCCCGGTGAGCATGAGACTGGAGCAGCTCCCCTTGGCGGTCGCCCCGCCGGTCGCCGCCACCGAGCAGCTCGCCGTGCCACCGCCCGCGTCCACGCTGAACGCCACCGTGGCCGCGTTGAACGTCGCCGTCACCCCGGTGACCGTGACCTTCGGCGACGCCACCGTCCGCGCGGTGGCCGTGCCCGGCTCACTCTCCCCGGCCTCGTTCACCGCCCGCACCTCGACCGCGACGTTGACCCCCGCATCGAACCCGGTCAGCGTCGCGGCCGTGCCCGCCGTGACATCGGTGGTCTTGCCACCCGCCGCGACCACGTACTTGGTGATCGTCCGACCGTTGTCCACCGACGGCTGCCACGCCACCGAGATCGACCCGGCCTGGTCGCCCACCGTCGCCGCGTCGACCCCTTCCGGCTTGCCCGGCGCGGTGAACGGCACCACGCTGCCGCTGACCGGCGACGCCTTCGACCCGGCGCCCCGCTCGTTCACCGAGACGACCGTGAAGGCGTACTGCTTGCCGTACTCGAGCTGCCCGCTCTTGAGCGTCAGCGTCGGCTCGGCGGTGTCGCCGATCGGCGCGCTGCCGCCCTCGGAGATCGCCGTGACCGTGTAGCGCCGGATCTCGAGCCCCTGCCCGTTCGCGGGCGGCCAGCTCACCACGACCGAGCCGTCCGGTTTGGCCTCGGCCGTCACCGCGGTCGGCGCGTCCGGCACCTCGGACGTCGGTTTCACGGCATTGCTCGTACGGGCCGGCCCGGCGCCCTTCTTGTTGACGGCGCTCACCGTGAACGAGTAGGTCTGCCCGTTCACCAGCCCCGGGATCGTCAGCGCCCGCTGGTCGGCGCCGACCTGGAAGGTACGCCCGGAGCCCACCACCACGTACTTGAAGATCGCGGCCCCGTTGTCCCGCGCGGCCTGCCAGGTCACCCGCGCCTCGGCGT
Organism: Actinoplanes sp. CA-131856; assembly: GCF_050956135.1. Classification (GTDB taxonomy): domain Bacteria; phylum Actinomycetota; class Actinomycetes; order Mycobacteriales; family Micromonosporaceae; genus Actinoplanes. The sequence continues at coordinate 2,639,812 of NZ_CP191849.1, read as the reverse complement.
TGCCCGCCGCCGCCCGCACGTTCTTGGGCGCGCCCGGCTTGGTCACCACCGGTTTCTTCGGCTTGGGCGGCGGGGGCGGAGCCTGCGGCGGCGTCTGCGGCGGATCGCCGCCGAGCACATCGTCGGCGTACTTGTCGACCGTACGAACCGTGTGCTGGTTGTCGACAACGCGCGCCGCCTGCGAGCCCGGCGCGTTGATGAACAGGTAGCCCTCGCGGACCTCCAGCTCCAGCGGCCCGCCCGGATTGGCGAAGCTGATGTCTTTCTGCCGCGCGCCCGCCGAGTCGAACACGTGCACCGACCCGTCCGCGTCGGCCACGTAGAAGTAGCCCTGCCAGGCCACCGCCGGCTGGAGATTCTCGCCGTCGCCCGGCACCGCGAAGTCGCTGCGCAGCTTGTCGTCGCCCACCACGTAGACATGCCGGTCGCCCGGCACCGTCACCGGCACCTGCTTGCCCTCGGTGTGCGGCGGCAGCGTGCCCGGCCCGGCCAGCGGCAACGTCACCGGTTTCGGCTTCACCTGCCCCTCGCGCACCGTGCTCAGCGCGTTCGTCGTCCGGTTGAGCACCGCGACCCCGTCGTCGAGCGTGGACAACACGAGATCATGGCTCGGCCCCGCGACGGACTCCGTCCGGTCCTTGCGCGGGCCGCCTTGTTCCGGTCCGTCCGAGGACATCGCCGCCGGAGTGATCGCCGTGACCGTCCCTTCGCTGGGCGAGGCGATCCACAGCTTGCCCTTGCCGTCGAACACACCGCCCGCGATGCCCGGCGGGAACTGCAACGGCTGGCCCACCTGCCCCAGCGTCTTCGGCTCGAGCTGCTGCACCCGCCCCTGCACGGTGTCGATCACGAAGACCGTGTCCTCGTGCAGCGCGACGCGCACCCCGATGCCGGAGCTGGTCGAGTCGTCCCAGAACTTCTCCAGCGTCGTCAGATCCATCGACCCGATCGCGCCGGTGTTGACGTCGCGCAGGATCACAAAGCGATCGTTCTGCACGATCTGCACCTGATGACCGCGAGCCTGAGGTACGTCGACACGCGTGTCCACCTTGGCCGTGACGCCGTTGACCCGCGCCACCTCACCCTTGGCCCGGCTCCACACCCACGAGGCTGCGTCGAAGCTGGCCACGGCTTGATCGGCCGACCCGAGCCCCAGCACAGTGAGCCCGAGCCCACCGGCCAGACTCAGCACAGTGGCCATCGTGACCAGGTAGCCACGGCGTCGCCACCGCCGCTTCGGTTGATCCTCGCTGGTCACTGCCACTACCTCCCCGTCGGCCGTCACATTCATGGCGGTCAAGAACGGAGGCCATCATAGGGGGCTCGGCGTAGCGCTTGGTACCCATTGTGGATAAGTCCCGTAGCGCACAGTGATCAAGCTCTCGGAGAGTGATCGGGGTCTATCGCGGAGTAGCCGTGGCCCGCGCCGTACACGCCTGTGGCGAGGTCGCGAACTGATCGTTCCGATACACAGCGACGACCGCGAAGCAGTAGTTCAGCTCCCCGTTCAGCCCCGACATCTCAAAGGACGTCTGCCCAGGTCCCAGCGTCGAAACGGGTTTCAGTTCCTGCCCCGGACGCCCCATGGTGACCATGAAGGACACCGAGCCACCGGACGGATCGGCCCACGTGACAGTGATCGCGCTACCGCCGTCCCGCAGACGTACATCAGAAGGCGCCGCCCCACCCAGAGTTGGCACATCCGGATCCCCAGCAGGTTCACCCGTCCGATTGGCCAGCACGAACACCAGCGCCGCCACCGCGATCAGGGCAGCCAGCACCGCCGCGATGGCCGCAAAAATGCCAAGACCTTTCTTCCCGTACGCGGGTGAAGCAGCACCCTGTGGATAACCGGCCCCCACCGCCGGCCCACCCGTGTAGAAAGAAGGCGGCGCTTCCACGACGGGCCGCTGAGGCACGTACGCCTGCGTGTTCTCACGCCCTATGCCGTCTTGATGCGGGACAGCAACCGGCTGCGCGACCGTCGGCTCCTCGGCCTGGCTCCACCTCTGCCGCAGAACACGCGCATCGTCTTCGCGGTTGGGCGGCTGCACCGTAGGCAGCGCCGTAGTCGCTTCCTCCGCGACCGGCGCGACCACCGCCACCGGCTCCTCCCGCCGGGTCATCCCCGCTCGCGGCTGCTCCGGCCGGGCGATCCCCGCTTGCGGCTGTTCCAGACGGCCGTTCCCCGCTTGCGGCTGCTCCGGCCCGAGATAGCCCCGCGCCCGAGCCACCGCCGGATGCCATTCCCCGAGCACCCCCGGCCCGAGCTCAGCCACCCGCGTGAAGGCCTTCCGAGCTTCATGCCGGTTCCCCAGCTCTTCCGCAACCACCCCGATGTCATGCGAGATCCGCAACATCAGCGGATCAGAATCACCAAGGCGCCAGAGCCCAGACGCGTACGTCTCCTCAAGCACCCGCCGAGCCGCCATCGGATCATCCGCAAGCTGGAGAATCGCCCCCAGTTCATACGCAGTGAGCAGAACATCCGGATCATCCTCAGCCAGGTTGACCTTCCCCAGCTCCACAGCCTTCTCAAGCACACCACGCGCCCCCGCGAGATCCCCCGCCGTCACCAGTTCTTGCGCACGCCGCCGAGCGGGACCGAGAGGAGAGGCCTGAGACACGGCAGCCATGCTGCCCGTTCCGCCCTCCAACCGCCAGACCACCCCTTTTAACCAGGTCATATGCCCCGCAATGTCCCCCCACCCACCCCTCAACAACCCCCACCACAGGACCGTGTACAGTTCTCTCCTGTGCGGCTCGCCGGGCCGCCGATACCGACTGCAAAGTCGGCGGAGGCAACCGGTAAGCTGAACATGCAGGTCCGGGTGGCGGAATGGCAGACGCGCTAGCTTGAGGTGCTAGTGCCCTTTATCGGGCGTGGGGGTTCAAGTCCCCCTCCGGACACAACCTCATCGCATCCGTGCGTTATTCAACGTACTGGTGGTCAGGCATGCCTGACCACGTCGGCCACGCATCAGTGGCATGGTCAAAATCGGTCACACCGCTGCGGCGGTGGCTGCCGTGACCGAACTGAATCCGGCGGTCATCCCGCCGGTCATCCCCACCCGCAGCAGCCCTGAGGCGCCCCGCTGGAACCAGCGCGGCGCCCTGGCCGCACGGCCGCCCCTGCCCTTGCTGAAGCTGTCGGCGAAGCGGGTCGGCACAGCCGTCTACGGCCTGAGCACCTTGGACGCCGGCGGCCGCATCGCCGACAAGGCGCTCATCGCCGCCCTGGGCTGGGAGGCGGACCAGCGGCTCGAGATCCGGGTCAGCCGCGGCCTGGTCGCCGTCTACCCGGACGACCGCGGCATCTTCCAGGTGAGGTCGCAGCGTTTCGTGTATCTGCCGCTGGCTGCTCGCCGGTGGTGTGACCTGGGCGCGGGGAGCCGGGTGCTGCTCGCCGGGTACCCCGATGGTGGGCTGCTGTTGGTGCATCCGCCTGTCGTTCTGGACGAGGTCGTCGCTCAGGTTTTCGATTCGGTGTGGGGAGCTGAGGGTTGATGGGCGAGTCGTCACTTGATCAGGCCACCGTCGAGGCCGCACGGATGCTGTTGGAGCGCATGGGTGTCTCCCCCGGCGATCTGGTGGCCGGGGCGCCGGTGCGTCCGGCGGCTCCGACGTTCGCGGAGTACGTGCCGATCGTGTCGGTGTCGGTGTCGCCGGGGCTGCGGAAGGCCTACGGGACGTACTGGAACCGGGCCGTGGAGCGCTGGGGTGATCGGCGTATCGACCAGATCAACCCGTCGGAGATCCGCACGCTGATCGCCGACGTCAAGGCCAACCGCGTGCAGCGGCGTAACGGCCGTGGTGGGCGCAGCGCGGAGGAGCACGTCATCTCGGCGTTGCGCTGCCTGTATCGGCGGGCAACCGCGGATGGCTTCATGACGGAGGCGGAGAACCCGGCGTTGAAGGTCGCGAAGCCCAAGCGTCTCGCGTCGACCCGGCGCGCGCTGCCGGACAGCCGGTTGTCGGAGATTTATGAGGTGGCGGTCAGCAGCGGTGATGATCCTGAGCTCGACGGTCTGCTGATCAGGTTGCATGTCGAGACCGCGTGCCGGCGGGGCGGGGCGCTGGCGTTGCGTCCGGCCGATCTCGACGAGGAGCAGTGCTTGATCTTGTTGCGGGAGAAGGGTGGGACGTTCCGGTGGCAGCCGGTGTCGCCGACGTTGATGGGGTATCTGCATGCGCATGCTGTGGAGCGGAAGGCCCCGCCGACCGCACAGCTGCTGCGCTACCGCAACGGTGAGCCGATCACGTACCGGCGCTACGACCATCTGTGGGTGCGGCTCGGCGTCCGGCTTCCCTGGGTCGCGACCCAGCAGATCAGCGCGCACTGGCTCCGGCACACGACGATCACCTGGGTGGAGCGCAACTTCGGCTACGCGGTAGCACGCGCCTACGCCGGCCATGCCGAGACGACCGGCAGCGACGTCGGAGCCACTGCGGGATACGTAAAGGCAAGCATGCACGAGCTAGCGGACGCGTTGTCAGCGTTGACGGGCGAGCCGCACCCGCTTGGCTCGACGCCGCGGTAGGCGGAAGACCCACGGGACCGTGGTGGCCGGCCGGAGCCGTTGAGGCTTCGGCCGGCCGCCGAGCGATCAGGGCGCTTACGGGATCACCTCGTCGGCATCGGCCGGCGTTCGGGCCGGTCCTGCGGGGTCCTCGATTGTTGGGCGGATGGTGTATGGAGTGATGCGGTCGCGTTCGTGTTCCTCGGCGAAGGTCTGGGCTTGGAAGTCGGCGCCGGCTTCAGCCAGTGCTTTGATGACCGTCGTGGTGAGGATGTCGAGGCGTCTCACTTCGGCTTCGGCGGCGAGTAGCCGTTCTTGCAAGGACACTGCGCGGTGGCCGCACCACTGCCGCAGGAGTTCATGACGCGGCTGGTCAAACTCGCGGTAGACGCGGTATTCCGTCTCGGGAGACGTCGTGCCTGTTTCGCGGACGGATGCGCGGGCGTGGACTGAGCCGTGCGTGCTCTTGCGGCGTGCTTCGATTTCTTCCTTGGAGACGTGGGCGAGGACAGGCATCGGGTGGGCTTTGCAGGCTGCTTCGGCGATGCGCAGCGTGCCGGCGGGCGAGACCATGAGCGTGCCGTCGTGGTCGAAGCATTCAACGCCGGCGAGGATCTCCTCGACGGGGGCGTGAAGGATTTCTGCGAGTTTTGTTGGATGGTGGATGGCGGTGATGTTGTGGACCGGGAGCCACTGCAGAACGGCGGCGTCCTCGGGGATGAGTAGCCGGAAGACGTCGTCGGCGCAGGACTCTTCGACGGTGTCGAGTTTCAGGTTGTCTATCCGCTGCCAATTCGCCATCAGCGCGTTGTAGGACTCGACTTCGCTCCACGGTGCTCGTAGCCGGCTACCTGGCACGTTCTCTTCGCGCAGTGACGGGTCGTCCAGGAAGGCGACGTCCAGGCGGGCGCTGTTCTTGCTCCGGGTGATGGCTTTGATGAGGACGCGCTCGGATGGTGCGTAGCTGCGCAGGCGGTAGACCCATTCACCGCCGACTGCAAAGAGAGAAGGATCGACGTTCACACAGCGGCTCCTTGACGGGGTCGGCTTCCCAGAGGCTGCCGCATGACTTTACTCTCGGCCACCTCGCGCTTACCGAACCATGGATGATGCCTTCCCGTCGAGCCGTCCAGGTTCCGGGTCGATGTCCTTAGCGGCGGGGTGTTCTGAGCGTTCGTCGCCGTTCAGGCTGAGGCCATCGAAGCGACCAGATGGTCTTGGAAGGTGTTTGCCGGTGTCGAGGGTGTCGCGGGTGCGGCGAGCGGGTGGGGCTCTGCGGTGAGCGCGGCGAGGGCCTCGGCTACTTCTTGGATGTCGGCGCGAACGTAGGTGGCGGTGACGCCGATGTCGCGGCCGGTGTTGTGTCCGGCGTAGGCGCGGGCGACCGCGTAGCCGAAATGGCGTTCGACCCATGTCAGCGTGGTGTGACGTAGCCAGTGGATGCTGACCTGCTGGGTCGCGACCCAGGACAGATGCTTGCCGAGCCTTTGCCATAGGTAGTCGTAGCGGCGGCGGGTGATCGGCTGGCCGTCGTGGTAGCGAAGCACCTGGTCGGTGGAGTCGTGGCCGCCTCTTGCGTGGCAGTGGCCGATCAGTGCCGGCATCAGCGTGGGGGTGATGGGCTGCCAGCGGACGGTCTCGCCTTTCTCGTGCAAGCGGATCAAGCTCTGGGCGGGATCGAGGTCGGCAAGTCGCAGCGCGAGCGCGCCGCCACGCCGGCAGGCTGTTTCGATGTGGAGTCGCAGGATCATGCTGTCGAGCTTCGGGTCGTTCCCGGTCGTGCCGGCGATGTGGATGACCTCGCCGAGGCGGTGGTCGGGCAGGGCGCGCCGCGTGCTGGCGAGTCGACGCGGTTTCGGGACCCGTGCTGCAGGATTGTCCGCCGCGGCGATGAGCCGGTCGGCTTCGGCCTGTTGGTAGAGGCAGCGGATCGCGGAGATGAGGTGTTCCGCTGCGCTTCGGCCGCCTCGAGCGTTGCGGCGCACCACGACATTCTGCTTGACCCGTTCGGCGAGCTGCTTGATCTCGAGCGGGGTGGGCTCGTCCAGGCGGCGGCCGCCCCACTCGTCGCTGATCTTTCGCCAATAGGTGACGTACAGCCGGCGCGACCCTTCAGACACGGCCGTCGCCACCTTTTCGATGTACTCGTCAAAGGTCGGCATGGCCGTCGGTCGCGGTGGTTTAGTGAGAAGCTGCTCTGGTGTCACGCCGAGGCGGTCGAGCAGGAGCCGCACCGCGTGGAGCTCGGAGTCCGCAGCCGAGGAAAGGTCGCCCATCAGAGGCCGTCGACGTGGATGGCTGTCAGATCATCCAGGACAGCGATCGGGCAGATGAGGACCAGGTTGCGGTTCGGGTAGGCGGCGAGCAGGAGACGGTCGCCGACCTGCACGCCGAAGCTATGACGCGTTTCAGCGGCCAGGCGCAGGAATGCGTCGCCGGTCAAGGCGTATGGGCTGTTGGGGTCCGCGCGAATGACAACTTTGTCGTCGATGACTGAGACAGTGATTCTTTGGTGGGCCTTCCAGCCCATGGCCTCGACGATCGACCGGTCCGCGATACGGCCGTTACGGTCATAGGCACTCAAGGCGTAGCGGGCGGAAGTCCGGGCCCGCCTGCGGGCAGCCACAACCGGCATTGGTAAGGCGGTGGCGATGGGGCGTGGAACGGCCGTGGGTGCCTGCGGGAGAGCTTGAGAAACCGACGCCTCACCCGAATTCAACCCTGGATCTTCTATTTGGGGAACCATTCGGCTACAACACCATCATCGCGAGCTCTTCGGAAGTTGTCTGTGGTTGTCTCCGGTGCTGCGCCGCACAAATGCGGCAGTTGGCCATCAGAATCTGGCGTCCGGGATCCCAACCAATAACCCTCAGCAGGTGGCATCGAGTACGACCTATCTACGAAAACCCTGGTAGGCCCCGCCGATGCCGCCTTCCATCTGAGGGCGAACCAATAACCTGCCGGGTTCGGCTTTGTTTTCGCAACCCAGGTGGCGGTCGCCGGGGCGGCGTCCTAACGGAATCACACGCGCCAGCTATGCCGCAGCTTCGACCGGAGTGGACCCGTACGTGACCCAGCCCGCAAACGCGGCCAACAAGCTGTGCCCGTTACGACCAGGAAGTCCGGGGACGCGACGGTCACGGTTCGGCATGCGGTAGGTGGTGGCCGCGCAACAACCGTTCCACGCTCCGGAACTCGTCCGTTCCGTCCGCGTGAGGTCGAGCACATCCTCACCTCATCGGATCGCGCGGCGATGGGCCCGGAGGACGAATGATCAAGATCGCAGACGACCGCTACGCGGTGCAGGCGACCACCGGCGAGTGTTTCGGCGGTCGGACGACGCGCTTGTCCGCCAGGCTCGCGACGGCGAGCGCTGATCGGGGCGATGTCCGTGTCATGGATTGAGGGCTATTCGGTCGTCGTCACGGGCGCCGGCTCCGGGCTGGGCCGGGCGATCGTGCGTCGTTTCGCCGCGGAGGGCGCCAAGGTCGTCGCCTTCGACAAGTCTGAGGACAAACTCGGGCAGTTGCGGGACGAGTTGGGCAAGTCCGTCGTCACCCTCGCCGGGGATGTCCGCAGCTCGGCCGACAACGATCGCGCGTGCTCCCTGGCGGTCGAGAGCTTCGGCAAGCTGAACACGTTCATCGGCAACGCCGGCTTGTGGGACTTCAGCGGCTCGCTGGCGGACACGCCGGCCGAGCGGCTCGATTCCGGATTCGACGAGCTGTTCAACGTGAATGTCAAAGGCTACTTGCTCGGCGCGAAGGCGGCCCTTCCGGCGCTGCGGGAGTCCGGCGGTTCCATGGTGTTCACGCTCTCGAACGCGGCCTTCTACCCGGGCGGCGGGGGCGCGCTCTATGTCGCCTCAAAACACGCCGGAGTCGGCTTGGTCAAGCAGTTGGCCTTCGAGTGCGCACCCGATGTACGGGTCAATGCGGTGGCGCCGGGCGGAATGGACACCGATCTGCGGGGACCGGCGGCGCTGGGTCTGTCCGAGACCGCCATCGGCCAGGCGTTCCCCATCAACGACCTGCTGAAGCAGCTGTCCCCACTGCACATGGCGCCCCGACCGGAGGACTACGTCGGCGCGTATCTGCTGCTCGCCGCCAAAGAGCAGTCCGCGACCGTCACCGGCGCGGTGTTCGACATCAGCAGCGCCGGCACGCCCCCGCGCCCGGCGAATCAATAGCGAACGAACAGACAACAGGAGATGGCATGCCGCAGGACCTCACTGCCGCCGGCACGAGCCGGAGCGTTCAGACCAAGAGCTGGAACATCCATTACAACGAGGCGGGTACGGGCTACCCGATCCTGATGCTGCACGGCAGTGGTCCGGGTGCCACCGGCTGGAGCAACTTCGGCCCGAACATCCGGGTGCTCGCCGACAGCTTCCGGGTCATCGCGCCGGACATGCCCGGCTGGGGCGAGTCCGACGCCGTGACCGGCGATGAGCGGGATCACGTCGAGGCGGCGGTGCAGTTGCTGGACGCCCTGGACATCGAGAAGGCCGCGCTGGTCGGGAACTCGATGGGTGGGGGGACTGCCCTGAACTTCGCGGTGACGCACCCGGACCGTATCTCTCATCTGGTCACCATGGGTTCGGGCGTTCCCGGGCCGACGCTCTTCCAGCCGGGCAACGGATTGTCGGAGGGGCTGAAGGTCCTGATCAAGGGCTATCACGACCCGTCGCCGGAGACGATCCGCGAGCTGGTCGACATCATGACGTACGACTCTGAGATCAGTGACGAGCTGGTTCAGCAGCGCTCCGACACCGCGCGCTCCCGCCCGGACCACCTGGCCAACATCCTGAGCTCACCGACCATCCGGTCCACCGTGAGCGCGGATGACTACGCGAGGATCGCCGTCCCCACTCTTCTGCTGCACGGCCGGGACGACCGTGTCGTGCACTTCGAGCAGTCGCTGCGCCTGGTCGGTTTGATTTCTGACGCGCGGATGGTGCTGATCAACCGCTGCGGGCACTGGCTCCAGCTCGAACACGCGGACGAGTTCAACCGTCTCGTCGCCGGCTTCGTCGCCTCGGCCTGACAGATCAAGGAAGGAAACGACATGTCTGAAGTCATCGGTTTGGGTTACGTGCTCGTCGAGGCGAGCGACCTCGGTGCCTGGAAGAGTTTCGCCGTCGACCTGCTCGGTCTGCAGGCCGTGACCGACACCGAGGAGCGCCTGACCCTGCGGATGGACGAGAAGTCCTACCGTCTCGACATCCGCAGGGGTCCTGCGGATGCTGTGACAACTCTGGGCTGGGAGGTCCGGGGGAAGAGGGAGTTGGAGGAGCTGGCGCGGAAGCTGGAGGCCAACGGCTATTCGGTCAAGCGCGAGTCCGGCGAGGCGGCGGCCGAGCGCCACGTCAGTGAGCTGATCCAGTTCGACGACCCGGAGGGCCTTCGGCTGGAGCTGTACTACGGCCAGCGCAACGCCCTGGAGCGGTTCGTGTCCCCGACGGGAGCCCAGTTCGTGACCGGGACCGGCGGGCTGGGGCACGCTTTCCAGTTCGTCGGCGACATGACGGCGTACGACCGGCTGTACCTGGACATCCTCGGATTCAAGGTCAGCGACTACATCGATTTCGGGCCGGGCATGTTCGGCACCTTCACGCACGCCAATCCCCGGCACCATTCTCTGGCCTATGCCGCGGTGCCGGATCTTCCGAGCACCATCGGCCACCTCATGTTCGAAGTGGATGACATCGACCTGGTGGGCCGGGCGTACGACAACGTGCTGGACGGCGCCGCTCCGATCGCCTCGACGTTCGGCAAGCACGTGAACGACGAGATGTTGTCGTTCTACGTGACGACGCCGTCCGGCTTCCAGATCGAGTACGGCTACGGCGGCCTGCTGATCGACGACGCGACGTGGACGCCCGCGCGGTACGAGAAGCCCAGCTACTGGGGTCACCGCCCGACCAACCCCGACGAGCCCCGAGTCTGAGTCACCAGGAAGGACAGCAATGGCCATCGCCGAGAACACACTTCAGGAACTCGTCTCGGTCCAGCGGGGAGAGGTCGACCGCCGGGTCTACAGCGATCCCGACATCTACGAGCAGGAAATGGCGGACATCTTCCAGCGGAGCTGGTTGTTCCTCTGCCACGAGTCGCAGATTCCCAAGCGCGGGGACTTCGTGGAGACGCCCATGGGGCGTGACAACGTCCTCGTCGTCCGGCAGCGCGACGGCAGCATCAAGGCGCTGCACAACACCTGCGCCCACCGCGGCAACGCCGTCTGCCGCGCCGACGAGGGCAACGCCAAGAACTTCATGTGCACCTATCACGGGTGGACCTACGACATCGGCGGCAACCTCGTGGGCGTCCCCGGCCAGCGGGACCTCTACCACGACGAGTTGGACACGTCTCGTCACGGGCTGCGCGGCGTGGCCCAGCTGGACTCGTACAAGGGATTCGTCTTCGCCACCTCGGATCCCACCGCGCCGCCGCTGTTCGAGTTCCTCGGGCGCACCGGTCGCGCGGGTCTCGACCTGATCGCGCTGCAGGGCGACATGGAGATCATCCCCGGCATTCAGAAGTTCGTCATCCCGTGCAACTGGAAGCTGGCGGTCGACAACCTCTTCGACTGGTATCACCCGCAGATCACGCACCTGTCGGCGTTCTCAATCGACCTTCTGCCGGCCTTCGAGTCCGACAGCGAGCAACTGGACATCGACGGCGTCACCAACCAGGACGGCGAAGAGATCAACCTCGCCACCAAGGACAACGTCTCGACGCTGGTGTTCCTCGACCACTACGGGCACGCGATGTCCGGCCCGGTCGCGGACGGGGCTTCCGGACCGTTCGGTGACATCTCGTACCGGCACACGGAAGCAGCCTCGAAGGTGCTCGGGCCTCAGACCAAGCGTGCCATCGGGCACACCAATGTCTTCCCGACGCTGTGGATCGCCCCCAATGGCGGGCAGCTGTCCCTGCGCATCCCGCGGGGACCGTACGAGACCGAGATCTGGTGGTACACGTTCGTTCCCAAGGAGGCTCCGCCGGAGGTGCGAGCCATCGTGCAGTCGGGGGCGGTCCACGTTTTCGGGCCGGCCGGTCTGCTCGAGCAGGAGGACGGAGAGAACTGGAGCCAGGCCACGATGACCACCCACGGTCTCTCCGCCGGCCGGATTCCGCACGTCCTGAAGATGAACCTCGGGCGCGGCAAGGTCGTCAACGACCCGGACAGCCTGGACCCGCCGTGGATCGAGGCCGGCATCAACGAGCACGGCCAACTGTGGACCTATGCGGCCTGGGCGCAGTGGATGTCCGGCTGCGGCTGGGACGATCTCCGCGAACGCACCACCCCGCCCGCTGTTCTCTGAACGTCGAGCCCTGTTAGGGAGCAAGCATCATGACCATCGACAGCGCCGCCGACGTCGACGCTTTGTCGGCCGACGCCCTGCGCCAGTTCGCGGTGGAGCGTTTCTACACCCGCGAGGCGTGGCTGCTGGACCGGCACGAGTACGAGACCTGGGTGCAACTGTTCAGCGATGACACCCACTACTGGATGCCGATTCGCCGCACCCGGCTGCGACGCGAGCTCAAGAAGGAGTTCACGAGCCCGGGCGAGATGGCGTTCTTCGACGACGACAAACGCATCCTCGTCGGCCGCGTGCAGAAGCTGGCGACCGGCGCAGCCTGGGCCGAAGACCCGCCGTCGCGCACCCGTCACATCATCACGAACGTGCACGTCGTCGAGGACAACGGCGACGAGTTGGAAGTGCACACCAACTTCCTCGTCTACCGCACCCGCCTGAAGTCGGAGGAGACGACCTGGGTCGGGTCCCGGCAGGACCTGCTCCGTCGGCACGAAGGGTCGTTCCTCATCGCGAGGCGGCACATCCTGCTCGAGCAGACCGTGCTGCTCTCCCAGAACCTGAGCAACTTCTTCTGACGGTACGAGGCCGGCCGTCCGCGAGAGCGGGTGGCCGGCCGGCACAGGAGGCTGAAGATGGCGTGGATACGCGCGTGCGACGTGGACGACGTCGAACCCGGTGATGCGGTGACGGTGCCCTCGGTGGTTCCGCCCGTGGCGGTCTTCAACGTCGACGGGGAGTTCCTGGCGATGGCCGACACCTGCTCGCACGACAAATCATCGCTGGCTGACGGATACGTCGAGGGCGACGAGGTGGAGTGCTCCTGGCACATGGCCAAGTTCTGCCTGCGTACCGGTAAAGCCCTCACCCTGCCGGCGAGAGTCGACCTGCCCACCTACCCGGTCCGGGTCGAGAACGGCAGCGTCTTCGTTGACATCTGAACGCGGCTACCCGTTCGGCGCGATCGTCGGGATGGACGACATGCGACTCGCGCTGCTGCTCAACGCGGTGTCACCCGACGTGGGCGGCGTGCTGATCCGGGGAGAGAAGGGCACGGCCAAGTCGACCGCGGTGCGGGCTCTGGCGGCGATCCTCCCGGAGATCGACGTCATCGCCGATTGCCGGTTCGCCTGTGATCCGGCGGCGCCCGATCCCGAGTGCCCCGACGGGCCACATCCGCTCGGCGGGCCGTCGCTGACCCGACCCGCCCGGCTGGTGGAACTGCCGGTCGGCGCGACCGAGGACCGCCTCCTCGGCTCCCTGGATCTGGAACGGGCGCTCACCGAAGGAGTGAAGGCCTTTGAGCCGGGTCTGCTGGCCGCGGTGAACCGAGGTGTTCTGTACGTCGATGAGGTCAACCTGTTGCAGGACCACATGGTCGATCTTCTGCTCGACGCGGCCGCGCTCGGCACCGCATATGTCGAGCGAGAGGGCGTCTCCGTGCGGCATGCCGCTCGCTTCCTGCTGGTGGGCACCATGAACCCCGAGGAAGGAGAGCTTCGCCCGCAGCTCCTGGATAGATTCGGCCTCACCGTCGAGGCGACCGCGCCCCGTGACCCGGACATCCGCGCCGAGGTCGTACGGCGGCGGTTCGCCTTCGAGACCGATGCCCGGAGGTTCGCGGCCACCTGGGCACGGAACGGTGACTCGCTCAGAGCACGCATCGCCGAAGCGAGGCACCACCTGTCACGCGTGGTGCTGCCGGATGCAGCGCTGCGTCAGATCACCGTCGTGTGCGCGGCCTTCGACGTGGACGGGTTGCGTGCCGATCTGGTCACCGCGCGCACCGCCATGGCGCATGCGGCGTGGTGCGGCCGCGAGGAGGTCGGCGAAAGGGACATCCGGATCGCGGCACGCCTGGCCCTTCCGCATCGGCGCCGACGCGATCCGTTCGATGCGCCGGGACTCGACGAGGAACTGCTCGACCAGGTTCTCGCCGATGCGCGGCCCAAGGCTCCGAGTCGGCCACCAGACGATGATGATCCCGGCGGCGGAGGGATGCCCGTCGAGCACGACCCGGTCGCTGGTGCTGCCGATGTCGAAGTACGTCAGGCAGCCGGTGACCCGCTGGTGTCCGGAGAGGGTACAACGGCCCGGCGCAGTGGACGGGTCGCCGACGGCCTCGAAAGTGAGCCCGCCGAGGAGGCCGATCGGGAAGTCGTGAAGCCAGCTGACCCGTCGAGGGTCCGTCGGCTCACCGTTCCCGGCGTCGGTGCCGGCGTGCCGGGACGCCGGTCACGGTCCCGCACCGACCACGGGCGCGTCGTCGGCTCCGAGCGGCCCGATGGGCCGATGGGCAAGCTGCATCTGCTCGACACGGTGATGGCGGCGGCGCCCTGGCAGTTCTCGCGGGGGCGCACCGGACCCGGACTGGTGCTCAGACGCGCGGACCTGCGCCGGGCGACCCTGGAAGGCCGGGAGGGCAACCTCCTGCTCTTCCTCGTCGACGCCAGCGGGTCGATGGGATCGCGCACCCGGATGGCCGCCGTCAAAGGCGCGGTCCTCACCCTGCTACGGGACGCCTATCAACGGCGCGACAAGGTCGGATTGATCACGTTCCGGCGTACGGAAGCGGTGCTCGCGCTTCCGCCCACCTGGTCGGTGGAGGCGGCCGCCGCGCGTCTGGCGACGCTGCCGACCGGCGGGAGAACGCCTTTGGCGGCGGGACTTCTCCGCGCGCTGGAGGTCGTGCGCGTCGAGCGGATCCGCGATCCGCGGCGGCGTCCTCTTCTCGTAGTGATCACCGACGGAATGGCGACCGGATCGCTCGGTACCGATCCGATCGCGCGGGCGCACGCGTCGGCCGAACACCTGGCGGCGCAGGGCATCACCAGCGTCGTCATCGATTGCGAGGCTGGGCTGGTCCGGTTCGGGCTGGCCGCCGAGCTCGGCAAGCACCTGCACGCGGAGACGATCAAGCTAGAGACGTTCGATACCGAACCGCTGATCGACGCCGTTCGTTCCGCACGTTCTAGGAGCCGGGGGCCGGCGCGGGCGGCGTGATGATCACTTGCAGCGCGGCGGCGAGTGATTCCACGGCTCGGGCGAGCGTCTCCGGAGGCGGAGGCGGGGCGTCCGGGTCGACTAGGCGGCCGGAGGCGAACAGGCCGAAGCCCATGAACTGGGACATGACCAGACGTGCGCGCTCGAGGGCGTGCGGACCGGGCAGCACCGCGGCGAGCGGGAGGGTGCGCCGTTCCACCTCGGCGGCCAGCAGATCGCGACCCTCCTCTACGTCGAGCGAGCGGACCATGGCCAGGGCCGGGAAGCTGTAGTCCAGCTCGAACCAGTAGGCCGCGGCGTCCTCGGCCAGGCGTCGGCCCAGTGTCTCCAAGGGGCCGTTGAAGTCGGGGACCATGGGCCCGAGCTCGCTGCTGGCCACCTGACGGAACAGTTCTTTCTTGCTGCCGAAGTAGTGGACGATCAACGGGGCGGTGATGCCGATCTCCTCGGCGATGTCCTTCAACGTGACCTGGGAGTATCCGAAGCGAGCGAACTGCCTGCCCGCAGCGACCAGGATGTCGTGCCGGGTCTCGTCCGGCTTCTGTCGTGACCGGGTCAAGACATGACCTGCGAGAGCGCGTCGGCGGCGCGGCGGACCCGGGTGGCGAACCGCTGCTTGTTGAAACGGACCGCCGGTGAGCTGATCGACAGGGCGGCCATCGCCGCCCCGGTGGCCTTGTCGAGGATGGGTGCGGCGACGCAGGCCAGGCCCAACCGGCACTCCTCCACCTCGGAGGCGACACCGTCCTGCCGCGCTTGAAGCAGGTCGCGCCTCAAGGACTCCGGGACCGTGAGCGTGTGCCGAGTCAAGGCGGTGAGCTCCGTGGTCATCGCCGCCTCGACCGTCTCATCCGGCGAGAAGGCGAGCATGGACTTGCCGAGCGCAGTGGCGTGAACCGGGTTGCGGCTGCCGACAGCGGTCGGACACGGCTGCGCCTGATGGCCGAAGATCTTCTCGACGTAGAGCACGTGGCCCTCGTGGAGCACCGCCAGATGCACGGTCTGCAAGGTCTCGTGATGCAACTCGGCCATGAACGGGACGGCCCGGTCCCGGATGCCGCGCGGCCACGAGGCTCGGGAACCGAGTTCGAAAACCTGCTCGGTAAGACGGTATCGGCTGCCGTCGTGTCTGACGTAGCCGCGCTGCTGAAGCACGGCGAGCAGCCGGTGGGCGGTCGACTTGGGGACACCCGCCCGGACGGCGATCTCGCTGACGCCGAGCACGGATCGGGAGCCGTTGAAGGCGCTCAGGACGTCGAGCGTACGGCCGGCGGCGTTGGTGCGCGTGGCATGATCTCCGGCTTCCCTCGGCTCGGCCGGCCGTGGTGAGGAAGCGACGATACTTTCGCTCATGGTGACCTCATGCGGGGAGCTATTTAACCGTTGTTAAATAGACTAGGAGCGCCGCCATCACTCGTCAACGTGCACGTAACACAGCCGTAAAACGGCCGAGCCGTGACAACACGTGTGCCGTCCGCTGGAACACGTGATGGGCGCTTGCCTGGTTGGTCATGTCTGCTTGGACCGTGACCGACTTCCGGGCCGGATTGGCCGACCAACTGCTTCGTGCCGAGCGCGACCGCATCGCCATATCACCGCTGACCGCTCAGGGACGGGTGAGCCCCGAGGACGCCTACGCGATTCAGGCGATCAACACCCAGCGACGAACCGCCGCGGGTGAGGTGATCGTCGGCCGCAAGGTGGGGCTGACCTCCCTCGCCATGCAGGAACAGCTGGGCGTGGACGAGCCCGACTTCGGTGTCGTCTTCGAACGGATGCTGATCCCGAACGGTGGCACCCTGTTCCTCGATGAGTTGATCGCGCCGCGGGTCGAGGCCGAGATCGGTTTCCGGCTCGCGCGGGATCTCGGTGGTCCGGATGTCACCGACCAGCAGGCGCGGGCCGCGGTGTCCGGGGTGTTCCTCGCGCTGGAGGTCATCGACAGCCGCATCGCCGACTGGAAGATCACCCTGGCCGACACGATCGCCGACAACGCCTCTTCGGCCCGGATGATCGCCGGCCCCAGCCGTGACCACCCCGATGATCTGCCGGCGGTGACGGTCTCCCTCGACGTCGACGGGAAGCGAGTCGCCGGTGGCGTCGGGGACGCCGTGCTCGGCGATCCGATCCGCGCCCTGACCTGGCTGGCCCGTCGGCTCGACGGCTTCGGCGAGACGCTGCGCGCCGACGACTTGATCCTGGCCGGCGCCGTGCACGCCTCCGTCGCGTTGACGGGTGGCACCCGAGTGACCGCCTCCGCGCCGGGCTTCGCCCCGGTTCAGCTCACGGTCGCATGACGAAAACCACCTTGAGGAGTTGGCTATGAGCCTGCGCTGTGCGGTCGTCGGATCCGGCAACATCGGATCCGACCTGCTCATCAAAATGACCCGCAACGGCACGCTGGAACCGGCGCTGCTAGTCGGTATCGACCCCGCCTCCGACGGGCTACGCCGCGCCCGGGAACTGGGCATCGAGGCCACCGCGGGCGGTGTCGACGAGCTCATCGCCCGGGCGAGCGAGTTCGATCTGGTCTTCGAGGCGACCTCGGCCGCCGCGCACGCCGCCAACGCCCCCCGGTACCGCGACGCCGGGCTGATGGCATTGGACCTGACGCCGGCGGCGGTGGGGCCCTACGTCGTACCCGCGGTCAATCTCGACCAGGTCAAGGCAGAGCCCAACCTCAATCTCGTCACCTGCGGTGGGCAGGCGACAGTGCCGATCGTCGCCGCGATCTCCCAGGTCGCGCGGGTCAGCTACGCCGAGATCGTCGCGACGATCTCGTCGCGGGCCGCCGGCCCCGGCACCCGGGCCAACATCGACGAGTTCACCGAGACCACATCGAACGCCCTGGAACAGGTCGGCAGGGCGGCGCGCGGTAAGGCGATCATCATTCTCAATCCGGCGAAGCCGCCGGTCATCATGCGGAACACGGTCTTCGCCGCGGTCGACGCCGATGTGGACCCGCAAGCCATCGTCGCGTCGGTCGAGAAGATGGCCGAGCATGTCCGCACCTATGTGCCGGGCTATCGCTTCACCGCACCCGTCCAGGTCGACCCCGGCGCCGGACCGGACGGCAGTACCAAGGTGAGCGTCTTCGTCGAGGTCGTCGGCGCCGGCGACTATCTGCCGGAGTACGCCGGGAACCTGGACATCATCACGGCCGCCGCGATCGCCACCGCCGAGCGGATCGCCCCCTCACTGACCAAGGAGCTCGCGTGACCACCGAAAGCCCTGTCATCGGCGGCGACGGACCCCTCGCCGACCGTCGGATCGAGGTCTGCGACACCACACTGCGCGACGGGTCGCACTCGATGGCCCATCAGTTCAGTGTCGCGAACGTCCAGGAAATCACCGCCGGACTGGACGCGGCCGGTGTCGACGTCATCGAGGTGACCCACGGCGACGGCCTGGGTGGCTCGTCGTTCAACTACGGCTTCGGTCGCTGCGGCGACCTGGACCTGATAACCGCGGCCCGCAAAGAGATACGTCAGGCCAAGCTGGCCGCGCTGCTGCTCCCCGGAATCGGTACCATCCACGACCTCGAAAAGGCCGTGGACGCCGGCATCGACGTCGTCCGGGTCGCCACGCACTGCACCGAGGCAGACATCGCGATCCAGCATCTGCAGGCCGCGAAGCGGCTCGGGCTGGAGACCGTCGGATTCCTGATGATGTCGCACATGACCAGCGCCACCGATCTCGGGTCGCAAGCCGTGATCATGCGAGATGCCGGGGCCGACACCGTCTATGTGGTCGACTCGGCCGGGGCGATGCTGCCGCACCAGGTCCGCGAACGGGTCGACGCGGTGCGGACCGCGGTCGGCTCGGAGGCCAGGATCGGGATGCACGCCCACAACAACCTCGGTTGCGGCGTAGCCAACGCCCTCGCCGCCGCGGAAGCCGGCGCCGAGATCCTCGACGGCTCGTGTCACGGCCTCGGCGCGGGCGCCGGCAACGCGTCCACCGAAGTGCTCGCGGCGGCCCTGGACCGCTCCGGCGCGAAGACCGGGATCGACACCCTCGCGCTGGTGGACGTCGCCGAGGACATCGTCGCCCGGATCTGCGACGGACATCTGCCGAGCCTGGACCGGGCAAGCCTGCTGCTCGGCTACGCCGGGATCTACAGCTCGTTCCTGCTGCACACCCGACGGGCCGCGGCCAAGTACGACGTCGCCGAGGCCGACATCCTCCTGGAACTGGGACGGCGGCGGGTGGTCGGCGGCCAAGAGGACATGATCATCGATGTCGCCATCAAGCTGGCCAATCTTTCCTGAGATCTCTCCTTGCGGCGATACAGTGCCAAGAGAACAGGTCTGAGGGCCCGCCAAGACCCGCCCCCTTCTCTGCGCCGGGCATATCTCTGCCGCATCGACAGCAGAAAGGAACCTCACCATGAGCACAAAAACCGAGGAATCAACCGACCGGAACTCGGAGCAGGCGACAGGCGTTCCTCTGTTCGTCGACACCGCCAGGGACCTTCCGCACAAGAAGACCGAGCCGATCGATTCGTGGTACGTCACCTGCATGTTCGAAAGCCAGGGCAAGACCCTCGGGTTCGAATGGCATCAGGGATTCGTCCCGATCGAGTCGCAGACCGAGTTTCTGCTGACCAACGCGACCGACAACATCTGGCGCCCGCACACCGACGCCGAGAAAAGGTTCAGCAGTAAGAACGGGGCCGACACCGACACGCTCAAAGTGTTCTCCCGCTTCGGAACCCTCGCCGGCGACCGCAGCCGGATGACTCTCAAACTCGAGGCTGAGGGAGGCGCCGTCGACGTCACGCTCACCCCACACGAGCAGACCGTCTACAACGGCACCACCGGTCTGCTTCCGCTGTTCGGCATGAACTCGTACCAGTACGCATTCCCCAACATGACCGTCGACGGCACTGTCACCATCGACGGCACGACCTACCCCGTCGAAGCCGCCACCGCATGGTTCGACCGGCAATGGGGCAGCAGCCCCACCCTCAACCCGGTCAAGCTCGCTCAAGCCGCCGGCGCGGTCGCCAAGGCGTCGTGGTCGTGGCTCGGCCTCGCCTTCGGTGCGGACAATCGGCAGGCCCTGTCGTTCTGGGACGTCTACGAAGGTCCCGGAAAGCGCACCACCTTCGCGACGGTCCTGCTCGAGAACGGCGTTCAGATGAATGTCGACGCGTCGGTCACCTACGACCGCATCTGGGCGAGCGCCGAGACCGGCTACAAATATCCCAACGAGGCGCGCATCCTGGCCCCGAGCATCGATCTGGAATTGCACCTCGACGGGCTCGTCGACCAGCCCGAGTTCGTCTACCGCAGCGGCAACGGTCACAACGGCGGCCAGGCTCCCTGCCGCGTGACCGGGCACCTCGGCGCCACACAGATCGACAAGCCCGCCTTCTTCGAGATGATCGGCAGCGTCGGCGGCTGAATCGCAGCACGCCGGCGTCGGGCTGCTTCCCTCCTTGTAGGGGAAGCAGCCCGACGTCTCATCTAGGCCGCCGGGACCGGATCCGCGGCGACCTTCGTCGGCCGCTGGGACTTCTCGGACGGCATGACCAGGCCGACACCGGCCGCAACGGCCAGCACGACGGCGACGACCAGGAAACCGTTGACGTAGCCCGACTCGGCGGGAAACGGCCGTCCCAGCGATCCGGCGGTCACCAGGCTGCCGAGCACAGCGGAGCCGATGGCGCCACCGATCGTACGGATATTGGCGTTCATACCCGCTGCCACGCCGGTCTGCCCGGCCGGCACCGCGGCGACGACCACGTTCGCGAGACACGCCATGGTCAAACCCGTGCCGAGGCCCATCAACCCGGAACCCACACACACCTGCCACGTCTCGCTATGCGCCAGGGCAAGAGACAGCAGCCCGGACGCCGACACCGCACATCCGGTCACGATCAAGGCCTTACTGCCGACACGGGTCGCCAGCGGCGACGTGACCATGGCGATGAGGAAGCTGGCAATCGCCGACGGCAGCAGGATGAGGCCGGAGGTGGTGACACCGACGCCGAAGCCGTACCCGGAGCTCGCCGGAGTCTGAACCAGCTGGGGAATGTACGCGCTGGTCGCGTAGAGGCCGAAGCCCACCAGCAGCGCCACCAGATTGGCTGTCCAAACAGGCCGCTTTCGCATGAGCGCCATGTCGACCAACGGCACCCGCGCGGTGCCTTCCGCCCGGATCCAGCCCACGATGAGCGCGACCGAGGCCGCCAACATCACCAGCACCGTCGGCGACAACCAGCCCCACTGAGGCGCCTGGCTTACGGCAAGGAGCAGCAGAACCAGCCAGCCCGCCA
The DNA here is from genome assembly GCF_050956135.1 of Actinoplanes sp. CA-131856. Classification (GTDB taxonomy): domain Bacteria; phylum Actinomycetota; class Actinomycetes; order Mycobacteriales; family Micromonosporaceae; genus Actinoplanes. The sequence goes on along the minus strand of NZ_CP191849.1, from coordinate 2,618,685 downwards.
GCAGCACCGCCGGCTTCAGGCTGATGGGCCCCGAGCTCTGCCGGGGAGAGCGCGGCACGACGCGCGCCGCCAACCCCGCCGCGGCCAGACTCACCAGACAGGGCAGCCAGAACAGCCAGGAATAGCCGAGTAGCTCCACCAGGGGCCCGGCCACGACGATGCCACCGCCGACGCCGAAAGCGAGCAGCGACGCGATGACGCTGATGCCTTGAGCGACGCGGCGGGGCGGGAACACGTCACGGACGATGCCGAAGGCGACGGGCATCACCCCGCCCCCGGCGCCCTGAACCGCCCGGCCGGCGATCATCCAGCCGATGTTCGGTGCGAGTGCCGAGACCAGGCAGCCCACCGCCAGCAGCAGCAGCGAGGCGACCAGCATGCGGTCCTTGCCCCACAGGTCACCGAGCCGGCCGACGATGGGCGTGAAGACCGAGGCCGACAGCAGATATGCGGTCAGCAGCCAGGCCGCTGTCGCGCGATCGGTGCCGGCCTGTTCGGCCAGCGGTCCCAGCACCGGGATGATCAGCGACTGGATCAGGGAGAATGCCGTGACGGCGACGGCCAGGATCACGAAGGTGGCATAGTGCGGCGGACGCCGCCGTCCCGACACTTAGCGGCCCACGAAGTCGGTGACGAGCCGGTTGAACTCCTCGGCGTGCTCGATCTGCGCCCAGTGACCGCACCGATTGATCAGGACCAGGCGGCTGTCGGGGATGCGGCTGACGAAGAACAGGCTGCTCTCGAAGTTCACGACGCGGTCGTCCCGCCCGTGGATCGCCATGGTGGGAGCCGTGATCTGAGAGATCTGGTCGCCGAGCTGGAAATACGGTGACACGAAGGGCTTGCCGGTGAACTGGGAGTTCCAGCTGTCGAGGTGCTCGGGCTTGGCCAGCGCCGCCTTCGAGCGGGCCTGCGCCAGCTCGTCGCTCGCCATGGCCGGGTCGTAGCACATCACCTCGACCAGGCGCTTCATGTTGGCCGGCGTGGGCTCGCGGTACGCGTGCAGGAGCACCCGCATGCCTTCCGACGGGCCGCCACCCGGGCCGAACAGGCTGGTGGTCGGAGCGGGGGAGCCCATCGTGACCAGGTGTGACACACGGTCGGGGTAGCGCAGGGCGGTGGCGACGGAGGTCATGCCGCCCATGGAGTTGCCGACCAGCGCCGCCTTCTCGATGCCGAGCGCGTCGAGCACCCCGATCAGAGCGGCCGGGTGATCGCGTCCGGTCCCCTCGGTCTGGGTGTCGCTCTCGCCCCAGCCCGGCATGTCGATGGCGATGACGCGGAAGTGCTTGGCGAGCGCCCCGATGTTGAGCCGGAAGTTGGTCAGCGCGGTGGCTCCGGGACCGCTGCCGTGCAAAAGCACCAGGGGGTGTCCCTGGCCGGCCTCCACGTAGTGGATGCGGAAGTTGGGGACTTCGACGAAGTGGTCGGTGATGCCGATTTCGGCGGTTGCAGTCATGCAGCACGGTCTACCGGCGCGGGCCGGCTCCCGGCCTCGATCGTTCCGGCGGCCGGAACCCGAGATGCCGGCCGGAAAAAGCGTTCCGGCCGCCGGGACACCCCGCCCCCGTTCGTGTGACCGGGGGCACAAACTCGGCCTCACCGGGTGACACCCCCGGGGTGCGGAATCCCTTGGAGGCTAGGAATGAGCAGGATCGCAGGACTCGGCTATCTGGTGGTGCGCGGACCGGTCGAGCAGTGGCGCAAGTTCGGCACCGAGATCCTCGGTGCCCAGCTGGTCGAAGGTTCCGACTCGTCGACTGTCATGTTCCGCACCGACGACCGCGCCTACCGGATCGTGGTTCAGGACGGTCCTCCGGGACCCGACGCTCTGGTCGCGCTGGGTTTCGAGGTCGCCCGTGAGTCCGACCTCAACGCGCTGGTCACGGCTCTGCGAGCGGAGTCGATCGCGTTCGAGGAGGACAAGAAGCTCGCCGCGGAGCGCAAGGTACGCAGGCTGGTCCGGTTCGCCGACGCCGACGGCAACACCATCGAGGCGCATCTGGGCCAGGAGACCAGCAACGCCCCGTTCGTGTCGCCCCGTGGCATCCGCTTCGTCTGCGGCGATCTCGGCCTCGGGCACGTGTTCATGTTCTCGCCCGACGGATACCGGTCGGCCTCGTTCTACCAGGACGTCCTCGGCTTCCGGCTCAGTGACACCATCGCCTTCGGCGAGGAGAACGGCATCTTCCTGCGATGCAATCCCCGCCATCACACGATCGCGTTCGCGGCCGTTCCCGGCCCGCCGCCCGGTCTCGGGCACCTCATGATCGAGGTCGACTCCCTGGAGGCCGTCGGCCGGGCCCTGGACATCGTCGAGCGCAGCGACTTCGGCGTCCAGATGACGATGGGCGAGCACACCAACGACCGGATGACGTCCTTCTACGTGGCGACACCGTCCGGCTTCGCCGTCGAGTACGGCTGGAACGGGCGCCTGGTCGACGAATCCACCTGGAAGGTCGGCCACTACGACTCCGCGAGCGTCTGGGGCCACCACTTCACCGCTCCGCCGGCGCCTCAGCCTGCCGTCGCCGAAGGATCAGCCCGATGAACGGCGACCTTTTCGACGCCGAAAGCGGCTACATCGACCCGCGCATCTACACCGACCAGGCCATCTACGAACGCGAGCTGGAGCAGGTGTTCGGCCGCAGCTGGCTGTTTCTGGCCCACGAGTCACAGTTGCCCAAACGGGGCAGCTTCGTGCAGGCCTACATGGGCGAGGACCCCGTGATGGTCGTCCGTCAGAAGGACGGCTCGGTCAAAGCGTTCCTCAACCAGTGCCGGCACCGGGGCATGCGCATCTGCCGCAGCGATCAGGGCGTCGGCAAGACCTTCACCTGTACGTACCACGGGTGGGCCTATGACCTCGAAGGGAACCTGATCAACGTTCCCCAGGAGACACGCGGCTACCGCGACGAGATCGACAAGGCCAAGTGGGGTGCGCTGAAGGTCCCGCGGATCGCGAACTACAAGGGCTTCTACTTCGGCACCTGGTCCGCCGACGTTCCCGGCTTCGAGGAATACCTCGGCGACATGGCGTACTACTTCGACGCCATCGTCGGCCGGTGGGACAACGGCCTGGAGTTCATCGAGGGCGCGACCAAGTGGGTCATCGACACCAACTGGAAGTTCCCCTCCGAGCAGTTCGCCAGCGACATGTACCACGTGCCGATCTCGCACGCCTCGTCGACGATCGCGCTGACCCACATCCCCGAAGCGTGGCAAGCTTTCAGCAGCGTGGTCGATCACGCGCCCGGCCGCCAGTTCGCCGGTAACGGCCACGGCTCAGGCAGCTTCTGGCGCCCCGGCATGGACTTCCCCGACGAGAGCTTCGGCCCGGAGTACGTCGACTGGCTCGTCGCCAACCAGGCCGAGATCGACCGGAACATCGGCATCGAACGCGCCCTGAAGGTGAACACCCACAACACGATCTTCCCGAATTTCTCCTGGCTGGGACAGGCGGCCACGATGCGGGTCTGGCATCCCCGTGGTCCCGGGCAGATCGAGGTCTGGGCCTGGACGTACGTCCCCAAGGACGCGCCGGCGCACATCAAGGACGCGATCCGGCTCGGCACCCAACGCTCCTTCAGCCCGGCCGGCGTCTTCGAGACCGACGACGGTGAGAACTGGACGGAGATCCAGCAGGTCATGCGGGGTTTCAAAGCTCGGCAGAACCGGCTCAACGTGCAGATGGGACTCGGTCACGACGAGCGCGACACGCACGGTCTTCCCGGGCTGTCCAGTGACGTCTTCAGCGAGACCGCCGCCCGCGGCTTCTACCAGCGCTGGGCCGACCTGATGAGCGGCGCCTCCTGGTCCGCCATCGCCGAGCTCGACGCGGCACGCCAGGCCCGCGGGCCCCAGCCCCGAACCGATGCGTCGGAGGTGCTTAAAGCATGACCACCACCATCGACACCACGGGGGCGGCCACGTCGGCGTACCGCCGGGTCGACACCGAGACCCAGCACACGGTCGAGCAGTTCCTCTACGCCGAGGCGCAACTGCTCGACGAGCACCGCTACCTCGAGTGGATCGACCTTTTCACCGACGACGTCCACTACTGGGCGCCGACCCGGATGACGCGCACCCACCGCGAGCGCGACCAGGAGATCTCGAACGAGAGCCAGGCCGCTCACATCGACGACAACAAGTACTTCCTCACCGGCCGGGTGCGCCGCCTGACCTCCGGAATCTCCTGGTCGGAGGAGCCGCCGTCCCGGACCCGCCGGCTGATCACCAACGTGCGGGTCACGCCCCGCCCGGACGGCGAGCTCGAGGTGGCCGCGAACTTCTACGTCTACCGGAGCCGGCTGGAACGCCACCAGGACTGGTTCGTCGGTGAACGCTTCGACGTGCTGCGCCCGGCGGACCTCGACGCCACCGGCTACCCGTTCCAGATCGCCGTCCGAAAGATCGTCATCGAGCAGACCACTCTGCTCGCACCGAGCATCTCGATCTTCCTATGAGCGCGACGACCACCCGTGACTCGCTCGAACCGCTGGCCGGCCGCGTCTGGCGCCGCGCCTGCGCGGTCCAGGACATCCCCGAGGACGAGGGCCTGGTGCTGAGCACGGTCCCGAAGACGTCGGTGTTCCATTCCGAGGGCGAGCTGTACTGCATCGACGACACCTGCACCCACGAGGACTTCTCTCTCGCCGACGGCTGGGTCGAGGGCTGCGTCGTGGAGTGCACGCTGCACGCGGCCAAGTTCGACCTGCGCAGCGGCGCGCCGCTCACCCCGCCGGCCAGCCGGCCGGTGGCGACCCATCCGGTGACGCGGATGCGGGACGACGTTTTCGTCGCCCTGCCGGACACCTATCTGGTCAAGGAGGTCGGCGATGGGCTGGCTTGAGGGACAGTCCGTGCTCGTGACCGGTGCGGGATCGGGGCTCGGGCGTGCCATCGTCGAGCGTTTCGTCGTCGAGGGCGCCGGAGTGGTCGCCTTCGACCACTCCGAGCACAAGCTCGTCAACCTCCGTAAGAGTCTCGGCGACGCGGTGGAGACCGTCACCGGCGACGTACGCAGCCCGTCGGCCAACGACCGGGCGGTCGCGGCGGCGGTCGAACGGTTCGGCAAGCTGGACACGTTCGTCGGCAACGCCGGAATCTGGGACTTCACCAGGTCCCTCGCGCAGACCTCGGCCGAGGAACTGGACGCGGGGTTCGACGAGTTGTTCGGCATCAACGTCAAGGGATACCTGCTCGGCGTGAAAGCGGCGCAGCCGGCACTACGCGACTCGGGCGGCTCGGTCATCCTCACCCTGTCCAACGCGGCGTTCTACCCCGCGGGCGGCGGCCCCCTCTATGTCGCTTCGAAACATGCGGGCGTCGGCCTGGTCAAACAGCTCGCCTACGAACTCGCGCCCGAGGTCCGGGTGAACGCCGTGGCCCCCGGGGCGATGGACACCGACCTGCGGGGCCCGTCCGCCCTGGGACTCGACGGCACCACGATCGGCGAGGCGGTGCCGATCAAACAGGTGATGGAACAGCGCTCGGCGCTGCGATTCGCGGCGGTCGCCGAGGACTACGTCGGCGCGTACGTGCTGCTCGCCGCCAACGATCAGTCCCGCACCGTGACCGGCACGGTCTTCGACCTCAGCAGCTTCGGAACACCGGCACGGCCGGCACAGCAGTGAGGAACTTCCGGTGAGCTCTCACCATGTCATCGTCGGAGCCAGCGCGGCCGGTGTCGCCGCCGCGCTGGCCATGCGGGCCCACGGTTTCGACGGGCGCATCACGCTGGTGGATGCGGGCGGCGAGGAGCCGTACGAGCGTCCGCCGTTGTCCAAGACCTTCGCCGATCTCGACGTGGTCCGCCCGATCATCGATCGCGGCGCCTACGCCGACAACGACATCACGTTGCGTCTGAGCACCCGCGTCGCCGGGCTCGATGTGGATCGCCGCAGGGTCGTGCTCGGCGACGGCGAACAGTTGGAGGCCGACAAGGTGCTGTTGGCCACCGGCGTGCGTGCCCGCCGGCTCGGCATCGCCGGTGAGAACCTACGGCACGTCCTTGTCCTGCGAGATCTGGCCGACGCGCGTGCGGTGGGGGCGCGCCTGGCGGCCGGCGGCCCCTGGGTGATCGTGGGGGGCGGGTTCATCGGCCTCGAGGCCGCCGCCGTCGCCCGCAGCCGGGGCATCGAGGTCACGGTCGTGGAGGCGATGGCCATCCCGCTTCTGGGAGTGTTGGGCCCCTCGCTCGCCGCCGACGTCCAGCGGATGCATGAAGAGCGGGGTGTGCGGTTCCTGACCGGCCGTACCGCCGCACGGTTCGCCGGCGCGGGTCAGGTCGAGCAGGTGGTGCTCGATGACGGCACGGTCCTGCCGGCCGCTACCGTTCTGGTGGGGTGTGGCGTCGAACCGGAGGATGATCTGGCCCGCCGGGCCGGTGTCCACTGCGACGGCGGTGTCGTGGCCGACGAGCACGGCCGGACCAGTGTGCCCTGGATCTGGTCAGCGGGCGACGTCGCCAGTGTGTCCGGGCCGTTCACCCGCCGACGGCAACGCATCGAGCATTGGGACGTCGCACAGCGCCAAGGCGCGGTGGCCGGCGCTGACATGACCGGCGCGGAGGCGCTCAATGGGCACGCTCCGTACTTCTGGTCGGATCAGTACGGTCGGCGTCTGCAGATGTACGGCCGTCCCTCCCCGGGAGACCGGCTGGTCATCCGGCCCGGGGATCAGGGCGGGAATCAGCTCGCGATGTGGGTGCAGGGCTCGCGGCTCACGGCCGCCTTCGCCATCGACCGGCCGAAGGATCTGCGGGCCACCAAACCACTGATCGAGAGCGGGCGCCCCGTCACCGTCGCGGCCCTCACCGACCCGGCGATCTCGTTGCGCTCTCTGGCGCGGTGACCGTCGCGGCCGGCCCGAGCAGTTCGTTGCGGAGCAACGGGTAGAACGCCGTCATCTGCCTCCGCAGCTCCTGCCGGTCGCGGCCGGCGGTCAGAACAGCGCCGCGAGTGAAGGTGACGAGGGTTCCGGCCAGGGCGTCGGCGACATCCGCCGGATCGGTGGCGCTGCCGAGCCGGGCGTACGGCATCAGCGTGTCCGCGATGAGACGATGCGTCCGGCGGATCTGACCGTCCAACACGGGGCGCAGGGCGGGATCGTCGAGGGCCAGCCGCGCCAGCTCCAGATCGAGCAGGAGGTAAGGAAGGTGGTCGGTGATGCCGTTGATGGCCGCGTCCCAGAAAGCGCCGAGGCCGCGGTCCGGCACGGAGACGTCAGACGGGCCAGGGAGCCCACCGAAGAATCGCCCCTCCACGCCCTGCAGAACCGCCGTCAGGAGTCCGGCCTTGTTCGCGAAGTGATGATAAACCGATCCCACGGGAAGACCCGACTCGCGGCAGACCATCGCAATCGAGGTCTTCGCGTAGCCGTCCGTGGTCATCAGCTGTTCAGCGACGCTGAGGATGTGGGCCCGCGATCCGGTCTCGACCGCCTGAGTCGCGTTCACCGGGTCTGCGCCTTGGACCGGATCGAGCGGCTCAGAGCGATCGCGGTCTCCTGTAAGGCCCCGACGAACCGGTCGCCGCTGCCGTCGGCGGAATGGAAGGCGACCGACACTGCCGCGATCGCCCGGTCGGCGTCGAGAACGGGAACAGCGACACACGACAGGCCGCTGGCCGCTTCTTGATGGTCATAGGCGACACCCGACCGGCGAACCGCATGCAGCCGGGCCGCGAGCGCCGGGTCGGTGGGCGGGCTGCTCCGGCCGAACGCGAGCAGCGCCTTGCCGACGCCGGTCCGCTGTGCGGGCAGCCTACCGCCGACCAGGGCGGGAGTGTTCGGTGAAGCGAGGCTGGGCAGTTTTTCCAGGTAGACGACCTCGTCGTCATGCAGCACGGCCAAGTGCACGGTCTGGCGGGTCAGACGCCGCAAACGTTCGAGGTGAGGAAGTGCGACGTCGCGCACGCTCGCGTCGACTGACAACGCCCCCATCGTGAACATCCGCAGGCCGACCCAGTAGAAGTCACCTTCGCGCTCGACCGCGTCGAGCTCGACCAACATCGTGAGGATGCGATGAGTGGTGGATTTCGGCAGGCCGCTGCGGCGAGTGATCTCGCTCAAGGTCATGACGCGATGCTGCGGACTGAAGGACGCAAGAACATCAAAGGCCTTCCAGAGTACGGACGGCGAATGTTCCGGCGACTGAGAAACGAGGGACATGTGGCCCGCCTCCCTAGAACGTCATTCTAGTGGGCGAGGTTACATGGTTCCGTAAACAGGCGGCAACAAGCCGGACTCATACTTTCGGCGCCTGAGGCCTGCGGAAACATCTGTGAGCCTCACGCTGAAGTCAGGCCGTCTTCGTGCCGATGGGCAGAGATGAGGGCCGAGATCGAGGGGTGAGACGCGAGTGTGGGACTCCCTGCTGACGGTGGCGTCCACGATCGCCGTCGTCAGCGCATTGGGCTGTGCCCTGCCCGCGTGGCGAGCGCGAGCCGTCCTGCCGGCCGCCGTCCCGATAGTCATCGCCGCGGCCGGCCTGGTCGGCTACATCCTTCCGATCTTGGCGGCGGCGATGCAGAGCCGGCCGTCGGGCCTGGGTGCCTTCACCATCGTGAGCTCGTCGGTGTTCTCCATCGGCTGCGCGGGTATCGCCGCCGGGATCGTCGATCGGGGCTGGCGGCCGCGTCGGCGGCACGCCCTTCTGTTCTGCGAGCCCGCGATCGCCGCGGGCTGGGCAGTCGCCGGCGCTCGGGCGGACCTGCTGAGCCCGCTGCAGGGCGCCTACAATTTCGGGCTCCTCGTGGCCGCGACGATTTTCGTCGCACGCCGCATCGCGGCACGGCGGGTGTCCCGATCGCGGGTGCCGCTGGCGGTGCTCGCGCTGCTGAGCTCCCCGCTGGCCGCCAGCGCGTCCATGCAGATGGACGGGCGCAACGCCGACGTGGCATCACTGGCGTTGACCCTGTTCACCACCGCGCTGTTGGGCCACCTCGCCCGTAGAACCTTCGACCTGCTTCCCGTTGCTCAGTCGCAACTGATGCACACCCTCACCGAAGCGGTGGTCGTGCTCGACGCGGATCAGCTCGTCGTCATGGCCAACCCGGCTGCTCGAGATTTCGCTGCCCGCCTCGGCAGCCGGCGCGAGCCAGTTTCCGGTACGCCGGTGTCGGCGCTACTGCCCGGCCTGCCGCCGATCCATGCGGACAGCACTCCCGATGTCGATACGATCGTCGGCGACGACTCGGTCGCGTTCGACGTCCGGATCCGGGTGTTGCGCGACCGCGCGGGCGCGGTCGCCGGCTGGACTCTCGTGGCCCGGGATGTCACCGAGGCCCGCCGCCATCAGATGGCGATACAGCAGGCCAACGAGGCCTTGCGCGAACAGATCACCACCAACGAGGCACTCCGCGGCGAGCTTGCCGAGCAGGCTTTCCGCGACGCGTTGACGGGCCTGTACAACCGGCGCTATCTCATGGACCGTCTCGACGCCGGCCGGCCGGACAAGCTCACTCTCGCACTGATCGACATCGACCATTTCAAACAGGTCAACGACCAGTGGGGACATGCCGCGGGCGACGACGTCCTCCGTCACGTGGCCGCCGTTCTCGCTGCCGGCACGCGACAAGACGACCTCGTCGCCCGGCTGGGCGGCGAGGAGTTCGTCCTGGTGATGCCGGGCTGCTCCGTGCCCGACGCGTGCGCACGCGTAGACGTGCTTCGCCGTCGACTGCGGGAGAGCTCGATCAGCGTGGCCGGCGGCCACCAGGTAACTGTGACGTTCAGTGCGGGCGTCGCCTCCGCGGCCTTCAGCGAGCCGGCCGACCTGCTCGATGCCGCGGACCAGGCGCTGTACGAGGCGAAGCGCTCCGGACGCGATCGTGTGGTGTCACACCTGCTCGAGCCGAAGGTATCCCCGGCCGCGTGAAATCAGTTGTCCAAAGCCCCGTTCAACGTCGCGCGGAGGCTGCTGATCAGCCCGTCGGCGTCGACGGTCGCGTACTCGATACCGCTGCGGGCCATCAGCGCGCCGTCCGGCGTGCGACCTGACACGATGAAGTGGGCCTTCAGCGTCCCGTCCTCCAGAACGGTCGTGGTCCAGAAATACTTGGTGTCGCCGGCATTGGCGTAGAAGCCCCGGTAGAACTCGACGATCGCCGTCAACCCGGTCACGGGTCCGGCCACGCCGAGATCGACGGTGGCGTCCTCTGCGAAGATCGACGACAGGTCGTCGAGAAGGCCGAGATCGTGCGCGGCGCGATCCATGAACGCGATGTAGCGGTCGAGGACGGTGTCGGCGCTGTGGCTGATTGTCATCGCAATGTCTCCTTGAGGTCGGCCGCGGCTCAGGCCGCGGCGATGTCGACGGACTTGTCCTTGAACTGCCGGGCGGCGATCGCTTTCATCACCCGTTTGGCGGCCGGTTTGCCGGCCAGGGTCTGCATGACGGTCCGGGTGCGTTTGTCTCGTTGCGTCTGCGGCACGAACTGAACCAGGTCTTTGCGGCCGGTCTCCTGGAAGCTCGCGATGTGCGGCCGAAGCTGCTGCTCCCACTCACGCAGCGCACGGCCGGGCGCGCCGGGATTGCGCTGCAGGCTGGTTCCGAGCAGGTCGGCGCCGGCCAGGGCGCTGGAGGCGCCCATGCCGGAGTAGAGGGTCAGGCACCAGGCGGAGTCCCCGAGCAGTACCACGCGGTCGGAGTGCCAGGTCGGCATGTGCACCTGGTGGGTGGAATCGAACAGGAACTCGTCGGCCTCCTCGAACTGCTGCAGGAGATCCTCCAGAACGGGGCCGAGGGGTTCGGGGCCGAACGCGCGCCGCAGCGATTCGACCGGCGGGCGGGTGAACTGGGCGTTCTCGTCCGTGGTGCGGTAGTTGAACAGCACGCCCGGCTGGTGGTTGACGTACGGGAACACCCACACCGAGCGGCCGGGCTCGGCCAGGACGAGGCCGTCGTTGGGGCGATATCCCGGCACCGCGTGCTTCAGGATCGCCGCGCCGATGATGTGATCGAACGGCCGCAGGTAGTCGCGGTCGGGGCCGAAATGCAGCCGGCGCACGGTGGAACGCAGGCCGTCGGCGCCGACGACGAGATCGAAACGCTCGGTGTTCTCGGTGACCCCGTCCACACCGGTCGTGCTGAGGGTGACGTCAACGCCGTCCGGATGCTCGGTGATGGCTGCCGGGCTCGTGGCGTACCGGATCTCGGTCAACGGCGCGGTCTTGTCGTACAGAGCGGATTCGATGTCGCCGCGCAAGATCAGCCGAGGGTCGCCGGGAAGATCGCCGTAACCGAGGCCGGGGCGGCGCCGGCCGGCCCGGTCGATGTCGTAGGTCACCGCCGCCGGATCCATCCGGTTGCCGATGGCCTCGAGCACCCCGAGCCGCTGGGCGGCGGCTCGGCCGGTGCCGAAGAGCCCGATGAAGTAACCGGTGGCGCGGCGTTCGGCGGCCTTCTCCACGATCACCGATTCCCAGCCGATGTCGTGCAGGCGCAGCGCTGTGGCCAGTCCTCCGATGCCCATACCGACGATGAGGGCACGCTGTTTGGTCAAGGTCGTCCTCGCTCTTCTGGTCGATGGCCCGAGCCAGTTAATGACTACAAGGATAGCAGCAGTCAAAAACTAGGGCCCGCTACCATCGCGGCAAGCAACTGACCAGGAGGTATGGCGTGGCACGTCCGACACAAGACCGGGCGGAAGCGATCCTGGGCGCCGCTCGGGCGCAATTCCTGCAGACCGGCAGTGAGCACACGACAGTTGACGACATCGCCGCACGTGCCGGAGTCGGTAAAGGCACGGTCTTCCTTTACTGGCCGAGCAAGACCCGTCTGCGCGAAGCGGTTCTGCTGCTCGAGGTCGCCCGGATGTTCGCCGACCTCATCGCGGATCTGGCCGGCGAACCCGCGCTGCTGCGCCTCGGCACCATCGTGCGGCGCGAGATCGCCGCCGGCCTGAGCAATCCGGACCTGGCCCCTCTGCTGGTGGACCGGGTGACCACCGGGCCGAAACCGCCGGAGGCTCCTCGCCGCGCGCTGCAGCGCATCATCGCCACCATGGGCCGCCGTGGCCTCATCCAGGACGTGGAGCCCGGCCGCATCGTCATGGGCATCGAGACCGTCCTGATCGGTGCGCTGTTCCGGGTTCTCGCCGATCCCGGCAATCAGGAAACGCTGCTCGATGCGGTGGAGCATCTGGTGTCGTCCTCCTACGACCGCGACGGCGCCGACCCCCGTGCCCTGGCCGAGGCCTTGCCCGAGGCGCTCGAAGCGCTGGAGGACGCCATCGATCAGCTCGTCGAAGCCGCCTCCCCCGACCGTCCCACAACGGCCCGGCTCCGGCCCCGGGAGCGTCTCGTCAGCACCCGGAGCACCGAAGCCGAGGCTGCCCTCAGCCGCTGACCGATGGCTGGAGCGCTGCGGGGACGAAGCGTTCCGCCTGGTCACGCGTCTGGGTCATGGCCCAGTAGATGTCGGCGAGCTCGGCGCCGGTGGTCGTGGTGATCTCGACACCATTGGGGAAGGCCGGCTTGGGCGCGTCCGGATCCGGTGCGGGCATGTTCGCGGCGAGCTCACTGTCAGTGATAAGGGAGGCGATGGTGAGGGCGCCCGCGTAGACGCCGGTGCCGGCGAGTTCGTTGTGCAGGGTACGGACGTAGTGCCGGGCGGCGGCCGCGGCCAAGCCCAGCCCGCTCATGAAGGGGATCGGTTCGGCGGCGGTGTAGCCCAGAGCTAGCAGAAGCGCGCCGTCCTTGCGGTCGAGCATCTCGGGCAGCACGGTACGGAACAGTTCGACGGGCGTGAGGAAGAGCAGCGGCAGGAGTTCCTCGAGGGCCGCTGCTCCCAACTCGGTGGCGGGGGTGAACTGCTGCGCGGTGCTGATCGGCGCGTACTCGACCACGTCGATGCGGCCGAGGCGGTCGCGGATCGCGTTGACGAGGTCCGGGACCTTTCGGGGCTCGCTGAGGTCGGCCGCGAAGGTGGTGGCTTCGATGCCCTCCTCGGCCAGGTCGGCCGCGAGCGCGTAGAGACGTTCCTGGCGACGAGCCACCAGGGCGACGCGGTAGCCCTCGCGACCGAATCGGCGAGCAACCCCGGCGCCGAGGCCGGGTCCGGCCCCGAAAACGGCGATGACCTTGGACGTCATGTGCGCCTCCTAAATTGACTGGACGTTCAATTTGAAGCTAACACCTATATTGGTAGGGGGGTCAAGTTGTTGTCCCGTCTAAGATCACCGGAGGTCGAGAGGGGCGGGGCGAGTGCGGGCGGACGCGAGACGAAACCTCGAACTGCTGCGGATTGCGGCACAGGAGTGCTTCCGGGAGCAGGGGCTCGGCGTGTCGGTGAAGGAGATCTCCCGGCGGGCCGGAGTGAGCCCGGGCACGCTCTACAACCTCTACGGGGACCGGGAGGGCCTGATCGACGCGGTCGTCGCCGATCTGGCCGGCTCGCTACTCGACGACGTGATAGCCCGCGCCGACACTCACCACGATCCGTGGGATGCCTTCACCGCTTTTGTCGAAGGCGTCTGCGAGCTCCAGGCCAGCAACCCCGCGCTCGGTGATGTGCTTGCCCGCCGGTGTCCTGGCGCCGTCCGGGTCGCGGCCGTGTTCGACCGGGCGTTGCAGGCGGGCGCCCGCTACATCGAGAGCGCTCAGGCGGCTCAGCAGCTGCGCGCCGACTTCCACCCGGAGGACCTGCTGTACATCTTCGGCGGCAACGCCGAGCTCTCTCGTGCGACCGAGCCTGTGGCTCCGGGAAACTGGCGGCGCGGGGTTGCCTTCTATCTCGCCGGACTGCGGGCTCCGGCATGGCGGCAATTAACCATCGAGCCGTTGACTCGAGGCCAGCTGCACAAGGCCCTGGACCTTCTCGCCCGCGGCTGACCAGGCGCTGTCATCGAGCAATGACTCGACCGCGCCCAGCGCCTCAGCGCCCGAGCCCAGTTCCGCGCGCGCGACAGTCAGAGCGGCGGACGCGCTGGGTGAGCAGTGTTGCCGCAGCGCGTCGGCAATCCCATCGACAACGTATGGCCCCGGTTCGATGAAGCGCCCGCCGACCACCACGACGGCGGGGTTGAGGACGTCGCAGAGCACCGCCGTGGTCCGCCCGATCAGACGGCCCGCATCGTAGAGAGCCCGCTGAGCCGGACGATGCCCCGCGGCCGCCGTGCGCAACAGGTCGTCCTCCGTGGGCGGCCCGTTGTGTTCCAGCACGGCGGCGAAGTGTCCGGGGGCCAGGAAGGCCGACAGGCATCCCCGTTTGCCGCAGAGACAGAACGGGCCCATCTCGCGGACGTTGAGGTGCCCGATCTCCCCGGCATAGCCGATCGCCCCGGCGTGAGCCCGGCCGCCGGCGACGATTCCGGCTCCGAGATATTCGTCAGCCTTCAGATACAGCACGTCGCGGGCCCCGCGCCCGGCGCCGTGACGGGTTTCGGCAAGGGCGGCGAGCTGAGCGTTGTTCGCGGCGATGACGCGACAGCCGAGGATCTCGGACATCTGTTCGGCCGGAGAGAAACCGCCGAAGATCGGCAGCACACTACGCGCGCCGATCCGCCCGGTCACGGGATGAATCGGCGAGGGCACACCTAGCGCGACCGCGGCCGGCCCGCCGTGTCCGGCCAAGAGGTCACGGCCGATCTCCGCCGCGGCCCGCACCATCGCGGGGCCGTCGGTCGGCAGATCGAGGGGATGAAACTCCGAAACGATCTGCCGCCCGGCACGATCGGCGAGCACCGTGCGGATGCCCCCGAGCTCGAGGGCCATGCCGAGGAGCACGCCGTGGCCGACGGTGAGACGGAAGTGCGGCGAAGGCCGGCCCGGCCGTGTTTCGGCGGATGGCGCCGGCTCGATCACGCCGTCACTGACAAGTTCCGTGAGTAACTCGGCCACGGCTGAACGCGGAAGCCGTGTCCGCTTGACGATGTCGCTGCGAGCCGTAACGCCGTTGGCCCGCAAGAGATCCCTGATCACTTTCCGGCGGGCGGTCCGTTCGCGTTCCGCTACCGGTTGCGCGCCGAAGTCACCGACATTACGTCGCCCGCGCTCGGCCGGCGTGACCCGCAGCGCGGTGCTGATGGCGCCGAGCAGCGCCGCACGTTCCCTGAGCTCGCTGATCACGATGTCGGTTGTTTCGACGACTTCCGGCTGGGCGTAATGCCGCATCGCATCCCGGAGGCCACCCATGATCGGCCCACCGGCGTCGAAGAACGGCCCGTCGAGCACCATGAGGGCCGGGTTGACCGTATTGGTCACATCGGCGAGCACACGCCCGACCATCCAGCCGGCGTCAGCCAGGAACCGTTCGGCGAGAGCGTCCCGGCGAGCCGGGTCGAAGGGCTGCGAAACCGCGCGCGCGGCGCCGTACGCCTGCCGGCCCAGCATCTCGAAGACGTCGCGCGGCACGGCAACGGTCTCCAGACACCCTCGCTTGCCGCAGCGGCAGAGCGCCCCGGTCTCATCGACCTGCACGTGCCCGATCTCGCCGGCGACACCGGTGGCGCCGGTATGCAGGTGTCCCCCGAGCATCATCGCGAAGTCGATGCCGGTGGAGACATTGAGGTAGCAGACGTCGCGCCGACCGGCCGCCACACCGTGCGTCACCTCGCCGAGGAGGGACAGATCGGCGGCGTTGCGCACGAGCACCCGGTGTCCGAGCCGGCCCTGCAACTCGCGCGCCGGCGTCTGGCCGGTCCAGCTGGGAAACAGGCTGCCGGGCTGCACGACACCCCCATGGACCGGCGCGCGCAGCCCCACCACGGTCGCCCAGGCACGCCCGCCGCTGCCGGCCAGGCACTCGCTGATCAGCCCGCTGAGCAGGACGACGTCGGTCTCGCCCGGGGCGACCGGATGGTGCCGTTCGATGCTGATCTTGCCGGCCAGATCAGCTACGGCCACACGGACACCGTCGCCGTCGATCACGGCGCCGACGACCGATCCGGCCGCCGGGCCCAAGGTGAGAAGCCGGGCCGGACGACCTGGCCGGCCCCCGTCCGAGGCAGCCTCCTGCTCGGTGATCAAGCCGGCGTCGAGCAGCTCGGCGACGAGGCCGGTGACCGTCATGCGGGTCATGCCGACGCGATGCGCGAGATCGGCGCGGCTGACGCGGCCCGATTCGCGGACAGCCGCGAACACCAGGTCGCGACGAAGGAGGTGGGCGCGACTCGGCATGACCACACCCTACGCCCAAGTTTTGCTTCCACCTGAGCATAAACGACGCGAAGAATAAGCGCTCAAAAAGGGATGAAAGGTCCGCTGGCTCACATCGATCCGCCGCAACTTAACGATTCCCGGCTGCGAAAGGCCTGGTCATCCTCTAGTTCCGCGCAAGCACAGTCGATACCTTCGGAAACGAGCCGTTAACAAATCACCGGAGCCGGCCCGGTGATCTTCCTTTCTCCTGTTCCCGAGGTCTGTGATGACGACTGCCCAATCCCGTCCGCCGGTCACCACCCCGGGGACACCCGACGCCCCCACCAGGCTGATAGTCGCCATGGCGCTGGCTCAGTTCGGCGCCTACCTGACCATCCTCACGCCGGTCGTGGTGACCCTGGCGATCCGCGTCGCCGACATCGCCCCCGACAACAAGGCCGCCGCTCTGGGCACCGTCCTGTCGGTCGGGGCGGTCCTCGCGGTGATCGGCAACCCGTTCTTCGGCGCCATGTCCGACCGCACCACCTCCCGATTCGGCCGCCGCCGCCCGTGGCTTATCGGCGGCATGGCCGTCGGCTTCACGGGCCTGCTGGTCATCGCGCTCGGCGACAGCGTCGCGATCCTGACCGCGGGATGGGCGCTGGCCCAGCTCGGGGTGAACGCCACCCTGGCCACACTGACCGCCCTGCTGCCCGACCAGATCCCGCCGCAGCAGCGCGGCAAGGTGAGCGGCCTGCTGGGATTGATGACCTCGGTCGCCATCCTGGTCGGTAGCGCCCTCGCCACCGCACTGTCCGGCAACGCGCTGCTGATGTTCGCGGTCCCGGCCGCGATCGGGCTGGCCACCACGCTCCTGCTGATTCTGATCCTCAAGGACCGTCCGGCCGAGAAGGGCCATTTCGCGCCCTATCGGCTCAAGGAGTTCCTGGCCACCTTCTACATCAACCCGCGCCGGCACCCCGACTTCGCCTGGAACATCCTCAGCCGCTTCCTGATCTGGACCGGGCTGTCCTGCGTCACCACTTACCAGAGTTACCTGCTCATCGACCGGTTCGGCTACACCACCGACAACGTGGCCGGCGCCATCCTGGTCGCCACCTTGGTCAGCACGGTCGGCCTGGTCGCCGGTTCCACCCTCGGCGGCACCTTCTCGGACCGTCTCGCCCGGCGCAAACCGTTCGTGCTCGGCGCCGGCGTCGTGATCGCCGCCTCGCTGACACTGATCGCGTTCGCCGGCAGTTTCCCCGTCTTCCTCGTCTCGTCGCTGATCTACGGCCTCGGCCAGGGCGCCTACCTCGCCGTCGACCTCGCCCTCGCCACCGACGTTCTGCCCAACCCCGACGACGCCGCCAAGGACATGGGCGTACTCAACATCGCCAACGCCCTGCCGCAATCACTCGTCCCGATCGTGGCCGCCCCGATCCTCGCCATCGGCACCGGCGACGACTCCAACTACAGCCTGCTCTTCCTGCTCGGCGCCGTGGTCGCCGTGGCCGGTTCGCTGGTGGTCCGCATGGTCCGCGGCGCCCGCTAGTCACAAGGAGAAACCGATGAACCCGTACCAGAACCCGCAGCTGCCGATCGAGGATCGCGTCGCCGATCTGCTCGGCCGGATGACCCTGGCCGAGAAGGCCGGGCTCATGTTCCACACCATGGCCACGATCGGCCCGGACGGCACGCTGGCACCGGCCAACGCCATGATCCCGGCCGCCGAGTCCCTGATCCGCGGCCGCGAGATCAACCACTTCAACATCCTGACCTTCGGCCCGACCACTCCCCGCGCCATCGCCGAGTGGCACAACCGCCTCCAGCAGATCGCCGCGGACACCCGGCTCGGCATCCCGGTCACCATCTCGACCGATCCCCGCCACGGAGTGATCGACAACCCCGCCACCTCGGCCGCGGCCGGCGGCTTCTCGGCCTGGCCGGAGCCGATCGGCCTGGGCGCCACCAAAGACCCTTCGCTGGTACGCGAGTTCGCCGACATCGTCCGTCAGGAGTACCTCGCCGCAGGCATCCGGGTCGCCCTGCACCCGATGGCCGACCTCGCCTCGGAACCACGGTGGGCCCGCACCAGCGGCACCCTCGGCTCGGACGCCGACACCGTCTCCACGCTGCTGACCGCCTACATCCTCGGCCTGCAAGGCGACGAGCTCGGCCCCGACTCGGTGGCCGCCATGGTGAAGCACTTCCCCGGCGCCGGGCCGCAGAAGGACGGCGAGGACGGCCACTTCGAGTACGGCCGCGAACAGGTCTACCCCGGCGGCATGTGGGACTATCACCTCAAGCCGTTCGAGGCCGCCTTCGCCGCCGGCGCGGCACAGGTGATGCCCTACTACGGCATGCCGGTCGGCACCGAGTACGAAGAGGTCGGCTTCGGCTTCAACAAGGGCGTCATCGAGGGCCTGCTGCGGCAGCGGTACGGCTTCGACGGCGTGGTCTGCACCGACTGGGGCCTGGTCAGCGACGCCGAGATCATGGGCGAGCCGATGGCCGCGCGCGCCTGGGGCGCCGAGCACCTCGACCGCCACTCCCGGCTCGAGAAGATCCTCAACGCGGGCGCCGACCAGCTCGGCGGCGAGTACTGCCCCGAACTGGTCCTCGAACTGGTCGAGCAGGGCCGGATCAGTGAGGCCCGCATCGATGTCTCGGTGCGCCGGATCCTGCGCGACAAGTTCCGCCTCGGCCTGTTCGACGACCGCCGCTTCGTCGACCCGGCCGCGGCCGAGCGCATCGCCGGTCAGCCAGAGTTCAGGGCGGCCGCCCTGCAAGCGCAGCGCCGGTCGATCGTCGTACTCTCCTCGTCGATCCTGCCGCTCACCGAAGGCACCACGGTCTACCTTGATGGGGTGCAACCGGACGTCGCCGCCCGTTATGCCAAGGTCGTCGACGACCCGGCGCTCGCCGACATCGCGATCGTGCGCCGCGCCGCACCCTACGAGCCGCGAGAAGGCGGCTTCGAAGCGTTCTTCCACGCTGGTCGCCTGGACTTCTCCGAGAAGGAGCTGGAGCCGGTTCTCTCCCTTGCCGAGACGCTGCCGACCGTCGTGGACGTGATGCTGGACCGGCCCGCGGTACTCACCCCGCTCGCCTCGAAGGTGTCCGCGCTGATCGGCACGTTCGGCGCCAGTGACGAGGCTCTGCTCGACGTGCTGTTCGGCCGTTCCCCGGCCACCGGCACCCTGCCGTTCGAGCTCCCGTCGTCGATGGCCGCGGTCGAGGCCTCGCGCGAGGACGTGCCGAACGACACCAAGGAACCCCTGTTCCCGTACGGCCACGGCCTGTCGATCTGATTCGTCGAAAGGAGCGCCGCCGTGCCGGCGAAGCTGACGATCGAGGATGTCGCCCGGGCCGCCGGCGTGTCACGGGCGACGGTGTCCCGGGTGATGAACGACGTGCCCGGTGCCACGGAGGCGGTGCGCCACCGGGTTCGCGGCGCCGCATCGCGGCGATCCACGGCCCCATGTTCATCTCGTGTGGGGTCAACCGGCGGGCCGGTTACCTGCGAGCGGCCGGCGAGCTCGGTCTCGCGGATCTGAGCGACTACGGAGGCTTCACTCGCGAGGGTGGCCTCGAAGCGCACTGGAGCCGAGAGCGCTCTCGCCCGTACCGTGCCGCCGCGGACGTGCCTTCGTCAACGTCGCCGCTAAGGCGTTTGTTCGTACGTAAATGATGTGGAGAAACCGATGACCGACGACACCGCACGGGTTCACGAGCTGCTCAGGAACATGACAACGGAAGAGAAGGCGGGTCAGCTGACCCAGCTCTTCTACTTCCAGCAGCCGCCCGGTGACCCGCGGGCGGTGGAGGCGGCGCTGGGCCGTGGCGAGGTCGGGTCGCTGTTGTTCGTGACCGATCCGGCCGAGATCAACCGGTTGCAGCGCCTGGCCGTCGAGGGCAGCCGGCAGGGGATTCCCGCGCTGTTCGGGTTCGACGTCATCCACGGCCTGCGCACGATCTTCCCGGTGCCGATTGCGATGGCCGCCTCGTGGGATCCGGAGATCATCGAGCGCGGGCAGGCGGTCGCCGCCGAGGAGGCACGGGCGGTCGGGATCCACTGGACGTTCGCCCCGATGGTCGACATCGCCCGCGACCCGCGCTGGGGCCGAATCGTCGAGGGCGCCGGCGAGGACCCCGTACTCGGCGCGGCCGTCGCTGCCGCTCAGGTCCGCGGGTTCCAGCAGCACATCATCGCCGGGCCCAAGCACTTCGGCGGGTACGGCGCCGCGCTCGGCGGCCGGGACTACGACGAGGTCAACCTGTCCGACTACGAGCTCTGGAACGTCTACTTCCCGCCGTTCGAAGCGGCCGTCAAGGCCGGTGCGGGCAACGTCATGACCGCGTACATGGATCTCAATGGTGTGCCCGCCACCGCCAGCCGCTGGCTTTTCACCGAGGTGCTGCGCGAGACATGGGGTTTCGACGGGTTCGTCGTGAGCGACGCCAACGCCGTACGCAACCTGGTGACCCACGGCTTCGCCCGTGACCTGCCCGAGGCGGCGGCACGAGCGGTCTCGGCCGGCGTCGATCTGGAGATGGCCACCCACGATCCGGCCAACCGCCACCTGTCGGAGGCAGTCGAGACCCTGGACGCAAGCGTCCGCCGGATCATCGACGCCAAGGTCAAGCTCGGGTTGTTCGACGATCCGTACGTCGACGAGGACCGCGCCCGCGAGATCCTGGCCGACCCGTCGCACCGGCAGGTCGCCCGCGAGGCCGCGCAGCGCTCGGCCGTCCTGCTGCGCAACGAGGGTGACCTGTTGCCTCTGAATCCGGAGGCGCTGGGGTCGATCGCGGTGCTCGGCCCGCTCGCCGACTCCAAGCGCGACACCCTCGGCCCGTGGGTGTTCGACTTCGACCTGGACGAGACGGTCACCGTGCTCGACGGGATCCGCCGCGCCGCCGGCGACCGGATCCGCGTCGACTACGCCCCAGGCGTTGCCGTGCAGCAGCGTACGTTCCCCTCGATGTTCGACTCGTTCGGCGACAACACCCCGTCCGACCCGGAGGGCTTCGACCCGGACGCCGAGTTCGCCCGCGCGGTCGAGATCGCCACCGCGGCCGACGTGGCCGTCGTGGTGGTCGGCGAGTGGCAGAACATGATCGGCGAGGCCGCGTCCCGCTCCTCGCTCGACCTGCCCGGACGCCAGCTCGAGCTGTTGCAGGCGGTCGTCGCCAGCGGCACCCCCACGGTCGCCCTGGTCATGAACGGCCGGCCCCTCGACCTGCGCTGGGCCGCCGAGAACGTCCCGGCCATCCTCGACATCTGGTACCCCGGCACCCAGGGCGGCAACGCCGTCGCCGACCTGCTCTTCGGCGCCGTCTCGCCCGGCGGGAAGCTGCCGTTCACGTGGCCCCGCAGCGTCGGCCAGGTGCCGATGGTCTACTCGCACACCCGCTCCCACGAGCCGGAGAACCAGGGCCGCCGCTACTGGGACGAGGCCAGCACGCCGCTGTTCCCGTTCGGGCACGGTCTCAGCTACGGCCGGATCTCCTACGACGACCTCACCATCGACGGCGGCGACACGGCGACCGTCACCGTCAGGGTCACCAACGAGGCCGACCGTGAGGCACCCGAGGTGGTCCAGCTCTATCTGCACCAGCGCCACGGCCGCGCTTCGCGTCCCGTCCGCGAGCTCAAGGCGTTCGAGCGTGTGGTCGTCCCCGCCCACGGCAGCCGGACCGTGCGGTTCACCGTCGGCCCGGAGCAGCGCCGGTACTGGCACCCGGGCACTCGCGACTGGGTCCTGGACTCTTCCACCTTCGACGTGTGGGTCGGCGGCAGCAGCGCGGCCGAGCTCACCGGAACCTTCGAGGTCGCCTGATGGAAAGCATCACCAAGAACCGCCAGACGCCGGACACCCTGCGCGCCATGGTCGCCCGGGCCTACGGCCCTTCGCAGGTGCCTGATGGCGACACCTTCGCGGAGGAGATGGGGCACGGCTGGTTCAACGTCGCCTACAAGATCCGGCTGCGGGACGGCGCCCACGTCGTGGTCAAGATCGCGCCGCCGCCGCAGATCGAGGTGATGACGTACGAGCGTGGGGCGATGGCGATCGAGCTGGCCTCACTGAAGCTGATCGCCGAGCACACCAACGTGCCGGTGCCCCGGGTGGACTACGCCGACCGTAGCCACGAGCTGGTCGACGCCGACTACTTCTTCATGCCTTACATCGACGCCGACAACTTCGGCATCGTACGCGAAAGCCTCTCTGACGCTGCTGCCTATGACGAGGCGCTCGGTGCCGCCACGCGCGAGATCAACAGCATTGTCGGCGCCGGGTTCGGGCCGCTCGCCGGGCCGTTGGACGCCACCTGGCGGGCCTGCTTCACCCGCATGATCGGCGACGTGCTGGCCGACGGCGAGCGCCGCGAGGTCGACCTCGGCTATTCCTACGACGTCGTCAGGGAAGTGATCGCCGCCAACGAGGGCTGCCTGGACGAGGTGACCGAGCCCCGCTTCGTCGAGTGGGATCTCTGGGACAGCAACGTCATGATCCGCGACGGGAAGATCGTCGCGATCATCGACCACGAACGGGCCTTCTACGGCGACCCGCTCATCGAGGCCGGCTTCACCGCCATCGACCTGCCCGCCTTCGGCGACCCGGCCGCGTTCATGCGCGGCTACGGCCACCCCGAGCTCACCGCCACCGAACGGCAGCGCCGCAAGCTCTACACCCTTTACCTGATCCTCATCATGATCATCGAGACCGACTACCGCGGGCACACCGACACCAAGCAGTACGACTGGGCCCGCGAACGCCTGCACGAAGTCATGGCCCTGTTCGACAAGGAAGCCCGCTGAACCGCACCACTCGCCCGCCCTCAGCCGAGGGACCAGCGATGCTCGGCAGCCGCCCGATCGGGCGGCTGCTATGGCAAACCTGCTCCCAGACCACGCTGTCGGTCGGTGTGTACGGGATCTACGCGCTCACCAACGCCTGGTTCGTCGCCCGCGGCGTCGGCGCTGACGCGATGGCCGCGGTCAACCTGGCCGCCCCGGTCCTGCTCGTGCTCGGCGCCGTCTCCACCACGGTCGGCGCGGGTGGCGCCTCGCTGGTCTCGCGTCGTCTCGGCGCCGGCGATCCGGCCGGGGCGGCCCGCGCCACCGGCAACGCCTTCGCCGTGTTCTGGCTGACCGCCGTCCTCATCACCGTCGGCGGCCTGCTCAGCCTCGACCCACTGCTGACCGCGCTCGGCGCCGACGACGCCACCCGGAGCCTGACCCGTGACTACACGATCGTGCTGCTGGGCGGGGCGCTCGTCTCGACCGGCTTCTCCAGCCTGGTCCGGGCCGAGGGCCGCCTGCGCTTCTCCACGATGCTCTGGGTCATCCCGGTCCTGGTCCAGATCACCCTCGACCCGCTGCTGATCTTCGGCCTTGGGTGGGGTGTGCGGGGCGCGGCGCTGGGCACGGTCGGCGGCCAGGCCGTCTCGGCGGCGATGAGCATCTGGTTCTTCTTCCTGCAGAGGAACCGCCCCTACCGCATCCGGGCGGCCGACCTGCGCCCGCACGGCCCGACCGTGCGGGCCCTGATCGGCGTCGGCGCCCCGTCCTTCCTGGCCGGCATCGGCACCACCGGAATGGCCGTGCTGGTCAACAACACCCTGGCCGGCGCCGGCGGCGCAGTCGCCCTGGCCGCGTACGCCGTCTGTGCCCGGGTACAGACCTTCGTCGCCATGCCGCAACTGGGCATCAGCCAGGGCCTGCAACCCATCGTCGGCTACAACACAGGGCAACGACTGCACGACCGAGTCCGGCGCGCCAGAACGCTGGCCCTGCGCGCCACCGTGCTCTACGGCGGTGTGACCGCCGCCGTGACGGCACTGCTCGCCGGTCCGCTCGTGGCCCTGTTCCTGCCCGACGGCGAGACGGCGGCGAGCGCCCGGCAGGCCCTGCGCATCATCGCCATCGGCTTCCTCGCCGCCGGCGTCACGCCGCTCATTTCGGCCTACAGTCAGGCCATCGGCCGGCCCACACTGTCGTACATCATCTCGGTCGGCACTCTGCTCGCCATCAAGGTTCCCCTCGTCGTCGGCCTCGCCCACGTCGGCACCACGGGGATCTGGATGGCGCTTGCCCTCGGCGAGATCGTCTCAGCCCTGGTAGGCCTGATCCTGTTGCGACGACTCCGGCCAAACTCGCCCACGCCGTCCGCATCATCGATGCGATGATGCGGACGGCGGTCGCCGCGGCGACCGGCTTTGCGCCGCTCAGTCCAGGGAGATCCGCTTCTCGACGAGCTCGGACAGCAACGACGGCTCACGCGGAGTCCACCGCAGCAGCGCCGCCAGATCGAGTTCCGAACTGCGCAGATCGAGCGCGAGCGTCGGAGCCGCCGGACCGACAGCGTCGACCGCCTCGGGGATGGTAAGGCTGACCGGGTCCTGGTCCGAACCCGCGGCGATGCTCATCGCGTGGGCGAGGTCGTAGCCCAGCACCGTTCCGCCGACAGCGTTGACACCGGTCCCGGCCGGCGCGGTCTCCAGCGCCGACACATAAAGGCGAGCCAGATCGTTGACGTGGATGGTCACGATCCGGTTCGCGCCGTCCCCGATGTAGAAGGCGGGGGCGCCGGAGCGGACGTAGCGACCCAGCGCGGTGATGAATACGCTGGCGCTGCCCTCCCCGTAGACCAGCGGCGGGCGGACGATCAAGGGCCGTACACCGTGGTCCTTCGACGCCAGGACGTCCTTTTCAATGGCGACCCGCCACGCCAGCGCGGGGTTCGTGGTGTACGGCGTCTCGTCGGTCACCACAGCCACGTCGGAGCCGATGAAGACCGACAACCCGCTCGTGAGCACGAACGCCTTGCCGGTGTCGGCGTAGGCCGCCAGGATCGCTTCGATGGCGGCGCGGTCGGCCGGGGTGCCGCCCTGAGGGCCACCGATGGCCAGGTACACCGTGGCATCCGCCTCTTGGCTGGCTCGGACGACCACGTCGAGGTCCTCCACCGAGCCGTCGACGAACTCGACCTCGACCCCGGCCAGTTTCGCTTTCGATGCCTCGGAGCGGGCCAGGACGACGGCGGTGTGACCCGCGGCCGACAACTCGCGGGCAACGGCACGACCGATGTAGCCGGTGCCGCCGATGAGAAGAACCTTCATGTCCGAGCTCCTGTTGTGCCACTTGCCTACTTGACTAACTAGACAAGTACAGCACTTCGCGTAAAGTGCGTCAACAAACCGTCATGACGCCTTGGTCACTGGCCTCGACGTCACCCTCGGGTATCGTGGCCCGACCGGGAGAGGAAAGGGTCGTTCATGAAAGAGCCGCCGAGCGCCCAGGCAGCCCGGGATTCCGATCGCGCGGCGCGGCGCACCGACCAGATCGCGGATGCGGCGCTCGAGGTGTTCCTGCGCTACGGCTACCGCAAGACGTCGATGGACGACGTCGCCGAAGCCGCCGGGCTCTCACGCCAAGGGCTCTACCTGCACTACGCCAACAAAGAAGAGCTCTTTCACGGAGTCCTGCGCCGGCTGGCGAGTCGACTGCTCGATCTGGTGAAGGCGGCCCTGAGCGGTGCCGGCAAGACCGAGCGCGAGCGCTTGTTCGCGGCATTCGAGGTCATCTACGACGAGGGCACGACCCTCAACAGCGGACGCGCGACCGAACTGTTCGCGACGGCAGCGGAACTCGGACCGAGTTTGGTGACAGACATGCAGCAGGGGGTCGTGACCGCTGTCGCCGCCGCACTTCGCGACGCCGGCGTCGAAGACCAGTGGCGCCCGCTCCACATCACCGCCGACCAACTGGCCACCCACCTGCTCGCCACCGCACATGGGCTCGTCCAGATGATGCCCGACAAGGACCACTTCGTGCAGCACATGCAGACCGCGATCAGCATCGTGACGGACATTCCCCAACGCCCCTGAGGCACAGAACCGACCATGTCAGGGCTTCCGGCGCACGCCGGAAGCCCTGATGTCGTTTCGTGGGCTACACCACTGAAAAGACGAGCTTTACAGGCTTGGGCAACTCTGTAAAGCATGACAACCTTGATCAGGGAGCGATGCGACGACTCACCCGGCGAGGTGCACCGCAATCGCAACCAAAAATCCCGCTGACGCCTTCAAGTGCAGGCGGCTGCGGACGAAGTGGATAGCAGCTATCCACAAAGACTTGAGCACCGCCCTTCGCCTCGTCGATGAAACGGACCGACCATGACCACTCAACTGCAAGCCCCGAGCGGCGCCCACGCGGCCTCGCCGGCGCCGCACCCCAACCACGCCAAGCGCTGGCTGATCCTCGGCGTCCTCGGCCTCGCCCAATTGATGGTCGTGCTGGACGCGACGATCGTGAACATCGCCTTGCCCTCGGCCCAGCAGTCCCTCGACTTCTCCAACGACTCGCGGCAGTGGGTCGTCACCGCCTACGCCCTGGCCTTCGGCGCGCTGCTGCCGCTCGGCGGCCGGATCGGCGACCTCATCGGCCGCAAGAACGCCCTGCTCATCGGCCTGATCGGCTTCGCCGCAGCATCCGCCGTCGGCGGCGCCGCTCAAGGCTTCGAAATGCTGGTCGCCGCCCGCGGCGCCCAGGGCCTGTTCGGTGCGCTGCTCGCCCCCGCCGTACTGTCGCTGCTGACCACCACCTTCACCGACGCGAAGGAACGCGCCACCGCTTTCGGCATCTACGGCGCCATCGCCGGCGCCGGCGGCGCCATCGGCCTGCTGCTCGGCGGCGTGCTCACCGAATACCTCGACTGGCGCTGGTGCATGTACGTCAACGTCATCTTCGCCGTCCTCGCCGGCATCGGCGCCATCCTGTGGCTGCACAACCAACGCCACGACGGTCCCCGCCGCCGCCTCGACATCCCCGGCACCATCACCGTCTCCGCCGGCCTGTTCGCCCTCGTCTACGGCTTCGCCAACGCCGAGACCCACGACTGGAGCGACATCCTGGTGTGGGGCTGGCTGGCCGCCGCCGTCGTCCTGCTCGCCGCCTTCGTCGCCATCCAGGCCCGCGTCGCCAACCCGCTCATCCCGCTGCGCGTACTGCTCGACCGCACCCGCGGCGGCGCCCTGATCGCCGTCCTGCTGCTCGGCATCGGCACCTTCGCCGTCTTCCTGTTCCTCACCTACTACCTGCAGCAGAACCTCGGCTTCTCCCCGATCGGCTCCGGCCTGGCGTTCCTGCCCATGATCGGCGCCCTGTCGATCACCGCGACCGTGGCCACCAGCAAGCTGGTTCCCCGCGTCGGCCCACGACCGCTCGTGCCCACCGGCTTCCTTCTCGGCGCCGCCGGCATGCTGTGGCTCACCCAGCTCGACGCCGGCTCCACCTACGCCGCGAACATCCTCGGCCCCCTGATCATCATGGGCCTGGGTATCGGCTTGGCCATGGCCCCCTCCATGACCGCGGGCACCTCCGGGGTGCACGCCGACGACGCCGGTGTCGCCTCCGCCCTGGTCAACACCGCCCAGCAGGTCGGCGGCTCGGTCGGCACCGCCGTCCTGAGCAGCATCGCCGCGGCCGCCATCACCGATTACCTCACCGGCAAGAACCCCACCACCGAGGTGATCGCGGCAGCCACCATCAACAGCTACACCACCACTTTCGCCTGGGTGGCCGGCTTCTTCGCCGCCGGAGCAATCCTCAGCGCCCTGCTGCTGCGCTCCGGCCCGCTCCAAAGCGACCCGGACGCCGCACCCACCGTTCACATGTAGACCACGAAATCGTCGGAGCGCGGGTGGCCACAGCCACCCGCGCTCCGACCGTGAACGGCGCGCGCACCCCGTCTCGCGGGGTTATGGTCACAGGGGTCCTCACTCGCGGCACTGCGGAGG
This sequence comes from Actinoplanes sp. CA-131856, assembly GCF_050956135.1. Taxonomy (GTDB): domain Bacteria; phylum Actinomycetota; class Actinomycetes; order Mycobacteriales; family Micromonosporaceae; genus Actinoplanes. The sequence goes on along the minus strand of NZ_CP191849.1, from coordinate 2,590,794 downwards.
TCATTCATGCCGTCCGCAGAGCCGCCCGCACCGGTCGCGGCGCCGGCCCCCACGCTAAGGCGCGACGCCGAACGCAATCGCCAGCGAATTCTCGACGCGGCCCGCGAGGTATTCGCCGCCCAGGGCCTCACCGCCGGCCTCAACGAGATCGCCCGGCACGCGGGCCTCGGAGTCGGCACGGTCTACCGGCGCTTCCCCGACAAAGAAGCCCTCATCGAGGCGGTCCTGCAAGACGAGGTCGACGCCATCGTCGAGGTAGCCACCAACTACTGCCGCGCCGAGAACGCCTGGGACGGGCTAACCGGCCTACTGCACACCCTCGCCGAACGCCAGGTCGCCAACCGCGGCTTGCAAGAAGCCATGCTCAGCTCAAGCCAGGACCGAAACCTCACCACGGCGTTCCGCGCCCGGCTCGGGCCCCGCGTCGCGGAACTTGTCGACCGCGCACAGCGTGACGGCCTACTTAGACCTGGCGTATCGCTCGGCGACCTACTGATGATCATGCACATGGTCTGCGCCCTGGGCAGGGCCAGCGAAGCAGTGTCGCCAGGGGCCTACCAGCAATACCTGGCCCTGTTCCTCGATTCGCTGCGCACAGCACCTTCAGGCTCGCTTCCGGCCCCCGGGATCACCGAAAGCCAGGCCGAATCGATCACCGGCCGGCTGGCACCCAGCGAGCCGCGCGCACTCGACCGATCTTGACGAGGGCATTCAGCCTCGGCGGGGCGCTAACGCCGGCGCAGAGCACAGGACCCACTATCCCGGTCACGGCTCCACCATTCCCCGAGGCTTGGAACTACGAGCCGCGGCGATGACGCCATCTTCGAGCTGTCGTCACACGACGACCCGCGCCGCTGGATAATCGTGTCGTCGTGTATATCTCGATCAAAACCAATGCGACCAAAGGTTCGACAAAGACAAGCGCTACATGCTCGGACTCACCATCCTGCAGAACAGCCGAGGCTGGTATATGCGCGATCCCCTCCAGGTTCGCAGGACGAAATACGCACCGCAATCGCCGCACGATTCAACCTCCCGGCGGGCGCCGCTTCCGGTGCGGTATTCCCGCTCGCGCCAGACACTCTCTATTCTTCATTGCACGGCTTGACCCCAACGTCCCACCGCCAGAATTTCCGCCGGACCTGGCCTTCGATACAAAAGCGCTGATAGCCGCGACTGTCAACATCGCCGTCATGCTCGACGACGAACAAATCGAAGAGGTTCCCGAGACAGCATGGGCGAACGCGAATCAAGACTTCGGCGATTGGCTCGACGGCGAACGCCGCGGCAGATTCAGTCAGTGGAAGCATGTGACTCTACGAGTTCGGTGAATATCTCGGAGGGTTTCTTCCAGTCGAAGATTTTACGTGGCCGGTCGTTGATTTCGGCGGCGACCCGGGCGAGGTAGTCGGGGCTGGACGTGATCGGGACGCCTTTCGGGAAGTACTCCCGCACGATCCGGTTCAGGTTTTCGTTGCTGCCACGCTGCCAGGGACTGTGCGGGTGAGCGAAGAAGACCGGCAGGCCGGTGGCCGTGATCGCCGCGTGGCGGGCCATTTCGGCGCCGCAGTCCCAGGTCAGCGAGCGGCGGATCTGTGCCGGGAGGCTGCCGGTGGCGGCGATGACGGCTTCGGTGACGCTCAGCGAGTCCCGGCCGGTGAGCGGGACCAGGATCAGGAACCGGGAGCTGCGTTCTACCAGCGTGGCGACGGCGGTCTTGCCGTTCTTACCGATGACAAGATCGCCCTCCCAATGTCCGGGCACGGCCCGGCCTTCGACCTCGGCGGGACGTTCGTCGAGGTAGCGGGGCTCGCGGATACGCGGTGCCGGCTCGGGTCGCGGCCCGGAGCGGCGGGCCGGGCGGCCGGTCCGCAGCCGGATCAACTCCTTTGCGAGCGTGGAGACAGGCTGGGCGTAGACCCACTGGTAGATGGCTTCGTGCGACACCCGCACAGCGTGATCGTCAGGTACGAGGTCGGGCAAGCGACCCGCGATCGAGGCCGGCGACCATCCGGCCCGCAGCCGCTCGATCACGACTGTCCGTAACCGCTGGGAGCGCTCGACCGCGAGGAGTTTCGGCCGGGTCCGGGCCGTCGCGGCGGCCGTGTCCGCGGCCACCGCCCGGTAGCCGGCCCGGCCGCCGTGCCGCGCGACCTCCCGCGACACGATCGACGGGTTCCGGCCGAGCCGCATGCCGATTTCCTTATACAGCAAGCCTTCCGCGAGTCCGCGGGAGATCTCTTCACGGTCGGCCGTCGTCAGCATTACACGCACGGCGGGCATCCTGTCCCACCGAACCACCAAGATCAAATGCTACGACCGACTGAATCTGCCCGCGACAAGCAACAGAAACGCAACTGCATCGACGTCGTCCTGCTCAACGACTTCCGCAAAGAAATCGCGCAGGAGGCACTGGCGGCCGGCGCGAGCCGGAACAGATGTCGCAGTGGATCCGCAACCGCTGGGGCGCAGCATCAGCGAACTCCCCGCCACGGGGTTGCTCCGGGAGCTGACATACGAACGGCACCTCAACGTCGGGGCCACGTGGCGGCGCAACGACCTCACGGACATGATGTACCTGTCCTTCGCCATCGGCTACGCCGACGTCGTCGTCCGCGAACGCCACATGCGAACCGCACTCCATCAAAGCCTCCGCAGCCTCGGACGCTCCACACAGGTGTTCCGGCGCCTATCGGATGCCATCGAGCCAACCGCGGAACTGCTAGCCACTCGGGTGCAACGGTGAAATAGCGACAGCATAAACGGGCTTCCGGAGCAGCTCAGAATGTTGATTTCCGGCCATTCGAGTGACCATGGGATACACTCGACAGACACGCCAGAAGCCAGTGTAGAATAAATGCATGAACACGCGCCGTTGGCGCGGATGCAGATTGAGGGGGCTCAACTCCCCCTCCGGACACGATATGTACCTTTTGCGGGGTTTAAGCCGAGGCTTGAACCCCGTTTTCGTGTTCAAAGCGGTCTCTGCGGCACGTTTCTCTTTCACCGGTGCTCCGGCGAGGTGTTCAAGCGGGTTGCGGAGACACCCAGCAACCCGCGCAGCCAGAAACCGGACGTAATTTCGGCGTACGCCTGGTCGACGAGACCGCTATGACACGCTTCCAGCCGCCAACATCGGCTCACCGCTCGAACACGCCCCAGCCGCCCGACAGGCCTCACCCGTTACCCACGATCCGCGGCATGGCCGTTCGCCGGGTCGTCGTCGGAGAGGGTCAACTCGACCAGCCGCTCCCCTGGCCTTGCGGCACCGTCGTGACGGTCAGCAGCGCCGGCGACGATCATGCCTAGGCGAGTGCCGACGGTCGACGAGATGATTCCTCGCGCCCTGGTCGGCCTGGCACCCAGCACCCGCGAGCTCTACGGCACCTACCTGCACCTGCTGGCCGACCGGCACGGCCACCACAAGATCGACCAACTCGTCACCTCCGACATCACCGAACTCGGCGCCTGGGCCCAAGCTATAGCCGTCAGGCGCCGGACCTCAGTCAACGGCGCCAGCGCCCGTGAGCACGCCATCAGCGCCTGCCGGCGGCTCTTCGACATCGCCGTCGCCGACGGACACCTACTAAACAACCCTGCCAAAGCCGTACGTAAGCCATGCCGACCGCAGAGCCACAGGACCGCACTGACCGATGAACAGATCGCCGACCTCTACAGAGTCGTGACCGATGACGAGACCGCCCTGCTCACCTTCTTGCTCGAAACAGCCTGCCGCCGCGAGGGCCTGCTGAATCTGACTCCCGGGCACCTTCGCCCGGCCCACCAAGCCGTGCTGCTCGACGAGAAAGGCAGCCGGGTTCGCGAACAGCCCATCTCGCTCGTCATGATGGAGTATCTGCAGCAGCCTGCCTGCCCGATCTACCGCTGGACACGCCGCCGGCTCGACAGCCTCTGGCTACGCGTACGCCGACAACTCCCCTGGGCGAACGAGATCGGCCTCAGCACCCACTGGTTCCGGCACACCACAATCACCAACGTCGAGCGTGCCACGAAATCTTATGCACTCACCGCCGCCTTCGCCGGCCACACCCTCAGCGGGATCGGCGCGACACCCACCTACATCGCCGCTTACGGGCAAGCCGACATCGCCTGGGCATTCATCCAAGTCTTTGGAGGCGACCATCCACTCATCACCGACGGTCATACGCCGTTCGGCGTTCAGGCAGCCGAAGGGTCCGGCCGAGTCGCGCAAGGCGGTCGCCGCTTACACCACCGGCTCGGCGGCCGCAGCAGTACGGAACTCGCGCGCCACTCCCGGCGGGGCCACTGGCTACCCAACCCGGCGTCCCCGCCGGACGCCCGAGGAACAGAGGGTGCTCGGCAAGGCCCAGTAGGTACGGCAGCCCATCGGTTGCGACCTCTCACGTATCTGAACTACTTCAGATATGCTGGTGGCATGTCGGTGCAAAGCTTCTCGTACAGCTCGTTTCTTCGAGGGCCTTCTCAGGTCCTGCCGTCGCTCACCGACGCTGACGTCATTCTCGAGCGCCGGGACGAGGAGAACCTCATCCTCAGCCGCGCCGAGCGTTTCGAAGCTGTTGCCACCGGGCTTCGCATCGCGGCACGGTCGCTGGCGATCCTTGCCCGCCGCCACCGCGACCTCGCCGAAGAAGCGCTCGCCGAGGAACTCCCCTGGCTGACCTGGCTCCCAACCGAGGAACGCCTCACCTGCGTCCGCGAACTGCTCGCCGACCTCGTCGCCGGCGCCGACACCGGCCTGCTCATCCCCTTTGCCCGAAATCTCGCATCATGGCGCTCCACCGCCGAAGCATGGTCCGACCCTCAACTCGCCCGTGAACTGCAGGGACCATTCGACGGCGACGGCCCCATCCTCGACCGTCCGACTGGGGATCCGGCATGAGCGGACGCGGCGCAGAACTCCCCCGCCCCAATCCGTGGACCGTGCGAGCGGCGGATCGTCAGGCCTACCAAGGCTGGCAGCGGCTTCTGACAGCAATCCCGGACAACCTCGATCGGGCCTGGATGGCGCTGACCAGCGATCCTCGTCACGTCGACCAGCGGCAACACCCTTTGAAAGGCCAACTCGGCGTCGTCAAAGTCGGCGGCACAACACTCGAGCAATGGCAATACGAAGTCACCGGCGCCGGCCGCATCTGGTACGCCATCGATGACGACTCCCGTACGCTGTGGATCACCAGAGCCGGGGCGGGCCACCCGAAGCAAACAGACACCCGCGGCCGATAGCCCCGCGCCGATCGTTGGTCAGACGCGTTCACCAACGCCAAGGTGGGCTGCCGGCTCAATCTGGCCGTGGACGCCACCAACGCGAGGTATTCGCGACAACGACGTGACCCCTACGATGATCGTGGACAAGGTCATGGCGAGCAGGCAGATGCTTGCGGCCATGCCCGGAATGTCGCCCTCCGGGGTGTCAGCGAACAAGACCAACGTCGCTGAGATCTCGCCTGCGACGATCAAGGTAAGAACGATGCGCGCAGTGAAAAACAATTAGCGCCGGACGGCCTTGACCTCGTCTTCCTCGAAACGCTGCAACCACTGCTCGAAGGCCTTCCAGTCAGGACCGTCCTTTTCGATGGCCTTGAACTGCCACGAGAAGCTGCGGCGCACCGATGACGCCAGCCCTTCAGCGGGTCACGCAGCAGCACTCCGGCTGACCCACGAATCGGCGGTGTCCAAACCGACGTGACAGCACCTGCCAGGCACGGTCGAACGTCCGGCGCAGGTGCCGACCGGGGTGGATGCAGAAGATCCACGGGCCTTGACCCCGGATCTTGGACACGGGGATTTATGCGGCTGGGGCCAGCGTAGCTGGTGCCGGTCGGAGGCTGTTCTCGTAGCTGATCGGTGATTGCTGTCCGAGCCGGGAGTGGCGTCGGACGGTGTTGTAGCGGTGCAGCCAGCGGAACGAGCTCAGCCGGGCTTCACGTTCGTCAGTGAACGCGCGGCGACCTTGCAGTTGTACTCGTGGCGCCCGCTGATCGATCAGCGTTGCCACGGCAGCGCCGAGCACGGTCAGCGCATAGTCGGACATGATCACGGTGAAGGTGCGGCGCGACCGGGCCGGGTCGAAGTCCGGTTGCGCGCTGAGAACCTGATCAGCAGCCGCGACCACCTGGGCGGTCGGCTCGGCGAGCCGGGCCGCGAGCGGGGTGAGCTGGTAGCTCTGCCCGGCCCGGATGAGCAGGTCGTCGCCGAAGTGGCGGCGTAACCGGGCCAGCGCGGAGCTCATCGCGGGCTGGCTGATCTGCAGGCGTTCGGCGGCCCGGGTCACGCTGCACTCGGTGAGCAGCGCGTCCAGCGCGGTCAGCATGTTGAGATCGGCATGGCGGGCCATCGCCAGACAACTCCGTTCCGCGCCACCGGTTCGGACAGGCACCCCGACCGCTGGTGCCCGCCCGGAGCGGTTCAGATTCCGTCGAGCCGGGTGCGCTCGGCCTCGATGGTGGTGTCCTGGCCGTGGCCGGTGTGCACCACTGTCTCGCCCGGCAACGTGAGCAAGGCCTTGCGAATGGACTCCACGATCAGTTCCGCATCGGAGAAGGACCGCCCGGTCGCGCCTGGTCCTCCATGAAACAGGGTGTCGCCGGTGAACACCCGGCCCAGTTCCGGCGCGTACAGGCAGACCGCGCCCGGCGCGTGTCCCGGCGTGTGCAGCACGGTCAGCGTCGTGCCGGCCACGGTGATCCGGTCGCCGTCGGCGAGATCGGTGTCCCATTTCTCGTCCGGGCCGTGGGTCAGCTCCCAGAGCGGCCGGTCCGCCGGGTGCAGCAGGATCGGCGCGCCGGTGCGGGCCCGAAGTTCGGGCGCGACCCGGACGTGGTCGTCGTGCGCGTGGGTGCAGACGATCGCCGCGATCGTCCGTGCGCCGACGACCGCAAGGATCGCGTCCACATCGTGCGGTGCGTCGACAACGATGCATTCGTCGTCGCCGCCGACCACCCAGACGTTGTTGTCGACGGCGTAGGTCTGCCCGTCCAGGCTGAACGTGCCCCCCACGACTCCGTGGTCGACCCGGGTCACAGGATGACCACCGATCGCAGGACCGGAGCGTCGCCGCTGCGGTGGTGCATCGTCGCGAATGCGGCCTCCACATCGCCGATGCCGATCTCTTCGGTCACGAACGTGTCCAGATCGAGTCGGCCCTGACTGTAGAGGTCGACCAGCATCGGAAAGTCGCGGCTGGGCAGGCAGTCGCCGTACCAGCTGGACTTGAGCGCCCCGCCACGGCCGAACACGTCGATCAGCGGCAGGTCCGGCAGCCTCATCTGCGGGGTCGGCACCCCGACCAGAACCAGGACGCCGGCCAGGTCACGGGCGTAGAACGCCTGCTGCCACGTCTCGGGCCGGCCGACCGCCTCGATCACCACGTCCGCGCCGTCCGCACCCTCATAGGTCTCGGCACTGATGCGTTTGATCTCGGCGACCGGATCGGTCTGTGACGAGTCGACCAGGTGGGTGGCGCCGAGCTTGCGGGCCGCCTCGAGTTTCGCCGGGTCGATGTCGACCGCGATGATCGGGCTCGCCCCGGCCAGCGCCGCCCCTGCGACGGCGGCGACACCCACTCCCCCGCACCCGATCACCGCGACCGATTTACCGCGGGTCGCCGCGCCGGTGTTGATCGCGGCTCCGATGCCGGCCATCACCCCGCAGCCGAGCAGGCCGACCGCCGCTGGCCGGGCGGCCGGGTCGACCTTGGTGCACTGACCGGCCGCGACCAGGGTCTTCTCGGCGAACGCGCCGATGTCCAGGGCCGGCGACAGCTCAGTACCGTCCTGCAGGGTCATCTTCTGCTTCGCGTTGTGGGTGTTGAAGCAATACTGCGGCTCGCCGCGCTTACAGGCACGGCATTGGCCGCAGACGGCCCGCCAGTTGAGGACGACGAAGTCGCCGGCGGCTACGTCGGTGACGCCGTCGCCGACGGCTTCGACGATGCCGGACGCCTCGTGGCCGAGCAGGAACGGGAAGTCGTCGTTGATGCCGCCGTCGCGGTAGTGCAGGTCGGTGTGGCAGACCCCGCATGCCTGGATCGTCACGATGGCTTCGCCGGGCCCCGGGTCGGGCACGTTGATCGTGACGAGTTCGACCGGAGCACCCTTGGCACGGGCGATGACGGCCTTGACCTGTTGCATGGTTCTCACTTCCGGTGCAGTAGGACGCGGATGCTGCGCCAGGCGCGCAGGGTGTTGTTGTGATGGCGGACGACCGGACCGGCGAGCTCGATCCGGGACACACGGCAAGCGAGGGCGGTGAGCAGGGACTCGGCTTCCAGGCGGGCGATGTGCTGGCCGACGCACTGGTGGATGCCCATGCCGAAACCCACATGGCCGGACGGATCACGGCCGAGGTCGAAGCTGTCCGGATCGTCCCAGCGGCGCGGGTCGCGGTTGGCGGCGCCGAGGAACATCAGGATCTTCGCGCCGTCCGGGATCACCGTCTCCCCCACCGTCACGTCGGTGGTGGCGGTGCGGAAGAACGTCTGCACGGGCGACTCCCACCGCACCGCCTCGTCGAACGCGACCCGGGCCAGCGACGGCTGGCCCTGCAGCCGCTTCCACTGCTGCGGGTTGGCGGCGAAGGCGTAGAGCACGGCGGACAACCCGTGCACGGTGGTATCCACGCCAGCCGACAACAGCGACCGGACCACCAGCGGAGCTTGGTCGTGGGTCAGGTCGCCGCGATCGGCGGCAGCCCAGATCGCGGCGCCGAACCCGTCGGGGTCGAGCACCTCGCGGGCGCACTGCGCGTTCACCCAGGCGGACAGCTCGCCGGCCCGTCCGGCGCCCTTGGCGACCAGGTCGTTGGGCGGCCCGAACGCGTTGAACAGATGATTGCCGTACGGCAGCAGATTCTCGCGCCCCTCGGAGGGAATGCCGACAGCGTCCGGGAAGACCCGAAGCGGGAACGCCTCGGCCAGGACAGGCACCACGTCCAGGACGTCACCCTCGTCGAGGACCCGGTCGACCAGTTCCTGGGCGTCCGACGCCCACCGTTCGCGCAGCCGGTGCAGGGATCGCGGGCCGATGATCGCCGACAGGACGCGGCGCGGTGCGTCGTGCCGGGGCGGGTCGGCCTCCAGCAGCAGACTCGGCGGCCGCCACGGTTTCTCGTACCGGAAGTTGCTCAACCCGACGCCGGCGGCCGACTGGAACCGCTGCCAGTCGGTCAGGGCCGCGTGAACGTGCTCGTAGCGCGCCAGGGCGTAGGTGTCGTATCGGCTCAGGTGCACGACCGGGCCGGCCTCACGCAGAGTCTCGTGCAGCGGGCCGGGGTCTTCGAGGTTGTCGTGGTCGAACGGGTCGGCGTGGGAGGCAGGCGGCTTCACAGGTCGACCACCAGACGGTCGGAGAGGGAACGGGAAACACAGGCGAACATGCAGGTGCCGGCCGCACGTTCGGCGTCGTCGAGGACGCTGTCACGGTGGTCCGGCTCACCGGCCAGGATGGTGATTTCGCAGGTGCCGCAGACACCCTGACGGCACGAGGAGAGCACGTCGGCGCCGGCCGCATTGATCGCGTCGAGGACTGAGGACTCGGCGGTCACCGTCAGCACCACTTTCGACCGGGCGAGTTCGATCTCGAACGGGGTGCTGCGGGCCGGCCCGCTCAGGGCGGCGGCGACGAACCGTTCGGTGCGCAGGGTGTGCGGCGGAAGCCCGGCGCACGCCCGTTCGAGGGCAGCCAGTAGCGGGGCCGGGCCGCAACTGTAAACCCGGGTCCCAGGCCGGTATTCGGAGAGGAAGCCGGGTAGGTCGAGCAAGCCGTATCGGCTTTCCGGCCGCAACTGAACCCTGTCGCCGTACCCTCGCAGGTCGTCGGCGAAAGCGAGGCTCCGCCCGCCGTAGAGCAGCTGCCAGTCCGCGCCGAGCAGATCGGCCTGCGCGATCATCGGCAGCAGCGGGGTGATGCCGATGCCACCGGCGATGAACAGGTACCGCTCGGCCGGTACGAGCGGGAAGTTGTTACGCGGTCCGCCGAGACCAACGGCGTCACCCACCTCGAGGGCGTCGTGGATGTACGCGGATCCGCCATGCCCGCCCGCTTCGCGCAGTACCGCGATCCGGTACCTGTACGCGTCCCACCGATCCCCGCACAGCGAATACTGACGGGTCAGCCCGTCGGGAAGAACCACATCGATGTGCGCGCCCGGCGTCCAGTCCGGCAGCCGGGCACCGGCCTGATCGGCCAGCGTCAGCGCCACAACGCCGTCGGCGACCGGCACCTTGGCCATGACGCGCAGGGTTCGTGTTTCCGCCACGTGAACCTCCTGTGACATGAGGTCGCCAGAATGCGACCCCGGTCACAACCGAGGTAGTGGCCTTCTCACTGAACGAGAGACGAGTTCAACCGGCCACCCGGCGAGCGATGCCCCGGGCCGCCGCCTGTAACGCCGGCACCAGCGACGGCGCCCGGTCATCGTTCGGCACGATCGCCGAAAGGCCGGCCACCACCGGCGCCGCCGGATCCGGGCCCGACCGGATCGGCACGGCGACGCCGGTCGCATCCGCGTGAATGTGGCCCGCACAGATCACATGACCCTGTTTACGGATGCCGGCCAGCAGCGTCCGCAACCGCGCCGGCGTGGTCACCGTCGCCGGCGTGTAGGCCGGCAACGGACCGGTGATCAGCTGCTCCTGCAGGTCACGCTGCGCCCAGGCGAGCAGGACCAGCCCGGTGGACGAGGCGTGCAACGGCAGCCGCCCCGCGATCCGGGTCACGTTGATCACCGCGTCATGGGCCGACAGCCGCTCGACGAACAACACCTCACCGGCGTTCAGCACGCCGATCTGAACATGATGGCCGATGACGGCGTGCAGATCCTCCAGAAACGGCATGGCGACCTCGCGCAAACCCAGTGTCGGCGAGGCCCGCTGCGCCAACTCCCAGAGACGCACCCCGATCCGCACGCGGCCGGTCGCGGTGCGCGCCAGCAGGCCCTGCTCCACCATCGCCGCGATCAACCGCGACGCGGTGGCCACGTGCAGCCGGGCCCGGCGGCCGACCTCCGACACCGACAGATCCGGCTCCTCCGGCGTGAACGCCTGAAGAATCCGGGCCGCACGGGCCAGCACCGCCTCACCCCGGGGTCGTTGCTCGGACTGCATCAAGCCATCGTGACATTCCGCGGTGGCAAGAGCCGGGTACGGATTCCGGTCATGCCGCGCTGAGCGGCCGATCGGCATTTGAGGAAGTGTTCGCTGCTGCCTGATCGGTCACGATCCCTTTCCAGCTCACGGAACACGTCAATCTTTACCTGTTCCCGCTCGTGTGGACTCCCGGATCACGAGCTGCGGCCGGAAGACGACGTCCTGCGGCTGCCGGCCCGGCTCGTTCGCCTCGTCGAGGACCAGGCGCACCGCGGCCTGGCCCAGTTCCGCCGCCGGCTGGCGCACGCTGGTCAGTTCCACGGCAGCGGCGGCGCTGGCCAGGTCGGTGTCGTCGAAGCCGACGACGGCGAGGTCCCGGGGGATGCGCCAGCCCTGGTGGGTGACCGACTGGACGAGACCGGCCGCGATGAGGTCGTTGGCGCAGAAGACGGCCGTGGGACGTTCGCCGACCGGCAACGCCGCCAGCCGTGCGCCGATCCGCAGTCCGTCGGCGAGGCCGTCGCTGTCGGTGCCCATCCAGGTCACTGTCGCCCCGACCTCGGCGGCGGTGGCGGCGGCGCCCAGGTATCGCTCGTCGTGACGCCAGCCGGCGAATCCGAGCCGGCGGTGCCCGAGCTCGAGCAGGTGACGGGCGGCGAGCTCACCGCCGAGCAGGTCGTCGCCGCGGACCGCGCTGCGGCGCCGGGTCGGCACCTCGCGGCCCAGGACCACGACGGGCGTGCCGCGCTCCTCGATGATGGCGAGCAGGGGGTCGTCGACGTCGTTCGGGGTGATGACGAGGCCGTCGAGGCGGCTTTCGGCGAGCCGGTGCAGGAGTCGTTTCTCCCGTTCCAGCCGGCCGATGCCGGTGTTGAACAGCGCCACCTCGGCGCCGACGGTGGTGGCTTCTTGTTCGGCGCCGCCGGCGACCTCGGCGAAGAACGGGTTGCCGAAGTCGAGCACGACCAGGCCGATGGCGCGGGTGCGGCCGACGCGCAGGGCCCGGGCAGCCGCGTTCGGGACGTAGCCGACCTCCGCGACGGCCGCCATCACGCGCTCGCGGGTCTCGGCGTTGACCAGGTGGGGCCGGTTGAGCGTGTTGCTCACGGTGCCGTCGGAGACCCCGGCCACGCGGGCCACGTCCCGGATCGTCGCGCGCGCCACCCTCGTCCTCACCTGTTCATGACCGCCCGCGGCGGCTCCCGCTCGAAGCGTACGGGAGCCGCCGCGGCTTCTAGAAGCTCTGGTGTGCTGGCAGCGGCTGGATCGGGTCGTCGCCGGGTGCCCGGAACGCGACGGTGAAGCTGTGCTCGCCGCCCGGCACAGTGGTCACCGGCCGGCCCGGCAGGTCGATGACGGCGTCACAGCCCGGCGGGACGGTGACGTCGACATGCAGCGTGCCCCCGTCGCGGCGCCACGTCACCGCCGCCGGCCCGTACGGAGTGAGATGCCGCGCGGATGCCCGGGTGAGCCCACCGCCCGGTCGTGGACGTATCAGCAGCCGGCGGTAACCAGGTGCGGCTGGCGCCAGCCCGGCTACCGTGCGGTGCAGCCAGTCGGCGACCGCGCCGAGGGCGTAGTGGTTGAACGACGTCATGTTGCCGGGGTTGATCGAGCCGTCGGGCAGCATGCTGTCCCAGCGTTCCCAGATCGTGGTGGCGCCCATGGTGACGGGGTAGAGCCAGGACGGGCAGCCGGTCTCCAGCAGCAGCCGGTAAGCCTGTTCGAGGTGGCCGGTCTCGGTGAGCGCGTCGAGCACCAGCGGGGTGCCGGCGAAGCCGGTGCCGATGCGGAACTCGGCGTCGCGGACCAGTTGGGCGAGCCGGTCGCCGGCGCGGGCCCGCTGCTCGTCACCGTCGAGCAGGTCGAAGCACAGGGCCAGCGCGTACGCGGTCTGGCTGTCCGAGGCGCAGCGGCCGCCTTGGGTGACGAACTCGCGGCGGAAGCCGGCGACGACCCGTGAGGCCAGGGCCTCGTACTCGACGACGTCGTCAGGCTTGCCGACGAGCCGAGCCTGCCGGGCCAGCAGCCGGGCCGAGTGGGCGAGGTAGGCCGTGGCGACCAGGTACGGGTCGGTGCGGGCCTCCTCCGGCCGGTCCGGCGGGGCGGCCGGGTCGAGCCAGTCCCCCAACTGCGGCCCGGCGGAGATCACGTCGCGGTCGTCGAGCAGCCGCCGGCAGCCCTCGACCCAGGCTTTGGCCGTCTCGTAGCCCGCGGCCACCGGGCCGGGATCGCCGGCCCGGTCGTAGAGCACCAGCGGCACAACGGTGGTCACATCGCCCCAGACAGCGCAGTGGAACTGCGGGAAGGAGGTGGGGATGTGCGGCACGTAGAGCGGCACGAGCCCGTCGTCGCCCGTCTCGGCGGCCACGTCGGCCAGCCAATCCGCCAGGCCCGGCGTCACGTTGTACAGGAAGGCCGCGGTCGGGGCGAAGACCTGGAGGTCACCGGTCCAGCCGAGCCGCTCGTCGCGTTGCGGGCAGTCGGTGGGCACCGAGACGAAGTTGTCGCGCATGCTCCAGCGCACGTTCTCGTGCAGGCGTTCCAGCTGCGGCTCGGAGCAGGTGAACGTGCCGGTCGGGGTCATGTCGTCGTGGCAGACCACGGCGAGCACGTCGCCGGGGCCGATCTCGCCGGGCCAGCCGGTGACCTCGGCGTAGCGGAAGCCGTGGTAGGTGAAGCGCGGTTCCCACGTCTCGGTGCCGTCGCCGGCGAGCACATATTCGTCGTGGGCGGCGGCGGTGCGGATGGGCCGCAGGCTGAGCCGGCCGTTCTCGAGGACCTCGGCGTGCCGCAGGCCGATCGTGGTGCCGGTCGGGCCGGTGACGGTCAGGCGCAGCCGGCCGGCGATGTTCTGCCCGAAGTCGAGCAGGTGGGTGTTTTCGTCGACGCGCTCGACGCTGCGGGGCGGCAGGGTTTCGATGCGGCGCACCGGTGGTCCGGCCGGGGCGATCAGCTCACCCACGGTGGGTTGTTTCTGCTGTACGGGTTCCCAGCCGCTCGCCACGACACGCGCGTCGTGGCGTTCACCGTCGTAAATGCTGGAGCGCTCGATCGGCCCGTACGCCCAGGTCCAGGACTCGTCGGTGACGACGTGCTCGACGCTGCCGTCGGCGTAGCGCAGTTCGAGCTGGGCGAGCAGGGCGGTGTCGCGGCCGTAGCGTTCGCCGACGCGGTTCCAGCCGTACTCGCCGCGCCACCAGCCGTCGGCCAGCCAGCTCGTGATCGTGTTGGCGCCGGGCCGGATCAGCGAAGTGACGTCGTACGTCTGGTAGTGCAGTCGGTGGTGGTAGCTGGTCCAGCCGGGGGCGAGCACGTCGTCGCCGGCCGGCTCGCCGTTGAGCTCGAGCTCGTAGAGGCCGCACGCGGTGGCGTACGCCCGAGCCTTGACCAGGTTCTCGCGGACGGTGAAGTCGCGGCGCAGCAGCACCGGCCGCCGGTCACCCGGACTGGCATCGAAAGAGCCCACGTAGACGCCCTGCCAGTCCTCCGCGGACAACAGTCCGGCCTCCGCCCCGGTGACAGGGCTCCACTCGGTGGGCTCCGGGTCATCACCGGCCCAGATGCGGACCCGGACGCCGGCCCGTTCTCGGGAGGCGAGCGCGGAGGCGGGCCACGGAACGAGAACGCTGTCGTCCGAGTCGATCCGTCCGTACGACCGGCCGTTGACCTCGATCTCGTAGGCGCCCTGCCGCCGATCGGGCCGGTCCGTCTCGACCTGCCAGGACAGGCGCGGGGTGTGCTCGCCGATGCCGAGCGGGCGAGTGTGGTGTTCGATGCGGGGCGCGCTCACACGCGTACCCGCCTGGGGTGTGGGGGTCAAGGTTCAGCCCTTCACCGCGCCGGCCGCCAGGCCGCGCATGACTCGCTGGTTGAGGAACAGGTAAATGGCCAGGATCAGCAACACGTTGATGCAGATGGCGGCGAAGGTCGGCCCGTACTCGACCGTGCCGAACTGACCGGTGAAGTTGAGCAGGCCGACCTGGACCGTGCGCTTGCTGTCGTCGGTGGTGAACGTCAGCGCGATGAGCAGGTCGTTCCAGAGGAAGAAGAACTGCACCAGCGCGATGGTGAGCACCGAGTTGCGCATCATCGGGAAGGCAATGGAGACGAACGAACGGACGACGCTCGCGCCGTCGATCGTGGCCGCCTCGAAGACCGAGCGCGGGACCGCACGGAAGTAGGTCGCCATCATGAAGACGGTCAACGGCAGCCCGGTCGCCGTGTAGGTGATGATCAGCGGCCAGAGCGTACCGGTCAGGTGCAGCTTGAAGTACACGGTGAACAGCGGCAGCAGGATCATCTGGCCCGGGATCATGATGCCGGCCAGGAACAGCAGCAGCGTGGTGCGCCGTCCCCGCCACACCAGGATCTCCAGGGCGAAGCCGGCCGCGGTGCCGAACACGACGATCAGCGCCAGCGACGGCAGCACGGTCAACAGCGAGTTCTGCAGATAGGTCGCCACCGACGACCATGCCTGCGAGTAGTTGGCGAAGTTGGTGAAGCTCTCCGGCAGCGACGTGGTGGAGTTGTTGAGAAACTCGTCCTGCGTCTTGAAAGAGCCGAGGAACAGCCAGATCAGCGGGTACGCCACCACGACGAGCAGCAGGGCCACGACGGCGTACCCGGGCAGCCGGCGCAGGGTGCGCAGGGTCTTGTTCATTCTCATCCCTGCCCTACGTCGCGGCGGGTCGCGCGGAAGATGAAGACGGTGACCAGCAGGCACAGCACCGTCAGCGCGAGCGCGATCGTCGAGCCGTACCCGTAGTCGCCGTAGGCGAACGAGGTCTGATACATGTACAGCGTCAGCGGCGTGGTCGAGCTACCCGGCCCGCCGCCGGTCAGCGCGTAGATCGAGTCGAACGCCTTGAGCGTGCCGTTGATGCTGAACACCAGCGACGAGACGAGCACCGGCAGCGACAGCGGCACCACGATGCTGCGGATCAGCCGCCACGTCGAGGCGCCGTCGATGGCCGCCGCCTCCATCACGTCGTCCGGGATGTCGAGCAGCCCCGCGTACAGCAACACGGCGTAGAAGCCCATCGACCGCCAGATGTCCATCAGCGCGACGACGAAGAAGGCATGGCCGGGGGTGCTGAACCAGTCGACGCCGGTACCGCCGAACGCCTCGATCAGCGAGTTGACGGGGCCGGTCTGCGGGGCGACCTCGAAGAACTTCTGAAACAGCAGGGCCACCGCGACGGTGGGCAGGATGACCGGGAAGAAGACCAGGGTACGGATCACCGTGCCGGCCCGGCGCAGGAAGAACACATAGAGCAGCGCGAGCAGGTAGCCCATCAGGACCTGGCCGACGGTGATGACGGCCGCGTACTTGACGGTGAACCAGAGCGACTCCGGAAGGGCCGGGTCCGAGAAGAGTTTGCTGAAGTTGTCGAACCCGGCGAAGGAGAAGCCGGAGATGACGCTGCCGGTGAAGAACGTGTAGCCCAGCGACCACAGCATCGGGACCAGCATGACCAGGGAATAGACCAGCAGAGCCGGTCCGAGCAGGATGGCGATCGATCTGCGGTCGCCGAGCACGCCGTGCATGAGTTTCCTTTCAACACACTGCGCGGGCCCCGGCCGTCCGGCCGGGGCCCGCGCGGTCTCAGCCGAGGTTCGTGCTGACCGTCTGCATGAACTTCTCGCCGGTGAGCTTGCCGCTGGCCAGCAGGCCGCCGTTGTTCTGGCTGACGGTGGTGGCCTTGGCCGAGAAGTACGCCTCGAACCACAGGACGCTGGTCTGCACCTGCCCGATCTCGGTCTGGATCTCCTTGGTCAGCGCGGGCACCTCGACGCTGGCGTCCGTCTTGAATCCGGTGATCTGACTGGAGTCGCGCAGGGCCACCGTGCCGTAGTTGGCGACG
Source organism: Actinoplanes sp. CA-131856 (assembly GCF_050956135.1). Lineage (GTDB taxonomy): Bacteria > Actinomycetota > Actinomycetes > Mycobacteriales > Micromonosporaceae > Actinoplanes. The sequence continues at coordinate 2,573,841 of NZ_CP191849.1, read as the reverse complement.
ATGCACTTGACCCACGCCTGAGTGTTGCTGTCACCCTCGTAGGCCTTCTTGGACACCGCGATCGCGGTGCCGACGTTGGCCGGCATCTGATCGGCGGTGCCGGTGCCGCCGGCCACCGTCGGGAACTTCAGGAAACCGACGTTGGCCGCGCCGACCTTGTTCTTGGTCGCGTCGTTGAAGTCCGACAGGGCCCACGACCCCATGTAGATGAAGGCGGCCTTACCGTTGAGGAAGGTGTTCAGCGCGGTGGCGTAGTCGATGGACGTCGGCGACTTGCCGAAGTAGCCCTTGGCACCGAGGTCGGCGACGGTGTTGGCGGCCGCCACGTACTGCGGATCGGTGAGCTTGGCCTGCCCATCGGCGACCTTCTTGAGCGCGTCGGGGCCGAGCTGGCGCAGGATGAGGTTGCCGACCCAGCGGGTCACGCCCCAACCGTCGCCGCCCTTGCCGGCCGCCGAGATCGGCTGCACGCCGGCGGTCTGCAGCTTGGCGAACGCCGCGACCAGCTCGTCCCAGGTGGCCGGGGTGGCGATGCCGTTGTCGGCGAGGATCTTCTTGTTGAACCAGAGACCCTCGATGTTGAGCTCGGACGGCAGCACGAGCTGCTGGCCGTCGTAGAGCGACTTGATCGTCGAGGAGGCGGCCGGCAGCACGCCTTCGGAGATCGAGGCGGTGTCGAGGACCTGCCCGTTCTTGGCGAGCTGCTGGGTCAGCGACGGCGCGTTGGCTGCGGTGAACGTCTGCGGCAGCGCGCCCTGCCCGGCGAGCAGCTGGAGCTGCTGGTCGAGGCTGGCCTGCGCCTGCTTCTTGATCTCGAGCGGTTGCGCCGTGTTCTGGGTGGCGCACTCCTTCTGGCTCAGGGTGGTCAGTGTCTTGGCGATGGTGGTGTTCTCGTTGATCGCCAGGAACGAGAAATTCTTGGACGACGAGCTGCCGGACGACGAGTCGCTGCCGCCGCAGGCCGCCGTGGACAGGGCGAGCGCGACTGCGCCGGCGGCCGCCAGCACATGCTTGGTCTTGAACAGGGATGCCACGGGTCCTCCTTCGTTTTGAAGCGTCTAAAGAGTCGGCTCACCCATGATCGACGTCAAGAAGGTCACAGCAAAACCTTGCGTTGATCACCTCGAAACATGGTCTTTACCTGGGGCTTTGATGGTTATAACGATTCAATAACCCGGGCTTGCCATCCGCCGGACAGATGAGCGAAATTTCGCCGACCGGGCCAGCCCGGGGTCCTTGTGATTGAAGCGTCTGGCGTAACCTCGGCCGCATGGCGAGGATCGACGAGGTGGCCGCGCGCGCCGGAGTCTCCGTGGGCACCGTGAGCAACGTGCTCAACCGGCCCCACGCGGTGGCGCCGAAGACCCTGGAACGGGTCCGGGCGGCCATCGCCGAACTCGACTACCGGCCGAACGAAGCGGCGCGAGCACTGGTCGCCGGCCGCACCCGCACCATCGGCCTGGTCGTGCCCGAGGTGACCAACCCGTTCTTCGCCGACCTCGCCCGCGGCGCCGAAGAGATCGCCGACGAGCACGACGTGATCGTCATGCTCTACAACAGCGCCAAGTCGACCGACCGCCAGCGGCGGCACCTCGGCCGGCTGGAAGCCCAGCGGGTGCAGGGAGTTCTGATCACGCCGCTGGAACCGGCCGGCGACACCATCGAGGCCCTGGCTCGGCGCGGCACGCCGGTGGTGCTGCTCGACCACGGCGCGCCCGTCGGTAACCTGTGCTCGGTCGCGGTCAACGACCACGCCGGCGGCGAGCTGGCGGCGACTCACCTCGTCGAGCGGGGACACCAGCAGATCGCCTTCCTCGGCGGGCCGTTGACTGTGCCCCAGGTGGCCGCCCGGCTGGCCGGAGCCCGCCAGGCCACCGGCGATCGGCTGGAGGTCATCGACTCCGGCGGTCTCGGCGTGGCCGCCGGCCGTCGCGCCGCGGCCCAGCTCGCCGGCCGCGATACCTCCGGCCGTCCGACCTCCGTCATCTGCGCCAATGACATGCTGGCTCTCGGCGTGCTGCAAACCGTTCTTCGCGCCGGTCTGCGCGTACCCGAAGACCTCGCCATCGTCGGCTACGACGACATCGACTTCGCCGCCGCGTCAGCCGTGCCGCTGACCTCGGTGCGCCAGCCACGTCACCAGCTCGGGCGCGTCGCCGCGCAGCTGCTGTTCGAGGAGGTCGAACAGAGCACCTCGCACGGGCACCGGCAGGTAGTCTTCCAGCCCGAGCTGATCGCCCGCGAATCCACCCGGTTCACCCCGGCAACTCGCCATCAGCCACGGTGATACCGGTAGCCTGCCGGGCCGCGCGATAGAGCACGTCACGCAGATAGGAGTGCTCGGGATCGTCGTCATAGATCGGATGCCACCACATCGCCTCGATCAGTGGGGCGGCCGGGAACGGCAGCGGCAGGGCCCGGACGCCGATGTTGAGGGGCAGCAGGTCGACCAGGCGGCGTTGCAGCAGCGCGATGCGATCACTTCCGGCGACCAGCGCAGGCACGGCGAGGAAGTTCTCCACGACCACCTGCACGGTGGGCTCGATGCCCAGCATGCGCATCTGGCGGGCGGCCGGGGTGGATGCCGTCGGCCCGTGGAAGCTGGCCACCCAGGGCATCGTGCGCAGGTCGTCGATCGTGAGGCCGCGGTCGGCGACCGGGTTGTCGGCCGCGACCACGCCGACCCACTCGTCGCGGTACAGGTCGCGATGTGACAGGTCGGTGACGAAGCCATGCGGCATCACCAGCAGGTCGGTGGTCCGTAAGACCTGGTGGGCGCGGTCGACCAGGGCCGGCGGATTGCCGGACAGGCGCAGCCGAGTGTGCGGGGCTTCCCGGGCCAGCAGCTGCGCCACGGTGTCGCCCAGGATGACGGTGACGTAGTCGCTGACCAGCAGGGTGAACTCGCGCTCGGAGCGGACGGGGTCGAACTCCGGCTGAGCGGAGAAAACACGGTCGGCGCTGCTCAACGCCGTACGCACCCGCTCCTTGAGCTGCACCGCCAGCGGCGTCAGCCGGTATTCGTTACCGACCCGGGCCAGCAGTTCGTCACCGAAGTGGCGGCGCAGCCTCGCGAGTGATCCGGACAGCGCGGGCTGGGAGAGGCCGAGCCGCGCCGCCGCCCGCGAGACGCTGCGCTCCTGCAACAGGGCATCGAGCGCCACCATCAGATTGAGGTCCACGCGGCTAGTATCGGTCACGCTGATACCCGTACATCAGAGATCTCGTCTTCCCTTGCGTCACGCTGCCGTAGACGGTGGGAAACATGACCGACACACGGCCGCTGGATCCGGCCGATCCTTCAGGGGCGATCGCCGCCGCGGCCAAGCGCTGCTCGAACTGGGGTCGCTGGGGCACCGACGACGTGCTCGGCACGCTGAACTTCCTCGACGACGCCAAGCGGCGCGAGGGCGCCGCGCTCGTCCGTCGCGGCGCGGCGTTCTCGCTCGCGCAGTCTTTCGACGCGAACGGCCCGCAGAACGGCTGGCGCCGGCGCACCAACCCGGTGCACACCATGCTCGACACGGGCCTGGACGCCGAGCGGGGCCAGGGCTTCCCCCATGGGCTGGGCGGCGCCGACGACGTCATTTTCATGCCGTTGCAGGCCTCCACGCAGTGGGACGGTCTCGGGCACATCTTCGACCACGGCCTAGCCTGGAACGGCCGCCGCGCCGGCGACGTGGTGACCAGCGAGGGCGACCAGGTGACCGGCATCGAGACCGCCGCTGCCCGCATCGCCGGGCGTGGGGTGCTGCTCGATGTCGGCCGGGCGATCGGCGACGAGGGGGAACTGGCCGATGGCTTCGCCATCACCGTCGAGCACCTGAAGGCCACGATCGCCGCACAGGGCCCCACCGCCCACGTCGGCCGCGGTGACCTGCTCTGCGTCCGCACCGGCCGACTCGCCCGGGCCCGGCGCGACGGCTGGGGCGACTACGCCGGCGGCCCTGCCCCCGGCCTGTCGTTCACCACCGCCGACTGGCTGCACCAGACCGAGATCGCCGGGATCGCCACCGACACCTGGGGTTTCGAGGTGCGCCCGAACGAGTTCGACGACGCGTTCCAGCCGCTGCACCAGGTGTGCATCCCGCACATCGGACTGTTCCTCGGCGAGATGTGGGACCTCGACGCGCTGGCCGCCGACTGCGCGGCCGACGGCGTGTGGGAGTTCTTCCTGACCGCCGCTCCCCTGCCGGTGACCGGCGCCGTCGGCGCGCCCGTCAACCCCTTGGCCGTCAAATGAAGGAGTCCTGACATGACCGCCGTGGACACCGTTCTCGTGGTCGGCGCCGGCCTCGCCGGGTCGGCCACCGCCATCCGGCTCGCCGCGGCCGGCGTCGCCGTCGACCTGGTCGAGGTCAAGCCCGAGGTGAGCGCGCTCGGCTCGGGCATCACCCTGCAGGGCAACGCGCTGCGCGAGCTCGACCGCCTCGGCGTCTGGGACGCCGCCCGCAAGCGCGGCTTCTGCTTCGACGTCACCGGCATCCGGGCGCCCGACCCGCACGGGACGGTGGTCGCCGAGATCCCGGACGCCCGCACCGGCGGGCCGGACTATCCGGCCGTCATGGGCATGTCGCGGCCCGAGCTGGCCCGGATCCTGCACGACCGGGCCGCCGCGGCCGGGGTCAAGACCCGCTTCGGTACGACCTTCACCGAGCTCGTCCAGGACGACACCGGTGTGGAGGTCACGTTCTCCGACGGCTCGACCGGCCGCTACGACCTCGTGGTCGGCGCCGACGGCATCCGCTCCTGGACCAGGCGGGCACTCGGCATCAACCTGGAGACCCGGGCGATCGGCATGGGCATCTGGCGCGCCTTCGGGCCGCGGCCGGCGAGCGTCACCCGCACCGACCTCATCTACGGAGGCCCGTCGTTCATCGCCGGCTACTGCCCCACCGGCGAGGACTCGATGTACGCGTACATCGTCGAAGCCGCACAGGACCGCTCGGCCCTGACCCCCGAGGAGCAGTTGGCCACGATGCGGGAGTTGTCGCGGGCCTACCACGGTCCGTGGGACGAGATCCGCGAGACGCTCGACCGGGTCAACTACACGTGGTTCGAGACCCACATGCTCGACGGCCCCTGGCACCGCGGCCGGGTCGTGCTCATCGGCGACGCCGCGCACACCTGCCCGCCCACCATCGCCCAGGGCGGCGCCCAGGCCCTCGAGGACGCCGCGGTGCTGGCCGAGCTTCTGCTCGCGCACGACACCGTCGGCTCCGGGCTGTGGGACGCCTTCCACGAGCGCCGCGCCGGCCGGGCCAAGGCCGTCGTCGACGCCTCCAACCAGCTCTGCCAATGGCTGCTCGACCACGAACGTGGCGACGTGCCGGCGCTCATGCGCGACATCGCCGTGCTCGTCAGCCAGCCCGCCTAAGGAGTTCCCATGCGACTGATCACGCATCTGCGGCACGTCGATCTCGCCGTGCCCGACTACGCCAAACAGCTCGACTTCTACACCCACACCTGGGGGCTCAAGCCGGAGCACACCGATTCCGGCCTGACCTTCCTGGCCGCCGAGGGCAGCCCTGAGCAGTACGTCGTCCGCCTGCGGGAGGCGAGCGACAAGCGCATCGACCTGATCGCGTTCGGCGTGGCCACGCCGGCAGATGTGGACACGCTCGCGGCGCAGGTGGCCGCCGACGGCGTCCAGCTCGTCAACGAGCCCGGCGTCCTGCAGACGCCGGGCGGCGGCTACGGCTTCCGGTTCTTCGACAACGAGGGCCGTACGGTCGAGGTCTCCGCCGACGTGGCGGTGCGGCAGCACCGCGCTATCGAGGAGGGTGAGTCGATCCCCGTGCGGCTGTCGCACGTGGTCCTCAACTCGGCGGACCCCGAGGGCACCCGCGCCTTCTACGAGAAGCACCTGGGCTTCGCCCTCTCGGACACCCTGATGCACCCGCGGATGGGCGAGATGATGTGGTTCATGCGGGTCAACGCCTGGCACCACAGCCTGGCCATCGCCCGCGGCCCGCACCCCTCGCTGCACCACGCCTCGTTCGAGCTGCGCGGCCTCGACGAATACATGCGCGGCACCGGCCGGGTGCTGCGCGCCGGCGTCGAGAAGATCTGGGGACCGGGCCGGCACCTGGCCGGCAACAACACCTTCAGCTACTTCCTCGACCCCAACGGCAACACCATGGAATACACCACCGAGCTGGAGCGGATCGACGAGGACACCTGGCACCCGCACCTGTACGACTTCTCCAACCCTGAGGTCAGCGACCAGTGGGGCACGGCCAACGCGATGAACGAGTTCGTCGCCACCCGGTCGTTCAACGACCCCGACAAGGGCCTGTTCCAGGCCCCGCCGGTCTGATGCGCTTCGCCACGTACGAGACCGCCGGCTCGGTGCACGCCGGTGTCGTCTCCGAGGCCGGGCTGCACCCCTTGCCGGACGGCACGACCGTGCTCGACCTGGTTCGAGCCGGGCTTCCCGCGGCGCTCGACGCCGGCGCGGCCGTCCTGACCGGTGCGGCAGTGCCGGTCGAGTCGGTGCGGCTGCTGCCACCGCTCGAAGCGCCGACCGTCCGCGACTTCGTCGCCTTCGAGGAACACGTGGAAGGCGTCGTCGCCTCCGTCGGCGACGGCGGCGGTGTCGTGCCCGAGTGGTACGAGGCGCCCACCTTCTACTTCACCAACCCGTACGCGCTGATCGGCGCGCACGACGACGTGCCGGTGCCGCCCGGCAGCCGCCTGCTCGACTTCGAACTCGAGGTGGCGGTCGTGATCGGCCGCGACGGCGCGTCGCTGACGCCCGCGCAGGCGCGCGAGCACGCCTTCGGCTACACGATCCTCAACGACTGGTCGGCCCGTGACCTGCAACGCCGCGAGATGAAGGTCAATCTCGGCCCGGCCAAGGGAAAGGATTCGGCCACCACGCTGGGTCCGTGGCTGGTCACCGCCGACGAGCTCGAGCCGTTCCGCGACGCCGACGGCTTCCTCGCCCTGGACATGCGGGTGTCGGTCAACGGCGCCGAGGTCGGCCAGGATCTGCTGTCCAACATGGGCTGGCCGTTCGAGGAGCTCATCGCGTACGCCTCGCGCGGCACCCGGGTCCGCGCCGGCGACGTCCTCGGCTCGGGCACCTGCGGCAACGGCGGCTGCCTGGCCGAGCTGTGGGGCCGGCGCGGCGAGCTCGACCCGCCACCCCTGCGCCCGGGCGACGTCGTCGAGATGACCGTCGAGGGCCTCGGCACCATCCGCAACCGGGTCGTACCCGGTCTCGAGCTGCCACCGGTCGCCGCCGCCCGGCCCCGGCCCCGGCTCCGCAAGCGCTCCGTCTGAGAAGGGAACCATCCGTGTTCGAGTACTTCCCCACCGGTCCGTACACCTACAACCTCGCGGTGGTGGCCACGCTGAACTCCGGCGGCCTCATCGACGAGGTGGACCGGGCCTGCCGGCCGATCCGGGACGCCGCCGCCGGCGGCGAGGACACCGGCACCCCGGACTTCCTACGGGCCTGGACGGCGCTGACCGACCAGCTCGTCGCGCAGGCCGAGGACGCGGAGAAGAAGGCACACACCCGCACGGCCGGACAGCTGTACTTCCGCGCCGCCAACTACCTGGCCCAGGCCGAACGGATGCTCTCGCACTCGGACCCGAACCGGATCCCGGCCTACCGCCGGCTGCTGACCCTGACGCAGAAAGCGTTCGACCTGCACAGCCCGACCGTCCAGCGGGTGGAGATCCCGTACGAGGGCACCACCCTGCCCGCCTACTTCAGCGCCGCGCCCGGCCCGGCCCCCGTCGTCATCCTGGTCAACGGGCTCGACTCGACCAAGGAGCACATGTACGCCTCGTCGCACTGGGCCGAGCTGGCCGCGCGGGGCATCTCCTGCCTCATGCTCGACCAGCCTGGGACCGGCGAGGCGCTGCGCCTGCAAGGCCTGACCGCCCGCATCGACACCGAGGCCTGGGCCGCGGCCGCCGTCGATTGGCTGGAGACCCGCGACGACGTCGACCCCACCCGCATCGGCATCGTCGGCTGGTCGCTGGGCGGCTACTACGCGCCGCGCGCCGCCGCGTACGAGAAGCGCCTTGCCCTCTGTGTGGCCTGGGGCGCCAACCACAACTGGGGTGCCGTGCAACGCCGCCGCCTCGAACGCGAGGGTGAGCGCCCCGTCCCCCACTACTGGGAGCACGTCCTGTGGGTGTGGGGCCACACCGACCTCGACAAGTTCATCGAGTTCGCCGACGGCGTCCACCTCGACGGCGTGGTCGAGAACATCACCGTGCCGTTCCTCATCGCCCACGGCGCCAACGACCGGCAGATCCCCCTTGAGTACGCCCACCGCTCCTACGACCAGGCGGTCAACTCCCCCAAGCGCGAGCTGCGAATCTTCACCCCGGAGGAGGGTGCCACCGAGCACATCGGCCTCGACCATCTCCCCCATGTCAGTACCTTCATCGCCGACTGGGTTGCCGACACGTTCGCGGCGCCGACCGGCGTGGCCGGCTACAGTCAGGCATAAGGCTGGTCCGCGAGAGTCGCCGCAGCCCGGGAAGCCGCCTCCCGAAACCAGATGTGCCCAGGGTCGAGGTCGTGCATCGGGTGCCACCACAGTGACTCGATCAGGATTCCGAGCTCGAAGGGCAGACGGGCGGTGGCCAGCTCGGGCAGCCCGGCCGCCAGACTGGCGACTCTTGTGAGTTCCCCCCGCTTTCAAGCCGTCAGACCGCCGGGACGGCCGGCCCGGAGACCCGCGGGAGACGCAGATCACCGTTGCCCTGAAGCGCTTCAGGCGGAGAACACTCGGGTGTCATGAGCAATGAAAACACCACAGTTCTGGTGACCGGGGCCACCGGTCACGTCGGCGGTTACTCCGTCGCCCGCCTGCTCACCGAGGGGTACCACGTCCGGGTCACCGTCCGGCAGACGTCGCAGGAACGTGAGGTCGTCGACCGCGTACGCCGTGCCGGCGCCGAGCCGGGCAACCGTCTGGAGTTTCTGACCGCAGAGCTGACCTCGGACGACAATTGGGACAAGGCGGTCGCAGGCGTCCGGTACGTCTGGCACCACGCCTCACCGTTCCCGTTCACCCCTCCGCGCGACGACGATGAGGTGGTCGTGCCGGCCCGCGACGGCGCGCTGCGGGTGCTGCACGCGGCGCGGGCCGCGGAGGTGGAGCGGGTCGTGATGACCTCCTCCTACGCCGCGATCGGCTACACCGTCAAGCCGGACGGCCACTACGACGAGTCGGATTGGACGAACCCGGCCGACGACATCCCCGCCTACATCCGATCCAAGACGGTGGCGGAACAAGCCGCGTGGGACTACGTCCAGCGGCAAGGCGGCCCGGAGCTCACCGTGGTCAACCCGACCGGAATCTTCGGGCCCCTGCTCGGCGACAAGCTCTCCGCCTCGACCGGTCTGGTGAAAGCTTTCCTGGACGGCGCGATGCCGGTCGTGCCGCGCATGTTCTTCGGCGTCGTGGACGTGCGTGACGTCGTAGACCTTCATTTGCGAGCGATGCTGAGCCCGGCCGCGGCAGGTCAGCGCTTCATCGGCGTCGGCGGCCCCGCGATCAGCTTTCTCCAGATGGGCCAGATCCTGGCGCGGCATCTTCCGGCCTTCGCCGAGCGGGTGCCGGCCACCGAGCTTACCGACGAGCAGGTACGCGAGGGCGCCAAGACCGAGCCGGCCCTGCGCGAGGCGGCCGCGCTCTGCGGGCAGATCCCGTCGATCAGCAACGAAAAGGCTCGCCGTCTGCTCGATTGGCACCCCCGCGACGTGGCCACCACCATCACCGACACGGCGGACAGTCTGGTACGGCTCGGCATCGTACGGCTGTGACGCCCCCGATCAGAAGGCCCGCACGGTCTCCTGGACGCGGTCGCCGATGGCAGCCTCGGTATCGGCATCGCCCCGGCCTCGGGCCGCCCACAACTCGGCCTTAAGGGTGAGGTATTCGTGGCGCACCCGGAGCCGGTCGATCTCGGCGGCGAGCTGGGCGGCCTGGCCGGCGAACAGGTCCTGCAATTCGTCGGCAGCCTCGTCGCCCCGGGCAAGCAGGCGTACGTACCGGCGCATGCCCTCGACAGTCACACCGGATGATCTCAGGCAGGCCAGCGCTTCCACCCGCTCCACGGTGGCCTCGTAGTACCGGCGGTGGCCGGTCTCCGGGTCGCGCTCAACCTGCCCCAACAGCCCGATCCGTTCGTAGTAGCGCAAGGTCGCTTCGCTGAACCCGCTGCGTCGCGAGATCTCGTGGATGGCGAGTGGCCGGCTCATGAGAGCGCCCCGGCCGGCCGGCCGACGAGTTGAGCGTTGCTCAGCCGGTGGCCGGCCGGCTCGGCCGCCTGCCATCCGGCCGGGCCGGGTCCGCCAGTGGATGCGATCTGAATGGCTTTCTCGTTTCACTCGACTTGATCCGCCCCGTACGAAGATATGACAAGGCGACAGCGCAAATCGTGACACGGAGGTGTTGAGGACGCGACGCTGCTGGGCGCCGGGTTCGGCATCTCACGGGCCACCGCCTACCGCTACCTCGCCGAAGGCATCAGCGTCCTTGCGGCCCAGGCCCCTGATCTGCACGAGGCGCTCCAGCAAGTCGCCGACGACGGCTGGCCCTTCGTCATCCTCGACGGGAAACTGTTCGACTGCGACCGCCTGGCCGAAACCACCACCAGCTCCGAGCGCGGATGCGCGGATCTGCCGATGACATCGCTGGTCTACCGGGTGTCGCTGAGGTGGCGTTCGCAGGCGGTGCGGACTGCGGGGACAACGACGGCGCTGTTGAGGCGGGCGTGCAGGTCGTCTGCTGCGTGTTCGATAGCGGTCGTTGCTTCTTGGCCTCGGTCAGCGAGGATGTGGGTGCGGATGCCGCCGGCCAGGCTGGCCCAGGATCCGATGATCTCGCCGTTCCACCAGACGGTCGGGCCGATGTTGCCCGCTCGGTCGTAGATGTGGGACGGGTCGATCGCGGTGAACCAGTCGCGCCGTTTCCAGCCCATCGGAGTCGGGTCCAGAGCGGGCAGCAGACTGGCAACCGGTTCGGTGGCGGGAATGGGTGCGGCTTCGCGCAGGTCGACGCCGGCTGTGCCGTGCAGGTCGACCTCTTCAAGATCAAGTTGGCCGAGGGCGGCGCGGGCGACGGCTTTGGTCCAGCCGGTCCACCAGATGAGGTCGTCGACCGTGGCCGGCCCGAAACGTTGCAGCCATCGCCGGGCCAGCGCCGCCTGGGCCTGCCCCGGGTCGTCACGCGGGAGGCCTTCCGGCCACCACGCCGACACGTGTTCCCAGCGGTGGTGGCGGGTGGTCCAGGCGCCGACAGGTGTGCCGCGCACGATGCGCCCTTCGGCGCTCATCAGGGTCAGCAGCGGTGAGGTCAGCCCTTGCGGTTGTTCGGACCGGGTGCGGGCCGCGATGACGGCGCGCAGCCTCGGCTCCGCAGCCCGCAATTCGGCCCCCGTGGCGCTGCGGTGCCGCAGCGCCAGCTCCACCTTCGCCTCGGTCGATCGCAGCCAGCCGGGCAGGTCACCGACCACCGGTGGCTCGATGCCGTTGCGGTCGATCAGCGAGAGAAGGCGTCGTCGCAGCGTCGCGGCCAAAGGCTCGCTCACCGCCGCCTGGATCATGGCAATGTCCTCGCGGGCGAACACGAACAGGGTCCGCCGCATCGCCATCCAGCGCACCAGGGCGCGTTGCCCATACATCGCCTCATGGATGTCAGCGAGGTTGGTGGTGCGGCTGCGTGCCAGCACCGAGAGATAAACCGTGGCCGGGTCGGTCGCGTGCAGGGCGACCAAGGCCTTCACTACCTCTTTCGGCTGGGAAGCGGCACCGGTCAGGTAGTGCCGGTGGATGAGTGCCGCCCGTCGTTGCTCCATCGTGATCGACCTGGCCATCGTGTCCTTCACGTTTTGAGACGAGAGAGTACCGATACTTGCGTGATTCGATACTCAGGGATATCGTATCAGCATGAGTGGACGGACAGCGCCAACCGCCGCGCCGAACAAGGGTGGTCGTAAACGAGACCACTCGCGTGACGGAGTGATCCTCGATGCGGCCCTGGACGTGCTGGCCGAGACCGGCTACGAAAGCATGACCATCGACATGGTGGCGGTGCGGGCGGGCACGGCCCGAGCCACCGTCTACCGGCGGTGGCCGACGAAGATCGACCTGGTGCTGAGCGCGGTCAAGCGGCTGGCCCCGGGGCCCGTCGACCTGGACCGGCTACCCGACACCGGCAGCCTGCGCGGCGACTGCATCGCCCTCATGCAGCCCGATACCTCCGAGCAAGCCGAGCGGCGCGTCCGGGTCATCTCCGGACTGCAGTCCATCGCCGGGCGGGACGAGCGTATCGCCGCCGTGCTGACCGATGGCGGCATGCAACCGTGGATCGACGCCAACCGCCTCCTCATTGAACGCGCGATCGACCGCGGGGAATACGGACCGGTCGACGTCGACGCGCTCTCCCAAGTGCTCCCGCTCATGTGCACCTGCCGGGTTGCGGTGCAACAACTGCCCATCACGCCGGAGTACTCCATCGCTCTCATCGACGAGGTCCTGCTGCCCGCGATGCGCGGCGCCCAGCCCTGAACAGACCCGACGCCTCAAGGAGAAGTCATGACCGTCACCACCACCGCCCACATCAACACCCGTGGCCAGGCCCGCGACATGCTCGACTTCTACGCCAAGGCCTTCCACGGCGACGTCACCATCGCCACCTACACCGACATCCACGCCGTGGAAGACCCCAGCCAGGCCGGCCAGGTGGCCTGGGGCCAGGTCACCGCCCCTAACGGCTTCCGCATCATGGCCTACGACGTGCAGCCCTCGAAGACCTTCGACGCCGGCGAAAACGCCTACTACATCGCCCTTCGCGGCGACGACCCCGACGAGATCCAGCACATGTGGGACGGCCTCACCGACGGCGCCACCATCCTCACCCCGCTCGCACCAGCGCCGTTCGCCCCGCTCTACGGCATGCTCACCGACCGCTTCGGCGTCACCTGGATCGTCGACGCCACCCCGTCACCGAACTGAGTTCGCACTGCCGTGAGCCATCCGACCGCGCACCACACGACCGCGAACAGCCGATCGGCTGGATCAAAGGCCATCAGAGCCAGTGGTTGCTCTCGTCGTGGTCCTTGGTGCCCCAGTCGCCGAACATCATGGTGCCCAGGGTCAGCTTGCTGACCTGCACACCCGTACGGCCCAAAGGTCGCAGTTCCATGGTTTCTCCTCTACTCGGCGGCCCGCAGGCGGATCGTGACCGCCGGCGCCTCGGGTCCGGTAACGCTGCCGACGATCGCCGGGCCGTACCGGTCGTACTTGCGGTGATAGGCCTCGTCGATCCCGGCCTGCGCGCCCGGCTCGGCCTCGCCGAACGTGACGTCGCGCTCCACGCCGCCGGCCTGAATGCGGCCGGTGCCGGACGCCTTCGCGCGGCGGAACCAGCCGTTGTTCGAGCCGTACGCGCTGCGCACATACAGGTCGTCGCCGGCGCGCACGGCCCAGATCGTCACGTACGGGCGCAGCGAGCCGTCCGAACGGTAGGAGGCGATGCGCAGCTCCTCCGCCCGCCCGACCTGGCTGAGCTCATCATTGCTCCACGCCATCGTGGATCTCCTCTTCATCAGGTGAACAGTTCAGCAGGCCCGGCGACGAGGGCATCGGCGAGCCGGCGCAGACCGTCGGCGCTGGGTGAGCCGGGTTCGGCAACATAGGCGGCCAGAGTCAGTTCCTCGTCGGTGGCCAGACTCATCGCCTCGAACGTGAGGTCGAGGTCGCCGACGACGGGATGGTGCAGCCGTTTGCCGCCGTTGCGGTGCAGGCGAACGTCGTGTGCCGCCCACCGGGTGCGGAACTCGGCGCTGCGGGTCGACAGCTCGCCGATCAGCCCGGTCAGGTCTTTGTCGTACGGGTGGCGGCCGGCCTCAGCGCGCAGGATGGCCACGAGGTCACCGGCCACCCGGTCCCAGTCGCGGTAGAACCGGCGGGCACGTTCGTCGAGGAAGGTGAAGCGGGCGTTGTTGGCCGGCCGGACCGGGCCGTCCATCAGCGGCGCGTACAAAGCCCGGCCCATCGGATTGGCGGCGAGCACATCCAATCGGGCGTTGTACACCCAGGCCGGGTTGGTCATGCCGTCGAGGATCTGTTGCACCGCGGGCCGCAGTCCGCGAGCGGCGGCCGGGCGGCGCCGCGGCGCCGGGACCTGGCTCGCGGTACGAGCCAGGTTGAACAAATGTTCACGTTCGGCCTCGTCCAGGCGCAGCCCTCGGGCCAGGGCTTCCAGAACGCTGTCAGAAGCCCCGGCCAGGTTGCCGCGCTCCAGGCGAGTGTAGTAGTCGACGCTGACCCCGGCCAGCAGAGCCGCTTCCTCCCGGCGCAGCCCGGCCACCCGCCGGCCTGTGCCCACAACCGGCAGCCCGACCTGGCCGGGGGTGAGTTTGGCCCGGCGGGTGGTCAGGAACTCGCGGATCTGCTCACGGTGGTTCATCGCGTCGCCTCCCAGCCCGAGAAACTCAGGGACGCACGAGGACCTTGAGGGCCTCGCGCTCGTCCATCGCCCGGTACGCCTCCGGCGTCTGCTCCAGGCTCACGGTACGGTCGAAGACCTTGCCCGGCTCGACCTTGCCGCTGAGCACGTCGGGCAGCAACTCCTCGATGTAGTTGCGCACCGGGGCCGGCCCGCCGGTCAAGGTCAGGTTGCGGCCGAACAGGTTCCAGCCGATGTCACCGTCGTTGTACTGCGGCACCCCGACCCGGCTGATCACACCACCGACGCGGGCCACACCCAGGGCCTGCTCGTACGCGGGCTGGTGCCCGACACACTCCAGCACGGTGTGGGTGCCGTCGCCGCCGGTCAGGTCCCGTACGGCGGCGATGCCCTCGTCGCCCCGGGCGGCGACGACGTCGGTGGCGCCGAACTCCCGGCCCAGGTCCGTGCGATCCTTGTGCCGGCCCATCAGGATGATCCGCTCGGCACCGAGCCGTTTCGCCGACAGCGCGGCGGACAGGCCGACCGCTCCATCGCCGATCACGGTCACGGTCGTCCGCGGGTTGACTCCGGCCGTGACGGCGCAGTGGTATCCGGTCGGGAACACATCGGACAGTGCCAGCAGCGAGGGCAGCAGCGCCGAGTCCTCGCCGACCGGGAGCTTGACCAGGGTGCCCTGAGCTTGCGGGACCCGTACGGCCTCGCCCTGACCGCCGTCGATGCCGTTGCGGGCCCAGTTGCCGCCGTGCCGGCAGGAGGTCTGCAACCCCTCGCGGCAGAAGTCGCAGGTGCCGTCCGACCACACGAACGGCGCCACCACCACGTCACCGGCCTGGAAACCGGAGACGGCGGAGCCGGCTTCTTCGATGACGCCGAGGAACTCGTGGCCGATCCGGTCCGGCTGGCCGGTGACGGGTTTGGAGGCGTACGGCCACAGGTCGCTGCCGCAGATGCAGGATCGCAGCACCCGCACAAGCGCGTCGGTCGGCTCGCGCAGGGCGGCGTCGGGCACGTTCTCGACCCGGACGTCTCCCGCGCCATAAATGACAGTTGCTCGCATGGTGACGTCTCCGTTCGTCAGTGGCTGAGTTGGGGCTGCCGGGCCGGAGCGAAACGCAGCCCGGCCAGCGCGGCCGCGGTGACGACCGCGCAGGCGGCGAACACGGCGCCGTAGCCGAGCGAGGTCGCGGCGCCGAGACCGAGCAGCGGCCCGGCGGCGATGGAGCCGAGCCGGCGGGTGTTGGTGTAAAGGCCGGCGGCCAGCCCAGGACGCGGGATGATCTCCTGGAACAGGGTCAGGCCGACGCCGGCGACGGTGGCGAAGAACCAGGCGTTGAGCACCTGCAACCCCAGCAACAGCACCGGCCCGTGGGCGAACGCCATCGCGGCGTAGTAGACGATCCCCGCCACACAGCCGGACAGCAGGAGGAGCCGTCCGGGTACGCGGTCGGTGAGCTTGCCGATCAGCAGCAGCGCCGGGATCTCCAGGCCGGCCGCCACGCCCAGCGCGATCCCGGCCCACGCCACGCCCAGGCCGAGGCGCTCGGTGACGTACAAGCTCATGACCGAGACCGTCGCGCTGTTGGTGGCCTGCAAGGCGATGAACACCACGACCACCATCGCGACCCGCCCGCGCGGTGTTTCCCGCTCCGGCTCCGATGCTGACGAGACTGTGGTACGCCGCATGGCCGCGGTGGTCGCGATGTTCAGGACCGCGGTCACGGCGATGGCCACCAGGATCGACCGGGGCCCGAACCCGCCGATCAGAAATGTGGCCAGCGGCGGCCCGGCCACCCAGGCGAACGACACCAGCGCTCGCGTGCGCACTACCTCGCCCGGCGCCGCCCCGGTGTGCTTGAGCTGAGCGAACAGCAGCGAACTGCCGACACCGGCCGGACCGCCCAGCACCACCAGGGCCAGCACCGCCAGCGGCAGCGACGTGGTCACCGCCAGCACGCCGGCCAGGGCCAGGGTCAAGAACCCACAGGCGACCATCGGCCGTACGTAGTCACGGGCGCGATCGGCGTACGCGGGCACGAGCAACGAGGCGGCGAACCCACCGGCGTTGTAGACCGCCAGGGCCCAGCCCACCTCACCGGCGCTCGCGCCGAAGACGCTGACCAGCAGCAACGCCAGGGCCGGGTTGAGGAAGGCGAACTGCAGCCCCCAGAACAGGGCCGACGCCGAGACCAGCAACGCTTATTCGCCCGCCGGGAAGTCGGTCGAGGCCGCCAGCTCGCGCTGGGCTTCGAACCCGGCGATCCGCTGCCGCAGCACCGTGATCGTGCTGTCGAGCGCCTGCGACCCGAGAACCATGCGCAGCGGGGCCGGCTCCTGGCTCGTACTGTCGATGATCGCGGCGGCCATCCGGGCCGGGTCACCCGGGGCGAGGCCGTTGGCCGGGTCGAGCATCTTCTCGAACGCGTGCGCCGGGTTGCCGTCGTACTCCGGCATCAACGTCGCGACCTGCGCGCTACCGTAGCGGAACTCCGTGCGCGCGCCGCCCGGCTCGACGATCGTGACGCCGATGCCGAACCCGGCCACCTCCTGCGCGACGGCCTCGCAGAAGCCTTCGATGCCCCACTTGGTGGCGTGGTAGAGCGAGTTACCCGGGAAAGCGACCTGTCCCCCGTACGAGGAAAGCTGAATGACCCGGCCCCCGCCCTGCGCCCGCAGATGGGGCAGAGCGGCCCGGATGAGCTGGATGGAACCGGCGAGGTTGGTGGCGATGATGTGCGCGACCTGCTCGTCGGAGAGCTCCTCGGCCGCCCCGAACAATCCGTAGCCGGCATTGCTGACGACCACGTCGATCCGCCCCTGCGCGGCGAACGCCCGGTCGACCAGTTCACGGACCGCCGCGGCGTCGCTGACGTCGAGGTTCTCCGCCGTGAAGGTGTCCGGATATCGCTTGCTCAGGTCGGCAACCCGGTCCACGCCGCGGACCGTACCGACCACCCGGTTCCCGGCGGCCAGTAGCTGTTGCGTCAACTCACGGCCGAAACCGCTGCTCACTCCCGTGATCAGCCATGTTCGTGCAGCCATCGGATCTCCTCCTATCAAAGCGCCACCAACGACGGTAAGCAGGTTCGCGACGGCCGAGGGAGGTTCTGGTGTTACCTCCCACCACCGGATTCGTCCGGGCGACAGGTAACGCCAGACCCTCCCAGGGCTGCTAACTGCGGCTATACCGTTCGGGAATGGCTATCAGCGACACCGCCCGCAATAACCACGACGAGCTGTTTCCCGGCCACGTGTCGACGCTCGCGGTGACCGACCCGGAGCTGATCGAGTACTTCGACAACTTCGCCTTCGACGAGGTGCTCCAGCACGGCGAGCTCGAGCCGCGGATCCGGCTCATGACGCAACTGGCGGCCCTGATCGCCGGGCAGGCCTTGCGGGAGTACCGGGTGATGCTCGGTGCTGCGCTGACCGCCGGGGTCACGCCGGTCGAGGCCAAGGAGATCGTGTACCAGGCCGTCCCGTACGCGGGCATGGGCAAGGTCTTCGACTTCCTGCACACCACCAACGAGGTCCTCACCGAACGCGGCGTCGAACTGCCGCTGCCCGGGCAGTCGACCACCACCCCTTCCACCCGGGCGGAGAAGGGTCTTGCCGTACAGAAACAGATCGTCGGGGCCGACGCCGTCGACGCCATGTACGCGAGCGCGCCCGCCGACGAGCAGCACATCCAGCGGCTGCTGTCGGCCAACTGCTTCGGCGACCACTACACCCGCGGCGGTCTCGACCTCAAGACCCGCGAGCTGCTCACCCTGGCCATGCTCATCTCGCTGGGCGGCGCCGACCCGCAGGTCAAAGGTCACGTACGGGGAAACCTCAACGTCGGCAACGACCGCGCCACGATGCTCGCCGTCATCACCCAGCTGCTGCCCTTCGTCGGCTACCCGCGCACGCTGAACGCATTGCGCGCGCTCGACGAGATCACCCTGTAGAAGGAGTCCGTTGTGGAAACCCGCACTCTCGGCCGGGACCTGCACGTCTCGGCGATCGGCTTCGGGGCCATGGGCATGAGCCAGAGCTACGGGCCCGGCCCCGGCCGCGACGCCAACATCGCCCTGCTGCGCGCGGCCGTCGACCGGGGCGTAACCTTCTTCGACACCGCCGAGGTGTACGGGCCGTTCGTCAACGAGGAGCTCGTCGGGGAGGCGCTGATCGGGCTTCCGGGCGTCTCGTCGTAGGAGTACCAGTCGCGGGAGAAGTCGTTCGCGCCCAGCGGCATCCGGCACAGCGACAAGCCGGCGCATCGGCGGTGATCATCCGGGCGGTCCTGCGGTTGGTTCTGTTCAGCGGGCGTTACGGACGCGGAGGATGGAGAGCGCGGCGACTGCGGTCAGGACGAGGGCGACGGCCCAGACCCCGCGGTAGCCGCCGGTGAGGACGACGACCTGCCCGGCCAGGAACGGCCCGAGGGCCTGCCCGAGGTTGCTGGCCAGCGCGGCGACGCCGAGGTCGCGGCCGGCGGCCGTCTTGTCCGGCAGCACGTCGATGAACAGGGCCTGGTCGACGGGCAGGTAGATGCCGAAGGCGATCCCTGCCTGGCCAGTGAGCAGGCTGGCTATATCAACGGCCAGGCCATCGCCGCCGACGGCGGCCTGGGCCTGATCGCCTGACCAGGGCGGCCCTTCGAGGTGATGGACCGAGCGGCATCCAGGGACGATCAGTCCGTGGATAACGGTGACATTCTCCGGATTCCTCGTTCCTGCCACGCTGGGCGGGCTACAGGGCAACAGGAGAGGAAGTAACTGCTGATGATTCCCGACGACGACGCGTCCCGGTCCCTGACGGTGGCGAACCCGGACGACCCCGCCACCACCTACATCTCGCTGGTCGGCAACACCTACGCCATGCTGATCACCGGCGAGCAGACCAACGGGCAGTACTGCCTCATCGACATGCGCGTCCCGGACGGCGGCGGCCCGCCCCCGCACCGGCACGACTTCGAGGAGATGTTCACGATCCTCGAGGGCGAGATCGAGTTCACCTTCCGCGGCGAGAAGCACACCGTCCGGGCCGGCTCCACCGTCAACATCCCGGCCAACGCGCCCCACAACTTCCGCAACGTCTCCGGCGCACCGGCCCGCATGCTCTGCATGTGCACCCCGGCCGGCCAGGACGAGTACTTCACGCGCATCGGCGACGTCATCGCCGGCCCGGACGCTCCGCCGCCGGCCCTGTCGCCCGACGAGCTCGCCGAGCGCCGCCGGCGCGCGGGCGAACTGGCCCCGGTCTACCGCAGCGAGTTCCTGTAGTTCAGACCCGCTCGTCGGTGTGGAGTGCGGAGAGGACGCGGTCGAGGATGCGCTCCAGATAGGCGATGGGCTGGCTGGGCCGGCCACCGAGATAGTCGTCGTACCAGACGCGGTAAGCGGTCACCGCGCATCCGACGAGCAGCCGAAGCTCCCAGCCGCCCGGGTCGGCGCCGGGGTGGCGGGCCGCGACCAGCGCGACGACCGACTGCTCCTGCTCGGGCGGCGCGACGGACGCGGCCCGCAGGACGTGCGAGCGCTGCGAGACCGTGCGCAGCGCCCGGAGCAGGTCGCGGTGCTCGACCGCGTACCGGCCGAGGGCCATCAGGGCGCCGCGGAGCACCTCGACGTCGGACTTCTCCGCCGGTGCCTCGGCGATGTGGCCCTCCACCAGTTTGGCCATGCGGCGCAGCGGTTCGGCGACCACGTCCTCCTTGCCGGCGAAGTAGCGGTGGAAGGTGCGCGGAGCGATGTCGGCCGCCGCGCAGATGTCGGCGACGGTCACGTTGTCGTAGCCGCGCTCGATGAACAGCCGCCACGCCGTTTCGGCGGTCATCGCGCGGTTCTCCTCGCGCTTACGGTCTCGCAAGCCAGAAATGGGGAACTCTCCTCACTTATGTGATGCCGCTCTCAACGGCGGCACCGATACACATGATCGCAACCTGTCCGTGGCACTCTCTGCCTCGTGGCACATTCTGCCACCAACCATAGGCTTGGAGTTCCCACATGTCCCAGACCGCCGAAGTGGCAGCGCCGCCCCAGGCCGCAGCCGGGCAGAAATGGACCAGAAAACAGCTCACCGTCATGCTGGTCATCGGCGTCGGCGCGCTGCTGGTCTCGCTCACCCAGTCCCTGCTGGTCCCGGTGCTGTCCGAACTCGCCGTCGACCTGAACACCAGCGCCTCCGGCGTGGCCTGGATCCTCACCTCCACCCTCCTGGTGTCGGCGGTGGCCGTCCCCGCGTACGGACGGCTCGGTGACCTTTTCGGCACCCGCCGGATGCTGCTGATCGCGCTCAGCGCCCTGGTCGTCGGCTCCGCGATCTGCGGCTTCGCCGACAACGTGACCTGGATGATCATCGGCCGCGCCGTCGTCGGCCTCTCCTCGGCCGCCGTCCCGCTCGGCATCAGCCTGGTCGGCGTCGCCCTGCCGCCCGAGCGCGCCCGCTCCGGCATCGCCCTGGTCAGCGCCATGCTCGGCGTCGGCGGCGCCCTCGGCCTGCCCCTCGCGGGCCTGATCGCCCAGTACGCCGACTACCACTGGTTGTTCTGGATCTGCGTGATCGGCGGCGTGCTGGTGCTGCCCGCCGTACGACTGCTCGTGCCCGAACCGGCCCGCAGCGCCAAGGGCACCTTCGACATCCCCGGCACCGTACTGCTCGGCGCGGCGATCCTCAGCCTGCTCCTGCCCCTGTCGCAGGGTGACTCGTGGGGCTGGACCAGCGGCCGCACCATCGGCCTGCTCGTGGCCGCGGTCGTCCTGCTGGTCGTGTTCGTCCTGGCCGAGCTGCGCATCAAGTCGCCACTGGTCGACGTACGCACCACCGCCCGCCCCGCCCTGCTGCTGACCAACATCGCCTCGTTGTGCGTGGGCTTCGCGCTGTTCGCCACCCTGATCGGCACCGCGTCGTACGTGCAGGCGCCCGAAGCCACCGGCTACGGTTTCGGCGCCTCGGTCCTGGTCGGCGGCCTGTGCATGCTGCCCGGCGGCATCGGCATGCTGGTCTTCTCGCCGGTCTCGGCCAGGCTGCAGCCGCGCACCGCGCTGATCGTCGGCGCGCTGATCATCGCCGCCGGCTTCCTGTCCCGCATCTGGCTCACCGGCGCCATCTGGCAGATCGTCGTCGGCGCGAGCATCGCCGGCATCGGTACCGGCATCGCCTACGCGGCCATGCCCGGCCTGATCATCCACGCCACCCCGCGCTCCGAACTGGCCGCCGCCAACGGCCTCAACACCCTGTTCCGCTCCGTCGGCAGCTCCCTGGCCAGCGCCATCGGCGGCGCCATCCTGGCCGGCATCACCATCAACCTGGGCGGCCACGAGCTGGCCTCACTGACCGCCTACCGCGTCCTGTTCGCCGTCTGCGCCGGCGCCGCCGTCCTGGGCGCACTGCTGGCCCTGCTCATCCCCAAACACTCCGAGACCGCCGACGCCGCCATGCACGACTGACAGGCCACCACGCGACAAACGGCGGCGCTGCACGACCGCCGAAGACGGACAGACGGATCGATCGTCAGCTACCCGGCTGACGGATTGCGGCGCCCGGATCGGTGCTCTCCTCGAGGGCGGTCCACCACTCCTCCAGCTCATCGACCCGGCTCTGGAGTGCGGCGTTCGCCGCCCGGGCCGTCGCCAGTTCCTCGGTCAGCGCACCGATCGGCCCGGAGGCGGTCAGGGCGTCGAGCCAGCCCGCGACCAGCCGATCCTCGGCGGCGACCCGGCGGAGCGCGGCGGCCACCACCTCCGGGGACAACTCGGCCACGAACTCTCTCGGGAGCGTGAGCAGGCGAGCGACCTCGCCGAGGCTCCGCGCGGCGCTCATCTGACGCCGAAGGCGCTCGGCGGAAGGCACCGCCGGTTCGGCCGGTGTCGCAGCCGCGACCGGCTTGGCCGGAGAAGGCGCGGGCTTCGACACAGGCGCGGGTGTGGGCGCGGGTGCTGGCTCCGGTTCGGGCTCGGCGTCCGCCGGGAGCTCGGGAAGGTCGTCCCCCACCCAGGCGTAGGCCAGAGTGTCGCCCTTCTGCCGCCGGACGACATTTGGCCACTTGGGCAGAACCGCCAGCGCGCGGGGCCCGTGCCGGGCCCAGGTCTCGTTCCGGAGACCGAGCTCGGCCAGACGCTCCCGGATCTCTCGTACGTTCAGCGGGACCGACGACTCGGCCAGCAGGCGGAGAACCACCGCGAGCGGCTCTTGGGCGAAGACGGCGTGGAACAGCCGGGAGTCGGACAGGGCCAGGAAACGCAGCGAACCCCTCGTCGCGACGTGAACGCCGGCGGCCCGTGGGACAAGCTCTTCCTCACCGGTGTCATCCCACTTGACCTGGTAGTTTGCCCCGTCGTCGGCGAGGATCGATCCGGCTCGGGTACGGCGTACGCCAAACGAATCGGACACCCGGACAAGACCCTGATCTGCGCTCACGAATCCGACTGTAATGGTTAGCGGCGCCGGCCGGAGTCAACCGGCAGGTGCCGCCAGGAGCACCCGGACCGATCGAGGCACAAGATCGCGGCGCACATTGTGATCGTCCAATCACGACTTCTCGACCCCGCCTCGCCCGCCCGCGCTCCGAATCTCATCTAAATACTTAAGATCATCTCTGTTAGGTAACGAAGGGGATTCGTTGCGGACAGCAGCGACGCGATCACCCTAACGTGTGTGCCGCCGGGCCAAGATCGACCGGCTTCACGGGGGAGGTCTGCGGCATCATGCTGTCCAAGAACGGTCGAGGCGTGGGACGGTGGCGACGCGCGATCGTCGCCGCGGCACTGGTTCTGACGGCGCCGGCGCTGGCGAATGTGGTGGCCGGCCAGCCCGCGCTCGCGGGGCCGAGCGTGCCCGAGCCGCCGAAGCTCGAGCGGGTCAAGCTGGGCGAGGCGAAGAAGCAGGCGACGATCCGGGCTCGCCGCAAGGTCGCTCAGTTCGATCCGTCACAGCGCGCGGCACTGCCGGGGGCGCAGACCTCGACGGTTGAGCTGTCGGCCTCGGCCAAGAGCGCCGCCTTGACGTCACCGATCAAAGTCGGACGCGCAGCGACAGGCGCCGCGCCGAATCGCGTACGGCTGAAGACCACCGACCCCACGACGGCGGCCGCCGCGGGCGTACGGGGCGTCCTGTTCTCGATCACGCCCGAGGCCGGCGCCGGCGCGGTGCGGGTCGACGTGGACCCCTCGACCTTCGCGAACGCCTTCGGTGGCGGCTACGCCTCCCGGCTGCGCCTGGTGCAGTTGCCCGCGTGTGCGCTGACCACCCCCTCGCGCGCCGAGTGCCGGACGCAGACTCCGGTCAAGACCGCGCCGACCACGCCGCTTTCCGCCGACGTGAGTGTTTCGGGCCTGACGGTGCTCGCCGCGGCGTCGGGCAGCGGTGACTACGCCGCGACCAGTTTGTCGCCGGGCGGCACGTGGTCGACCAGCGGCAACACGGGCGGGTTCACCTACAGCTACCCGATCGCCGTCCCCCCGGCGATCGGCAACCTCGCTCCCAGCGTCGATCTGGCCTACAGCTCGGCGAAGCAGGACGCGCGGACGGTCGGGACGAACAGCCAGTCGTCGTGGGTCGGTGACGGCTGGTCGATGGGGGAAAACTTCGTCGAGCGCACCTACCGCAACTGCGACGACCTGGACGACTCGGGAGCGCCCGAGCACTCCGGTGACCTGTGCTGGTCCGGTCAGATTCTGACGTTGTCGCTGAACGGCGCGTCAACGACGATCGTCTACGACGACAAGACCAAGACGTTCCACCCGCAGAACGACAGCTCCACGACCCAGATCGACAACCTCTTCGACGCCACGAACCGTACGAAGAACAAGGAGTACTTCCGGGTCACCCAGAACGGAATGCAGTACTACTTCGGTCTGAACCGGCTGCCCGGCTGGTCGGACGGCGCCGAGGAGACCAACTCGGTGCAGACGGTCCCGGTCTACAAGAGCCACGAGGCGTTCAGCACCTGCCCGGACGGCTCGTTCGCCGACACGGCCTGCAAGCTGGGCTACCGGTTCAACCTCGACTACGTGGTCGACCGCAACGGCAACGCGATGGCCTACTACTACAACGCGCCCGAAGTGGGTTACTACGGCGCGAACATGAAGGACACCGCGGTGGCCTACGACCGGGCCACCACCCTCGAGCGCGTCGACTACGGCATGACTGCCTCGACGGTCTACTCGGCGCCCGCGCCCGAGCAGATCATCTTCACCACCGAAGAGCGGTGCTTCCCCGGTCAGCCGACCGGCAACACCTGCGACGACGACCAGTTCACCGTCTCGCATCCCGAGTACTGGCCGGACGTGCCGGTCGACCTCAACTGCGAGTCGGGCGAGGACTGCACCAACCACTCGCCGAGTTTCTGGTCCCGCAAGAGGCTGACGTCGATCCTCACGCGGGTGCGTGTGGGTGGCGCGGTGAAAGAGGTCGACCGCTACAACCTGAACCACTCCCTGCCGGACAACGGCGATCACGCGCCCACGCTGTGGCTGCAGTCGGTCACCCGGACCGGCTTGGACAGGCTCGGTGGCGCTGCCGCGAACGAGGCCGGCGGCACGGTGTCGTTCTACCCGATCCAATACGCGAACCGGGTCGGGGTGCTGCCCGGCTTGCCCAAGATGTACTACAACCGCATCCGCACGGTGACGTCGGAGACCGGCGCCGAGACGGTCGTCGAGTACTCCACGCCGAAGTGCGACGGCCTGCCGCCGGCGAACCCCTCGGGGGACAAGACGCTGGACAAGGCCGCACAGGCCTTCGCGTCGACAAACACCACCGGATGCTTCCCGGTCTACTGGGCGCCGGAATACCAGCCCGAACCGCTGATGGACTGGTTCTACACCCACCCCGTCACGTCGGTGACCACGTACGACAACGCCGGTAACCACATGCAGGACGGTTCTCAGCCGAAGATCGTCACCCGGTACGCGTACAAGGGAAAACCCGGCTGGCACTACGACGACAACGAAGTGACCGAGAAGAAGAACCGGACGTGGGGACAGTTCCGCGGCTACCCCGAGGTCGAGGTGAGCACCGGCGATCCGAGCGTCTTCCACTACACGAACCAGCAGGAGGTTCACGACCAGAAGACGCTGAGCAAGACCTTCTACTTCCTGGGCATGGAGGGCGACACCATGCCGGACGGCAAGACCCGCGACGTTCCCGATCTGCGGAGCAGCGACGGCGCGGTGACCGTGGCCGACAAGCCCGAGTACACCGGACAGACCTTCGAGCAGATCACCTATACCGGTGCCGCGGCCGACGACACGATCGATTCGGCCACCGTCACCGTGCCGACGGTCATCGTGACCACCGCGTCGCGGGCCCGGGAGGGCCTCCCGGCGCTGAAGGCGTCCATGATCGGGACGGCGCGAAGCCTGGTGCGCAAGAAGGTGTCGTACGGCTGGCGCAAGACGGAAACCGCGACCTTCTACGACACCACCGCGGGCCGGAGCACGACCGGAAAGCCGGTCCAGACCGCCGACCGTGGCGAGACCGGGCGCGCGGGCAACGTCGCCAAGTGCACCTTCACCCGCTACCTCAGCAGCAGCATGTCCTTGCCCGGCGGCAAGACCGCGCCGCTGGTGCTGCCGGCCGAGGTGATCACCACCGACCAGGACTGCACCGCTGCCAACGCGACACCGGGCGGCACGCTCCTGTCCGACGAGCGCACCTCCTTCGACGGGCTGGACTTCGGCTACAACGGCGACGGGCAGGCCACCCCGCCGCGACCCTCGCGAGGAAACGCCACCCGCGTCCAGAAGGCGTCGGCGCCCGGCACGTTCCTGACCACGGCCGTGACGACGTACGACAGCTATGGCCGGGCCACCTCGGCGACGCGTACGCCGGACTCGCTGGCACCCGACGGCACGAGCCTGGCGCAGAAGGTCATCACCAAGATGACACCCGCCAGCGGCGCGTTGCCCAGCACGGTAACGACGATCAAGCCGGTCAGGGCGGGTGTGAACTGCGAGACGGTCACGGCGTCCAGCAAGGACTGCCAGCTGTCCACCGTAACGATGGACCCGGCCCGGCAGTTGCCGATCGCCACAACCGACGAGGCCGGCCAGCTGACCTCGATCACGTACGACGCCCTGGGCCGGACGACCTCGGTGTGGTTGCCGAACAAGAGCAAGGCCGCGGGGGCGCCCGCCAACATGATCTACACGTACAAGCCGGCCACGACCGGCCCGAGCGTGGTGACCACCAAGAAGCTGCTGGACAACGAGACGGCCAGTACGACACCGGTGTACGGAGTGACCAAGGTCCTGCACGACGCCATGCTCCGCCCCCTGGAGACCCAGGCGACCGGTGAGAACGGCACCAGCGTCGTCACGGACACGCAGTACGACTCGCACGGCCGGACCGTGCTGACCAACAACTCGTACGCGGTGGCCGGCGACCCGGTCGACCGGTTGCTCACCGACCAGTTGTCGCAGGTGTCGTTCCCGTCCACCACGGTCACCGACTACGACGCGATGGGTCAGGTCACCCAGACCACGGAGCACCACAGAGCCGTCGCGACCTGGTACACCCGGACGGCCAACGCCGGTGACAGGACGACCGTCGTCCCGCCGGCCGGGGGGATCGCCACCACGAAGCTGACCAACGCGCGGGGTCAGCTCACCGAACTCGTGCAGCACACCACCGCGCCCACGCTGAGCGGCAGCGCGGCCGGCGGATTCACCGCGACGGGCGGGGCGGGCAACAGCACCAAGTACGAGTACAACGCGGCCGGTCAGCAGTCGGCCGTCATCGGCCCGGACAGTGCCGTGTGGCGGGACACCTTCGACCTGCTCGGCCGCAAGACCGTGCACGAGGACCCGGACACCGGCACCAGCTACAGCAGCTACGACGACGCCGGCAACATCACCGGCACGAAGGACGCCCGCGGCATCCAGCTGACCTACAGCTACGACCTGCTCGGGCGCAAGCTGACCGCGGTCGACAAGACGGCGAGCAACTTCAAGTTCGCCTCGTGGACCTACGACACCCTGCGGATCGGCAAGCTCACCTCCTCCAGCCGCTACGTCAACGGGGTCACCGGCGCTTACACGGTCGCCACCACCGGGTACACCATCCTGGGCAACCCGCTCGGACAGACCGTCACGCTGCCTTCCGCCGAGCGGCCGCTGCCGGTCTCGTACACGACGAAGCGCACCTACAGCCCGAACACCGAATACCAGACGTCGCAGGAAGACCCCCAGGTCGGCACGCTGCCCGGGGAGACCATCACCTACTCGCACAACCAGCTCGGCACGCCGACCAAGACGTCCGGCATCGACCTGTACGTCTCCGGGACCATCTACACCGACTTCGGCCAGCCCTCACGGCTGACCATGGGCGCCTCCACGAACGAGGTGCAAGCGCTCTACGGCTACGAGGCACACACTCGGCGGCTCGCGTCCCGGTCGATCCACCGTACGCAGGGCATCGGCCCGATGATCGACGAGACCAACTACACGTACGACGACGCGGGCAACCCGCTGTCGGTCGTCAACAAGCAGTCCGAGACGGGCAACATCGTCACCGACGCGCAGTGCTACCGCTACGACACGCTGGCTCGCCTGGTCGACGCGTGGACCGCGGCCGGCGCCTGCCCCGCGGCAACGGTGAAACAACCCGCCGCGGCGGAGCTCGCGGCCGGGGCCGGCGCCTACTGGCAGACGTTCGGCTACAACGCGATCGGCAGCCGGGAGAAGTCGACCGAGCACTCGGTGACCGGTGGCGCCGCCGCGATCACCGGTTACTCCCATGGCAAGACCGGCGGCGCTCAGCCGCATACCCTGACCGAGACCACGGGTGGCGCCGACCCGACCAAGTTCGTCTACGACAGCACCGGCAACCTGCTCACGCGGACCGCGACCAGCGGGAACAACCAGACGCTGAAGTGGGACAACGAGGGGCATCTGTCTCAGGTCACCACGGTCGGGGCCAAGGCCGGAACGACGAAATACCTGTACGACGCCGACGGCGGCCAGCTGATCCGGCGTGACCCGGGCCGGACCAGCCTTTTCGTCGGCGACACCGAGATCGTCATCGACACCGCGGCCAATCCCGCGGTCATGCTCGGCGCGGCCCGCACCTATACCCACGGCAGCGTGGGCAAGGTCGCGGTGCGGTCGACACTTCCGGGCGGCGGCACCCACTACCTGTTCTCCGACCCGCACGGCACCGGGAGCCTGGCGATCGACACCACCACCCAGGAGGTGTCCCGCCAGCAGTTCAAGCCGTACGGCGAGGACCGGGCCACCGCCAACCCGGCCCTGTGGCCGGACCTCACCCATGGCTACCTCGGCGCGCCGAAGAACCGGGCCACCGGCTACACCGATGTCGGCGCCCGCAAGTACGACCCCGCCCTGGGCCGGTTCATCAGCCCCGACCCGCTGCTGGTCACCACCGACCCCGCGCAGCTCGGCGGTTACACCTACGCCGGCGACAACCCGATCACCAACTCGGACCCGAGCGGTTTGCGGGTCGACAATGACCGGACGGGCTGCGCCGCGGGCAACGGCGGCAAATGCAACGGGTACGTGGCCCCCGAGAAGAAGAAGGACAACGGCGGCGGCGGTTCAAACCCGGTCAAGCCCAAGCAGAAGATCCCGGGTTTCTATCCCATCCAGGCGGGGGGCGGGGGCGGCCCGACGTGGGATCCGCCGGCCTACGGCGGCGGCGACTTCGAGCAGTACGTGCCGCACATCATGGACATGGCCAAGAAGACCGGCGTGGACCCGGAATTCCTCCTGGCGAACTACATGATGGAGGCGCATCGTTGCACGGAGATCGCCGGCTGGACGGGTTGCAGGGTGATGCAGGCCATGCAGGCGGGCAACCCCGTGATCCCCGGACAGGGGAACGACGCGTCGATCGGCACCGCGAACTTCGACCGGAAGACCTTCGAGGAGACAGTGTCACCCGAATCAGGGGAATCGCGCCCCGAGCTAGCCGGCCGCGAGTGGACAGAGTTGGTGTCCGACAAGATCCTGAACATCGATGCCATGGCCTACCGGCTCAAGGACCTCGACGACGCACTGCCCGACGGGCAGGACTATCGTTCGGACTACACGCGGATCGAGCTGGCCAGAATGGGTTACCGGGCCGGGGTGGACAACATGAACCTGGTGGCGACCGGGCAGTACTCCATGGGTGACGAAAGCCGCAAGAACAACGAGATCTTCAAGACTCAGCTGACGCGGGCCCGGGTTTACATCAACTTCCACGAGGAGTACTACGAACCGAAGCGGGACTGTGGATGCGCGTGACGCTGCGACGCCTGACGGCCGCCGGGTCTGTAGTCCTGGCCGGGCTTCTCCTGGCGGCCGGCTGTGGTTCGCCGGACGCCAGGGCCAGCCGCGACCTGGTGGACGAGGTGAAGGTCGACGGCTACCGCCGGGCGGCGGACTACGCGAAGGGGAACACGTCGGAGGTCTCCTTCGTGGGGCCGTCCGGCGTGAACCTCGAGACCGCCGTGTCCGTCACCGGATGGTCGCCCGGGCCGCCGCTCGAGGGGTTCCCGGACACGCCTGCCTTCGAGTGGGTCATCTATGGCTCAGCCCGGTCCGGGGACCGCGACTGCGTCGCGCTGGTCAAGAAGTTGCGACGCGGGAAAGAGCAGTTCGCCACGGGCCTGAGCTCACAGGAGATGCAAGATCTCACGGCCGGGCAGCTGGACTACGTGGAGATCTCATTCGTCTGCAACCCAGGCTAGGAGGCCGCCCATGGGGCCATCCGGAGGATCCAGCCGGCGTCAGGCCGTTCGGGTCGAGCGACCCTTGGCATCTCCCGGCCGGGCGGCCCGCCGGGCCCGGGTGCGGTCGGCGGCCGGGTCGAACGGCAGGCCGGCGGACAGGTCGTCGACGGTGTGCGCCCGGATGCCGGTGACCGGCCCGTCGGCGACGCCAGCCGCTACGGCACGGACGTGCTCCTGCGCTGTGCCGGCCAGGCCGTCGTAGACGGCGACGAACAGATCCCGGGCGGGTTGCCGCAGCCACCCCGCCGGTAGCAGGGGAAGGGGCAGGCGCGGGTCGAGAACGGGCAGGCGCCGATAGGTGTCCATCACCTCCGTACGGAAGCGCACCGCCTCGGCCCCGTTCGGCTGCTCGGTGGCGATCCGGGCCGGCACGTGGCGCCAACGTTCGAGGAATTTCTCGTACTCGCGGGCGATGGCGGCGATGTCCCACGCCTCAACGGGATTTCGGTGGAGGCCGGCGCCGAGCTCGACGTGCCGGGCGCGGAACACCGTCACGGCGCCGGGAGCGATGAGGCCGAACTTCGCCCTGGCCTTCTCCGTCAGATCGTGCGGCGAGATCCACAGGCCGTCGTACAGCGGGGCGTACCCCATCCAGCGCAGCCTGTTGCGGAGTTCCAGCCGCTGGGCCCGTTCCGCCTGGGGCAGCGAAAACGCGATCAGCGTCCAGTGCTCGTCCCACGGTTCGGCGCCGGCGGCCGCCGAGGCGATCCAGCTGCCGCCGACGGTGAGGAACTCGGCCGCCCCGGGGGTGAGCCGGTAGGCGCTCCGCCGCCCCTGCCGCCGTACTTGCAGCACCCCGCGACGGGCGAGCCGGCTGATGGCGGTACGGGCCCCGGCCGGGCTCACGCCGGCCTCGGCGAGCAGGGCCACGATGGCGGCCGACGGCAGTTCGGACCGGGTGCGCAGGGTGTAGTCGGCCAGCAGGGTCACCGTCAGATCCTGCGGCGAATTGCCGGCCTGGCGGCGCGGCAGGCGCACCGCACCCGCCGCGTCGTCCGGGAAGATCTCGTCGATGTCGTACGGGCTGGTCACGCGACGGCTCCGGCAGAGTCGGGACTGACGACTGCCGAAGATCTTCCCATGCCCGTACGGGGTTTTCGAGTGCTGACCGCTACGTCAGCCGGTGGTGCAGGCGGAGCCGTTGAGCGCGTACGCGGTGGGGGCGCCGTTGTTGCCGGAGTGGGTGGCTTGGAAACCGACAGTGGTCGACGCGCCGGGCGCCAGGCTGCTGTTGTAGCCGACGTTGGCCGCCGTGACCCGTCCCGAGGCCGGTGCGTACGAGGCGCTCCAGCCGCCGGTGATGGTCTGGCCCGAGGGCAGGTCGAAGGCGAGCTGCCAGCCGTTGATCGCGGCGTTGCCGGTGTTGGTGATGGTGAGGTTCGCGGTCAGCCCGTTGTTCCAGGCGTTGACCACGGCGGTGACCCGGCACGCCGAGGTCGCCGGGGGCGTGGTGGGTGGGGGCGTGGTGGGCGTGGTCAGGCCGAAGAAGGCGACGGCGGCGGCAGCCATCCCGCTGCTGGGCAGGGAGTGCCCGGCGCCCTGGATGCTGTACGCCTCGATCTGCGCCGTGCCCGTCGCGTCAGCCCAGCGGCGGCGGTTCCAGCCCGGCTGCGGAGTGTCGCTGGATGTGGGAGTCGTGCTCAGCCCGAAGACATTGGTCCACTGCTCGACCGATTCCTGCAGCAGCGAGTACGGCACGAGGGTGTCGCTGGTGCCGTGCCAGAGTTGGATCCGGGGGCGGGCACCGCTGAAACCGGGGTTCGCCTGGCGGACGGCGTCACCCCACTGCTGAGGTGTGCGGTTCATGCTGCCGCCCGTGCACTGGCCGCCCGGCGGGTAGTCGGCCGCGCTGGCGAAGCAGTTGAACGGCACGCCCATGAAGGAGGCGCCGGCCTTGAACAGGTCGGGGTAGAGGGCGAGCATGTGCTGGGTCATCATGCCGCCGGAGGAACTGCCGGTGGCGTACACCCGGTTCTGGTCGCCGCCGTAACGCTGACCGGCGTAGGCCACCATCGAGGCGATCGAGACCGGATCGCTGCCGCCGTTGCGCTGTTTGGACGCCGCCGACCACGTGTCGAAGCACTTGCCGAAGCCGGCCTCCTGCATGGCCGACGGGTAGATCACGAGGAACCCGTACCGGTCGGCCAGCGAGGCGAACTCACTGCCGGAGTAGAAGCCGGGCCCGGAGCCGCCGCAGCCGTGCATGGCGACCACGATCGCCGGGTTGGCCGGGCGGGAGTCCGGCACATAGATGTGCATACGCATGCCGCCCGGGTTGCTGCCGAAGCTGCTCACCTCGGTCAGCGAGGCCGCGAACGCCACATGGGGCGCCGAGACGGCGAGACCGGCCACAACCAGAAGGGCGGTCAGGGCGTACGACAAACGTCGTTTGATCTTCATAGTCGTTACTCCTGGAGCACGCTGGGCTCCGCGCCGGAGGTGCCACCGCGCACAGCCCAAGGGGGAAAGACCGGGGATGCCGGCCGAGCCCGCGGTGGTCGCCCGGCGCCGAACGCCGTTGAGACGTACGGGTGATCTGCCCTGTCCTCACCCGCACGGGCACGGCCGTGTCGCGCACCGGCGGACACGCGTCGTATGACATTTAGCGTGCACCCGGGACTCTCAACTGTCAATCGACGATCGCCAATGACTTGAGGGCGCTCTTCGACATCACCGTCGACATCAGCCGACTGAGGGCCGGCGCGGACGTGGCGGCAGAAGACATTCCGTACGGCGGCCAGATTTTCCACGCCAAGGCAGTAACGGAAATCGCCGGCAGAACGCCGCGCGGCCGCGGCACCTCCGGTCGCGGCCGGGGATGCGACGATCGGCTCGTGCGATCGATCTCCCTGGCCGCCGTGCTGGCCGTGGCGCTGGTGACCGCCGGCTCGTGCGGTCTCGACGACCGGAAGAACTATCGGATGAGCTCGGCCTCGATGAAGCCGACGTTGGAGGAGGGTGACCTCGTCACCGCCGACATGGTCGAGCCCGGCCGGTACCGGCCGCACGCGGGCGACCTGGTGGTGTTCGACGCGCCCAGCAGCTGGGGTTCCTCGCCGGGCGACCCGCCCCGGATCTACCGGGTGATCGCGGTGCCCGGCGACACCGTCGGCTGCTGCGACACGGCGGGCCGGGTGCTGCGCAACGGCGCCGCTCTGCACGAGCCGTACCTCGCCGCGAACGGTGAGCCACCGGTCACCTTCGACCCGCTCACGGTGCCGGCCGGACATCTCTTCCTGCTCGGCGACAACCGGGGGCTGGCCAACGACTCCGCCCACAACGGCACGCTGCCACTGACCACCGTGATCGGCGTGGTCCGGAACTGACGGCAACGGGCGGCCCCACCCCTGGCCATCCATTACCAGATCAGTTCGCTCGGTTCGGGCTGCTGAGAGCCTCCCGCTCCTCGTCGCTCGGCGGCCTCGGGCCGCAGCAGGCTCAGGTAGTCCGAGAGACGCTGTCGCCGGGATTGCTTTGAAGGTAGCTTGCACGTTCCGTTTACCGGGGCGACGAGCGTCCAACCTGGACCAGAATTGGTCTGGACCTGTTACCTTAGCGCCCACCGTTGCGGCACCCGGCGTTCACGCTGACGGCTTCTGATGCGTATCAGTGCTCCCACCGCCTCGAAAGGCACGACATGCATCGAACTCTGGCCGCCGCCCTGCTTGCCGGCGCGGCGATCACCGGCCTCGCGGTTCCCGCGCACGCCGCCGCCCCCGTCAAGAAGCTGCTGGTCGTCGGCATGGACGGGCTCAACTGGGACAGTGCCGTCGCCGCCGACGCGCCGAACCTCGATTCGCTCGCGGCACAGGGACTGCTCGCCCGCAGCCTGGTCCAGTGCCCGTCGGTCGCCGACTCGTCCTCCGGGCCGGGCTGGTCGAACATCGCCACCGGTGTGTGGCCGGACCGGCACGGTGTCACCGACAACCGCTTCGCCGGCAAGCAGTACGGGACCTACCCCGATTTCCTCACGCGCCTGGAGACGGCGAACCCGGCCTACCGCACCTATTCCGCGGTCGACTGGGCCGCCCTGCACAGTCAGGGCACGTTCTCCACCAAAATCGACACCCGGGTGACGTACGACGGTGACGCGAACGGCTACGCCGCGCAGGACGTGAAGATCACGGCGGACGCGGTGAGCCGGCTCGGGGCGGCCGACGGGCCAGACGCGTCGTTCGTCTACCTGGGCAACACGGACGCGGTCGCGCACGCGTCGGGTACCGGCAGCGCCTACCTGAGCGCGATCGCCACGCAGGACAAGCAGCTCGGTCAGCTACTGGCCGCGGTCAAGGGCCGAGCCACGTACGCCAGTGAGGACTGGCTGATCCTGGTCACCACCGACCACGGGCACCGGGTTCCGCTGGGCGGGCACGGCGGTTGCGGCATCGACGAGCGCGGCACTTTCTTGCTTGCCACCGGCGCGGGCATCGCCGCAGGCAGCCGGCCGATCGACGGGCGGCAGGTCGATCTGGCCGCGACCGCGCTGGCCCAGTTCGGCGTGACCGCCGCAGTCGACGGAAAGGATGTACGGAAGCGGTCCACCGATCCCTTCGACTCCTTGGCCCTGCGGACCCGGGTGGACGAGACCGGCATCCCGGCGACGCTGGCCGGATGGACACCGACCGCGCCGGCCGGCTGGTCGGTGGACCGGAGCAAGATGCCGGCGGGCGGCGTCACCGAGTGGCGCGGCTGGTCGTTCACGACCGACGAGTTCTGGAGCCGGGCTCAGGGCAGCCAGGAACGGGAGAACGCGCTGCGCACCCGGGGCGTGTTCGCGGTGGCCGACAGCGACGAGTTCGCCGACAAATCCGGCGGCGCCACCTTCGACTCGACGCTGGTGTCCCCGTCGTACGCGGTCACGGCCGGCACGACCAAGCGGATCTCGTATGTGACCCACTACCGGCAGGAGGGCACCCAGAAGGGCGACGTCCTCGTCTCCTTCAACGGCGGCGCCGACCAGCTGGTGAAGCGTTACTCGGCCGACGCCCGGGCCACCGCCGAGTCGCTGACGGTCACCGCCCCGGCCGGCGCGACCAGCATGACCGTCAAGTTCCGCTACTACGACGCGGCCAACAACTGGTACTGGGTCATCGACGACCTCAAGGTCTCCTGAGCACAGCCGGGCCGGCCCTTCGGTAGGGTCGGCCCGGTGACGGTCGACGCGATTCGTGGCGGAGTTCCCGAGCACGGCCGGGTGCCCAAGTACTACGTGGTCAAGAACCAGCTGCTCAACCTTCTGGCCGACCTGGGCGAGGGCGCGCCGCTGCCGCCGGAGCGGGACCTCGCGGCCGCGTACGGGGTCGCCCGCACCACCCTGCGCCAGGCCATCTCGGAGCTCGTCATGGAGGGCCGCCTGCGGGCGCACCGCGGCCGGGGCACCTTTGTCGCCGCGCCCAAGCTGATTCAGCCACTGAGCCTGGGCAGCTACACCGAGGCGCTGCGCGAGATGGGCCGCGATCCCAGCCGCCGGGTCGTCACCGTCGAGACCCTCGAGGACGACGATTTGGGCGGCCGGGTCCTGCACCTCGAGCGCGTGCTGCTGGCTGACGGCGAGCCGCTCGGCCTGGAGAGCACGTACATGCCGGCCGCCCGCTTCGGCGACCTGATGGAGGGCTTCGACGCGACGGGCTCGCTGTATCGGCACGTCCAGGCCCGGTACGGCATCCGTTACGCCGAGGCCACCGAACGCATCGAGACGGTCCTGGCCAGCCCTCGCGAAGCCGCGCTGCTGGCCACCAACCCGGCCCAGCCCATGCTGCTCATGCAGCGCGTCTCCACCGACGAGTCCGGCGCGCCGATCGAACGGGTCCGAGCCCTCTACCGCGGCGACCGCATCGGATTCGTCACCCGCCTGACCAGCTGAGCACGGAGGCCCGTTCGAGCCATCGCGAGTTGTTGATCATGTACGGCAGACCGCGCAGGTGCCTCTCGAAGGCAAGCCTCCGGCGATGACAATTCATTCGCGACGGAGGCCATGGTTGTTTGCCTTCACACGGATCACTCTTACCACTCCGTTACGGCGATGTCCTGACGGCCTGTTGGTGTGATCGGAACGATCTCGAAGGCGGGACCCGCACGGTTGAGCGATTGCGGTGAGAGGTTTACCGTGACGGACGCTCCAACCGGAATGGTCGCCCAGAAAGGCGCCAGGACCGGTAATCGCGGCTTGATGAGGAGGCGTTTCCATGCCCTCGATTGATCCCGTCGCCGTCACCCCGCAATCTGATTTGCTGCGCAAGCATTCAATGGTACGGGTTGGCGCGCGCGACATATTCCTGACCGATATCGCCACGGCGGGCGGCGCCCAAAAGGACGTACCGGTATTGCTGCTGCACGGCGGCGGCCCGGGAACCACCGGGGAGTCGAACTTCAGCCGCAACATCGATGCGCTGGCCGGCCTCGGTTACCGGGTGCTCGTCCCGGACATGCCCGGTTACGGCAACTCCTCGAAGGCGGTGGAGCGGACCGACCCGTTCGGCGATCTCGCTGCTTTCGTGCGGGGTCTGCTCGATGCGCTCGGTCTGGAGGCGGCGCATATGGTCGGGCACTCCTACGGCGGCGCCGCCGCATTGCGGGTGGCTTTGGACAGCCCGCAGCGGGTGGCTCGGATGGCGCTGCTGGCGCCGGGCGGGATCGGGACCACCCGTGCCCTGCCCACCAGCGGGCTGAATGCGCTGCTCAACTTCTACGGCGGCGCAGGGCCGTCGCGGGCGAAACTGCGGTCATTCATCGATGACTACCTCGTCGTCGATGCGGCGCAGGTGTCCGACGAGGCGTTCGAAGCGCGCTATCAGGCGAGCATCGTTCCGGAGGTCGTGGCCGACCCGCCGCTGCGACGCCCGCGAGTCGGTCCCGGAATGCTCGGCACATTGTGGAAGATGGATTTCAGCCGGGCTCGTCGGCGAGTCGCCGCTTGCACGGTACCGGCAATGGTTGTCTGGGGGTCGGACGACAGGGTCAACCGTCCGACCGGTGGCTGGTGGCTCGCCCGGACGATGCCGAACTGCGATCTGCACCTCATCGCGCGGGGCCGGCACTGGGTTCAGTACGAGCAGGCCGATCAGGTCAATGCGATGCTGGCGGCATGGCTGGCCGGAAGCCAGGCCTGATCCGCGGGAGCTTCCGCCGGAGTTCACTTGTCGAACGCTTCCGCATCTTGTATGTACAGGTTAGGGTGCTTCGCATGGAAAGCGAAGCGCGCTACTCCCGCTGGGACGGCGTCGGCCGGCCGTTCACCGTCTGCACCACCCCCGTGCCGAGCCGGCTCGAGCGGGGTGAGGTGCTGATCGCCGTTGATCTGGCAACGGTGTGCGGCAGTGACGTTCACACGGTGAGCGGCCACCGGCCGTCTCCGGCGCCCGGCGTTCTCGGTCACGAGCAAGTGGGCCGGGTCGTCGCGGTGGGTCCTGACGCGCCGGCCGCCTTGGGGCAGCGGGTGGTCTGGTCGGTCACCGCCTCGTGCGGGCAGTGCCCGCGCTGCCGGCGCGGGCTCACCCAGAAATGCCTGCGGCTGCGCAAATACGGCCACGAGCCATGGACAACCGAGCACCCGCTCACCGGCGGATTCGCCACGCATTGCCTGCTCATGCCCGGCACAGCGATCGTCGCCGTGCCGGACGCGGTGCCCGATGAGGTGGCCGCTCCGGCCGCATGCGCCACCGCGACCGTGGCCGCCGCGCTCCGGGCCGCCGGCCCCGTCGAGTCCGGCATGCGGGCGATGGTGAGTGGGGCGGGCATGCTGGGCCTGACCGCGGTCGCGATGCTGGCCGAGCGGGGCGTGCACGTCATCGCGGTCGATCCCGTCCCTGCCCGCCGCGAGCTGGCCTCGCGCTTCGGCGCGGCCGAGGTGTCGGCCGGCCCGGCGCCGGCCGAGGTCGACGTCGCGCTGGAGCTGTCGGGCGCGCCGGCCGCGGTCCGGGCGGCTCTCGGCTCGCTCGCGGTCGGTGGCACGCTGGTACTGGCGGGCTCGGTGTCGCCCGGCCCGGCGGTGGAGCTTGATCCGGAGCGAGTGGTTCGTGGCCTACTGACCGTCACCGGTATGCACAACTACACCGCTGCCGATCTCCAGACGGCGGTCGACTTCCTGGCCTCCTGCCACGACCGTTACCCGTTCGCCGAACTGGTCGACGGGGCGTACCCCTTGGAGAAGCTGGACGACGCGTTCGACGCCGCCCGCCGCGGCCCGGCGCCCCGGCAGGCCGTCCTGCCCGCGGCCTGAAGCCGATCAGGCGACCGCGGTCCGGGCGCCGCCCATGGCGTCGCGCCTGTTGGTCATCGTGACCGTCGCGATGTCGGGCCGGTACCGGTCGTCCGACCACTCGATCGGCGCGCCGGTGGAGTCCATGGTCAGGCGCCGCTCGCGCAGCAGCGGCGCCCCGACCGGAACGCCGAGCAGCCGGGAGTCGGTCGCGTCGGCGGCGACCGCGTCGAAGGTGTGCCGGGCGCTGTGCAGGTCGGCGCCGCGCTCGATCAGGTACGCGTAGATCGAGCCGGCGTCGAGGTCGGCGTCGAGCAGCGGGCGCCCGACCGGCTCGATGTAGGTCATCCGTTCCAGCATGGCCGGCTGCCCGTCGAGCAGCCGCAGCCGCAGCAACTGCACCGCCAGGGTGTCCGGGTCCAGGTTGAGTCCCGCCGCGACGTGCGGCTCGGGACGGCGCAGCGCGATCTCCTGCAACCGCTGGCCCGGAACGTATCCCGTGAGCTCGGCGCGGCGGGTGAACGACTGGAAGTACTCGAACGGCTGAGCGGGCACGGCGTCGAGGACCACGGGGCGTTTGCCCTGGCCGCTGCTGATCATGCCCTCCTCGCGCAGAGCGGCCAGCGCCTGGCGGATGGGCCCGCGCGAAGCGGAGAACTCCCGGCACAGCTCGGCCTCCGACGGCAGCGAGGCGCCGATCTCCAGCTCACCGGCGCGGATGCGGCGCCGCAGCTCCGCCGCGACGAGCTGATGCAGGGGGTTAGTCATGAAGGAAGACTATACAAGCGCCGCCGGAGCGCGTGAATCGTCGACGCTCGCTAGGTGAACAGGCAATGACTTATACATACAAGCTGTTGACCCTGGTTCGCGGCGGCTGTCAGGGTGAGCCCCGTGAACGCCTCCTCCCCTCCGGTCGACCTGGTCGTGGTCGGTGCCGGCATCGTCGGTCTGGCCCACGCCGTCGAGGCCGTCTCGCGCGGCATGTCCGTCACCGTCGTCGAGCGTGACGAACGCGCCGTCGGCGCTTCGGTCCGCAATTTCGGGCACGCCTGCATCACCGCCCAGGCCGGCGAGGCCCTCGAGTTCGCCGAGCACGCCCGCGGCGTCTGGCTGCGCATGGGCCGGGCCGCCGGTTTCTCGGTCGCCGAGTCCGGCACCGTGATGCTCGCCCGGGCGCCCGAGGAGATGGCCGCGCTCGAGGAGCTGGCCACCGCTCGCGGGGAGGGCGAGGTCGTCCTGCTCGATGCCGGTCAGGTCCGCAAGCACGTCCCGGTCACCGACGACAGGCTGCTGGGCGGCGCCTTGGCGCCCCGCGACCTCCGTGTCGACCAGCGCCGCGCCGCGGGCGCGCTCGCGGCGTGGCTTCAGGACCAGTCCGGCGTACGGATCCTGTGGTCCACGCCGGTGCTCGGCGTCCAGGAAGGTCTCGTCCGGACCGGCCGCGGGGAGATCGCCGCGCGCCGGGTCGTGGTCTGCGCCGGTCACCACCTCGACCGGCTGCTGCCCGAGGTCGCCGACCGGGCCGGCCTGCGCCGCTGCGTGCTTCAGATGCTGCAGGTACGCGTGCCCGGGCTCCGGCTCGACCCCGCCGTGCTGACCGGCAGCTCGATGCTGCGCTACCCCGCCCTGGCCGCCACCGCCGGCGCGGCCGCGCTGCGCCGGCGCTGGCAGACCGAGCGGCCCGACCTGCTCGGCGCCGACGTCAACCACATGTTCACCCAGCTGCCGGGCGGTGACCTCGTCGTGGGCGACACGCACGCGTACGCCCGTACTCACGAACCCTGGTCCTCGGAGGAGCTCGATGAGCTGCTGCTGGCCGAGACCCGGGCTCTGCT
Organism: Actinoplanes sp. CA-131856; assembly: GCF_050956135.1. Lineage (GTDB taxonomy): Bacteria > Actinomycetota > Actinomycetes > Mycobacteriales > Micromonosporaceae > Actinoplanes. The sequence goes on along the minus strand of NZ_CP191849.1, from coordinate 2,533,644 downwards.
CGGACCGAACCTCGCCGTCGTTCGCCGCTGGCGGGGCGTCTACGCCAGCGCGGACGGCGAGTTCCTCAGGACCCCGGTCGCTCCGGGTGTCACGGCGGTCGCCGTGACCTCGGGCATCGGCATGACCACGGCCTTCGGGCTCGCGCCGGCCGTACTCGATTCCCTCTGATCTGGAGCTCCCACATGCGTACTTACCGTCTTCTGGCCCCCATGGTCGCCCTCACCGCCCTCGTCTCGCTCGCCGCCTGTGGTGGCGGCGACACCGACAGCACGACCGGCGCCTCCGCCACCTGCCCGGGTGGGCAGATCCGCTTCGGCGTCGAGCCGTTCGAGGACCCGGCCAAGCTCACCCCGGCCGCCGAGGCGCTCGGCGCCGCGCTCGAGAAGAAGCTGAACTGTCCGGTCAAGGTGACCGTCACCCAGGACTACTCGGCCGAGGTCCTGGCCATGCAGAACGGCAAGCTGGACATCGCGATCTTCGGGCCGCTCGGCTACGTGTTCGCCAGCAAGCGGGCCGGGGCCGAGGCGATCGCCTCGTTCGCCGACGCCCAGGGCACGCTCTCCAGCTACAAGGCCGGCATCTGGGTACCGAAGGACTCCGACATCACGACGATCCAGCAGCTCAAGGGCCGCAGCCTGGCGCTCGGCTCGGTCGGCTCGACCTCGGGCGACGCCCTGCCGCGCAAAGCGCTCAAGGACGTCGGCCTCGACCAGAAGAGCGTCAAGGTGACGTACGCCGGTGGGCACCCCCAGGCCCTGTTGGCGCTCACCAACGGCAAGGTCGACGCGGCCGAGATCAACACCCAGCAGCAGGCCAGCGCCACCGCCGCCGGCAAGTTCGACGCCTCCAAGTTCCGCCAGATCTGGGCGTCGGACCCGATCCCGAACGACCCGATCACCGTCCGCGGCAGCATGGACCCCGCGTTCAAGAGTGCCCTGAAGGACGCGCTGCTCACGCTCGACCCGGCCGATGTCGGCAAGATCGGCGCGCTGCTCGACGTCGACCCGGCCGGCCCGATGGTCGCCGTCGACCAGTCCACCTACCAGCCGCTGTTCGACCTGGCCACCTCGCTCGGTCTCACGGAGAAGGACGTCTGATGCTCGGCCTGACCGCCATCGCGGTCCGCTACGGAGACCGTGACGTCCTGCACGGCGTCGACGTCACGGTCTCCGCCGGCGAGCTGCTCGCCGTGCTCGGCGCCAACGGCTCCGGCAAGTCGACCCTGTTGCGGGCCGCCGCCGGCCTGGTGCCGACCACCGCGGGCTCGGTCACCGTCGCCGGACGGCCGCGTGGCCCTCTCGACACGGCGATGATCTTTCAACAGATTCATCTGGTCGGGCGGCTCAGCGTGCTCGACAACGTGTGCGCCGGCGCCCTCGGCCGGCTCCCGTTGCACCGCTCGCTGCTGCCCGTCCTGCTGCCGCGGGCGGTTCGCGAGGAGGCGATGGCCTGCCTCGACCGGGTCGGCCTGGCCGACCGCGCACACGACCGGGCCGGCACCCTGTCCGGCGGCCAGCAGCAGCGCGTCGCTATCGCCCGCGCCCTGCTTCAGCGGGCTCCGGCGCTGCTCGCCGACGAGCCTGTCTCCGCCCTCGACCCGGCCGCCGCCGAACAGGTCCTGGCCCTGCTGGCCGAGCTCGCCCACGCCGAGAACCTCGCCGTCCTCGCGGTCCTGCACCAACCGGACCTGGCCCGGCGGCACGCCGACCGGATCGTCGGCCTGCGCGCCGGCCGCGTCGTCCTCGACGGCGACCCCGCCCAGCCCGTCGACTCGCTCTACGCCGGCCAGCCACTGCAGGAGGTGCCATGACCACCACGACCGCCACGCCCGCCCGCTTGCCGGTGCCGGCCAAGCCCCGCCGCCCCCGTACGGTCGTGGTGGGCTGGCTGATCGCCGCCGTCGTCGTGGCCGCCCACATCGTGGCCTGGCGGACCACCGAGATGTCGGTGAGCAACCTCGTCACCGGCTGGCACGGCATGGCCGACTTCATCGCCGAGGCCTTCCCACCCGACCTGTCCGCCCAAGTGCTGGGCGACAGCGTCCAAGCCGCACTGGTCACTCTCTGGATCGGCCTGCTCGGTACCACCCTGTCGATCCCGCTGTCGTTGCTGCTCGCCCTGTTGGCCGCGCGTGGCACCGCACCGGCCGGATGGGTGTACCAGAGCGCCCGGGCCGTGCTGTCGTTCCTGCGAGCCGTGCCTGACGTCGTGTTCGCGCTCATCTTCGTGACCGCGGTCGGCCTCGGCCCGTTCCCGGGCGTGCTCGCCCTGATCTGCCACAACGTCGGCGTGATGGGCAAGCTGTGGGCCGAAACCCTCGAGGACGCCGACCCGGGCCCGCCGCTGGCGTTGCGATCGGCCGGCGCGGGCCGCCTCCAGGTCGCCGCACACGCGCTGCTGCCGTCGGTGACACCGCAACTGGTCGGGCTGCTGCTCTACCGCTTCGACGTCAACGTCCGCTCGTCGCTCGTGCTCGGCCTGGTCGGCGCCGGCGGCATCGGCTTCCTCATCAACCAATCCATCCAACTGTTCCAGTTCGACCAGATGCTCACCCACATCCTGGTCGTCCTCGTCCTCATCATCGCCGTCGACCGGCTGTCCGCCGTCGTCCGCGGCCGCCTCGGGAGCCGCTCATGATCCGCCTCGCCACCCTCGACATCGCCGGCACCACCATCGAGGAGCAGGGCACCGTCTACCGCGTCCTGGCCGAGGTGGTCGCCGAGCACGGCACCCCGGCCGACGACGGGCAGTTACGCCACTGGATGGGCGCCGACAAACGGGCCGCCCTGGCCGCGCTCACCGGCGACCACGACGCCGTCGAGAAGCTGCACGCCCGATTCGTGGAGCGGCTGAACGCCGCCTACGCCGAGCAGCCGCCGGCACCGGTCACCGGCGTCCCCGAGGCTCTCGCGGCCCTGCGCGCCGCCGGAACCCGGGTGGTCCTGACCACCGGCTTCGACCACACCGTCACCGACCCGCTCCTCGAGGTCGTCGGCTGGCGGATCGGCGAACACCTCGACGCGGTCGTCTGCGCCGCCGACGTCGCCGCCGGCCGCCCGGCCCCCGACATGATCCACCGTGCGATGGCCCTGACCGATGTGGACGACCCGGCCCAGGTTCTCGCCGCCGGCGACACCGCCCTCGACATCCGGGCCGGCCGGGCCGCCGGCGCCGCGATGGTGGTGGCGGTGCTCAGTGGCGCCCAGACCCGCGCCGAACTGGAACGTGAGCAGCCCACCCACATCCTCGACAGCGTCGCCGACCTGCCCCGCCAGCTCCGCCTCTGATCGACGATCACAGACGCTCCGACCTCCGAGCCCGACGAGAGCGATCGCGGGTGTTCCCGAGCGAACCGGCGGGAGCACCGCGATCATTCGTGGCTCAGCATCGAGGTCACCGCCTCCGAGAGCCACCCGGTCCGACCGGGGTCCGGGGCCTCGATCTCCCGGGGTCGGTCGTCCAAGTCCGGGGGTCGGACCGGTGGTCATCTCGGGCGTCGACCTGGGTTTCGCGACGCAAGATGAGAGCCATGAGCGTCCATGACCCTTCGCCACCCGGTACGGACGAGCGCGCTCGGCTGGACGACCTGGTCCGAGCTGCGGCCGCCGGCGACGGCTGCGGTCTGCGGATCGTCGGTGAGCCGGGCATCGGCGAGTCCTCAGGCGTGGACTACGCGATCGGCCAGGCGGCCGGCTTCCGTGTGGTTCGGATCCGGCCGGTGGCCGCGGAGCGGGAGATGCCCTACGCGGCTCTGCACCTGCTCTGGGTCGAACTGTTCGACGACAACTCCAGCCTTGCGGCCGCTCACCAGGAGGCGCTGAACGCGGCGTTCGGCTTGGCGGGCGACGCCCGGCCCTCTGCCGCGTCGGTCGGCTCCGCCATGCTGGAACAGCTCGACAGCCTTGCGGCGTCCGGGCCCGTCTGTCTTGCCGTTGATGACGCGCACTGCCTTGACAATGCCACGGCCGAGGTGCTCGCCCATATCGCCCGCCGCGCGGGTGGCCGGCCGATGCTGGTGGTGCTCGCCCACGAGCCGACTGATCGTCTTACGTGCCTCGATAAGCTGCCCACGATCGCGGTCGCACCGCTCGATCGGGAAGGCCTCGAGAACCAACTGCCGAATGTGGCACTTGGGCCGCTCGACCCCGATGTCGCCGATCGCCTCTTGCAGGAATCGCACGGCAAAATGAGGTTGCTGGCGCAGTTCCTTCAGGGCTTCACCGAGGCCGAGCTGGCGGGCGGCTTCGCCATCCCCACCCCTCGCCGCCGACGGTCATGCACCCATGAGCAGTATTGTCCCGACCGGGCCGCCGAGCTTACCCCGACGGCTTGGCGGCTTCTGCTGGCCGCGGCAGCAGATTCCAGCGGTGACCTCGCCCGGTTTGGCCGCATGAGTGCCGAATTGGGAGCCGACCCGGACTGCTTGATCTCGGCCGGCTTCGTCGAGGCCGGCAATCGGATCACATTCACCTGCCCCGAACTGCGTCTGGTGACGTATCACTCGGCCCCACCCGAGGAACGGCGACTGATCCATCGCATGATCAGCGAGAACGCTGACGATGACCGCACCTGGCAGGTCTGGCACAATGCGCTTGCCGCAACTGGTCATGACGACGTGCTGGCCGACCGGCTGGAGGATGCGGCGGACTCGGCGCAGTCCCGGGGAGGAATCGCGGCCCGCTCTGTCTTTCTGGAGAAGGCGGCCCTGCTGACCAGCGATCCCGCCCGCCGCGACGAGCGTGCGCTCGCGGCCTCGACCGCCAGGTATGACAGTGGTGATTTCGTCGCCGCTCAGCGGATCCTCGGCATGGTCGCGATGGGGGCGCCGGGTACCACAGGTTGGGCGCGACGCGTCTGGCATCTAGCCAGGATCGACACAGTCGTACACCCGGGTGCCGGCTCGGTCGGGCGACTCCTCGATGCTGCCCGGCTGCTCCGGCCATATGACCCGGCTAATGCTCGAGAGGCATATCTTGAGGCTCTCCTGGCGGCGATGTCAGCCGCGGCAGGCGACCTGCTGATCGTCGCGGCCACCGAGGCGCGGGCAGCCATGGTCGACCCCGTCGATCACCCGGCCGATCTGATCCTGCACGGATTGTCCACCCGCATCCTCGACGGCTACGCCCGCTCGGTGGACCCCCTACGCGCCGCGGTGACGGCATTCCGCACGCGCAGCCCGGATCCACGCACCAGTCGGTGGCTCGGACTCGCGGGGCTGGTGGCGGTCGATCTCTGGGACGCGCCGGCGTGGACCGATCTCGCCGCTCGCTCCCCTAGGGCCGAAAGAGGGATGAACTTGATGCTTCCCGTCGCCGACGCGTACGGCGTTTCGGCGGGGACACGCCCGAACCGCACCGAGACAGCGCTGGATCGGTGTGCGATCGCTCGTCTCGTCAGCAGGCCGGCCGGAACCGCCCTCGCACACCCCTTGGCCGGTCCTCCATCGGGCTGGCGCTGGCGCCCACACCGGGAGGATGTTCTATCCCATATGACTGATCGAGTTCGTGGTCATGACGCCGCGGTGGCGGCGGCGGTCGCGGCTGCTGCCATCTACAACGCGGCCGGACACTACGACCAGGTCGCCTCAGCGGTACGCGAGGCCGTGTGCTCCGAGCATCCCGGTTTCACCGGCTGGGCTCTGGTCGAGTTGGTGGAGGCGGCCGTTCGAACCGGCGATGTGGGCCTGGCCAGCAGTGCTGCCGCTCGACTCTCCCAGCGGACAACCGCGGCCGGAACCGATTGGGCACTCGGTGTCCAAGCCATCGCAGACGCTCTGCTGGCCGACGACCAGCACGCGGAGGCACTGTTCGCGGAGGCTGTCGACCGGCTCTCCCTCGCCGGCATCCGTTGCCAGTTGGCCAGAGCCGATCTGCTGTACGGCGAGTGGCTGCGGCGCAAGAATCGCCGTATCGACGCACGGGTCCGTCTGCGCGCCGCCGATGACCACTTCACCGCGCTGGGTGCGGTGTCCTTCGCCGAGCGCAGCCGAGGGGAAATACTCGCCACCGGTGAGGCCACGCGCAAGCGCACCGCGGAGAATCGTCGACGGCTGACCCCGCAGGAAGCACGCGTGTCATCGCTGGCCCGGGCGGGGTGCAGCAACTCCGAGATCGCCGAGCAACTGTTCGTCAGCACGCGTACCGTCGAGTATCACCTCTACAAAGCCTTCGCCAAACTCGGTGTGAACTCTAGGGCGAAGCTGCCGGCTCTCCCCGATCGGTGACCACTCGGCGGCCGTCGGGCCGGCCACGGCGCACGACGTGACCCCGGCGGCGCCGAACTGTGCCGGATCGAGCCGTCCGTAGCGGTCAGTAGGAGATTTAGAGTCTCTTCCCGATAATGAGAACGGACCTATGAGGAGAGCGACGGACGCCGCAATTGACGCCGGGAAGATATCCCCAGCTTGTTGAACACCTTACTGAGATGCCATTCGACGGTCCGGTGGCTGATGAACAGGCGGGCCGCGATGTCCGCGTTGGACAACCCGTCGCGGGTGAGCCGGACGATCAACTGTTCCTGTTCCGTCAAATTATCGGGCGAACTGTGAGACCGCCTGACAGCTCCCCTTTCGAGCCTAGTCTCGGCCAATTTCGCGTAGGCCGCCATGCCCATCGCACTGAATTGCTCGTGCGCGATTCGGAGTTGGTCGCGGGCGTCGGCTCGCCGGTCGTGGCGCCACAGCCATTCGCCGAAGTAGAGACGAGTTCGTGCAAGGTAAACTTCGGCCCGCGTCCTGGAAAGCCTTTCAATGGCTTCGACGTAGGCGTACTCGGCGGTGGACTCGTCATCGAGCAGCGCACGACAACAACGCTCCATTCCGCGTGCCCAGTCCGTGTCGCACGCTTCGGTCATGGCAGCCAGCCGTCGCAGGGCCACCCGGCCGGTCTCAGGCTTTCCCGCGTGTGCCGCGGCGACGACGAGCTCAACAAGCGGAGCCCACGTCATCATGCCGAGTTCCTGTGTCACCGAGGTGGCTCGTTCCGCCGCGGCCAACGCCTCGTCGAACTGGCGCAATCCGTTGAGGAACACCGCTTCCGACCACTTCGTGTGGATCGCCAGGAGGCCGTCACCCCGCCGATCGGCATGGGCGCCACCGGACGTGACAAGCCCTCGCATGCGTTCTTCATCACCGGACCAGGCAGCCACCATGAGGGCGGCGGAGGACCGAACCCTTACGCTTGCCTCTTCAGCCAGGCTGCTCATCTCGTCCACGAGGGCGCCGGCCTCAGCCAGCTCTCCAGCGAACAGGAGTACGACGATCCGCTGCGCATGAATCATCGGCAGGAGACCGGCGGCACCGTCGTCTCGTCCGATCCGTACGTACTCTCGAGTCAGCGCGTCCGCCGTCGGGTCGTCACAGAGATCCAGGGCAGTAGCGCACATGAACCACAGCCACCGCAGCGCGTCCCCCGCAAGGGGCATGGAACGAAGAAGGGCGTACTGAGCCGCCCTCAGGTCATCAACACCGGCGGCAAGACCATCGGTATAACGCAACACCAGGCCGCGGAGCAAAAGGTCGACCGGTCTGGGTGGTTGTACCAGTTCGGACGCCGATCTCGCAGCTTTCGCAACGGACGCAAGACTCACGCTGCCCGAGGGGCCGGCGGCATACCAGGCCGCACGAAACGCTTCCAGGTACGTGGTCACGGCGAGGGACGGATCCATTTGCTCCAGCCGGGCCGCTGCCCGGAGAAGGAGTCCCAAGCTGTTACCACTGCCGTCGATGACATCCGCGACATGAGCCTCGAGGAGTGCCGCCTGCGCGCGCACCGGCGGAGATGCCGCGTTCGCATCGGCCATGGCTACCAATCGCAGCGCGCTTCGCGGCATGCCACCGTCATGCATGGCTTGTGCGGCGGCCAGCAATCGTCGTCCTCGCCGGTCCGGGTCAGGCGTAAGGAGGCCGGCGCGTTCCAGGAACGCGGCTGCCGCAGCCGACCCTCCTCGGGCCTTGGCTCCCGCCGCGCAATCCTCGAGAAGGTCCGCCAGCTCGGCGTCCCGGCCCCGGGCGGCCAAGGCGCGGTGCCACGCCTGCCGATCCGGATCCTTGACTCCGTCGATAGCTTCGGCCACGGCGTTGTGCGCGGCGCGACGAGCGTCCGGGCCGACGGTCCGGTAGACGACCGAACGCAGGAGCGGATGCTGGAACCGGATTCCGGCACTGAAGTCGACCAGGCCGGCCGCCGCCAGCAAGAACGGCAGGTCGGTGTGCGCCTCGATGCCGAACCGGTCGAGCGCCCGCCATACGACCCCGGGGTCACCAGTCGGCTCCGTCGCGGCGACGAGCAACATCTGCTGAGCGTCAGGTGGCAACCCGGCCACACGTCGCCGATAAGCCTCCTCGACGTCCGGCGGCAGGGAGGAAGCGTCGAGGAGCCCGAACCCACCAGCCAGTTCCGCCGAAACGTAACTTCGGGAGAGGGCGAGCAGCATGCGCGGATTGCCACCACTCTCCCCTATCAAACGGTCGAGCACCTGCTTGTCGCCCGATCCCTGGTAGGCCGACGTGAGCAGGGCGCGCGCCGCGTCGTGCGGCAATCCGGTCACCGGCAGGTTCGGAATGCCGATGAGGTCCGGCGATTCGACGTCATCGCCGTTGCGCACCGCGATCACAAAACCGACAAATCCGGTTCGCAGCCGACGCGCGACGAAACCGACCACTTGGGCCGACGCCGTGTCGAGCCACTGAGCATCGTCGATCAGACAGACGACCGGCGTGCGCTGAGCCAGGTCCGCGAGAATGCTCAGAACTCCCAGACCCACCAGGAACTGATCCGGAGCGCCGCCTTCAATGAACCCGAACGCGATGGACAAGGCGGTACGTTGCGGGGCCGGCAGCGCCTCGACCAGGTCGATCAGCGGTCGGCAGATCTGATGCAGGGCCGCGTAGGCAAGGTGTTGTTCTGGCTTCACCCCGCTGACGCGCAGCACACTGCATCCGGCGGCTTGCTCGGCAACGTGATCAAGCAACGCGGTCTTTCCCACGCCAGGACGGCCACCCATCACCAGGGCACGGCTTTCACCCGACCGGACCTCCGACACCAGCCGGTCGAGGACCGCCCGTTCGGCGGCTCGGCCCAGCAGCATCACAACCGATTCCGATTCACTCGAATCCCGACGCTCAAGTCCTTACCGGTGATGACGACGCTCGCATCGGACTCCTCACTCGCGGATGCGTTTGCGTTCGTCATAGGTCACCGCGAAACATGCGATGCTTTGCCGCTCGTGGCCAGCTCTTCGCCTGCATGTCAAAGATCGACGGATTGACCGGGCTCCAGCACGACAACCCGGGCTTCGGTGGACGCGGCGACAGCCTTGGAAAAAGCGGACGGATCGGTGGCGATCGTGGGGAAAGTATTGAAGTGCCCCGGTATCACCACACTCGGCCGCAACCGCACGACGGCCCTCACCGCATCCGTCGCGTCCATCGTGTATTGCCCGCCGATCGGCAGGATGGCCACGTCGAGATTCTCGTCGCCGATCAGGTCCATATCGCCGAACAGGGCGGTATCGCCGGCGACGTACACCGTCACACCACCCATTCGGATAACGAAACCGGTCGGGATGCTCGCTGCCACGAAAGATCCGTTGTCGTCGACGGTCGAGCTGTGAACAGCCGGCACGAACTTGACGCTGGCGTCGCCGACCGTGATCGTTCCGCCGATGTTGCCGGGGATCACGTTCACGCCTTTTCCGCCGAGATGCAGACCTAGCTCATAGGCGGCAACGATCGGGGCCCCGGTTCGTCTGCTGATGTCGACAGCGTCGCCCAGATGATCGCTATGCCCGTGCGTGACCAGGATCGCCGTCGGCGCGAGGGCCTCCGGCGTGACGGTCGCGGTCGGATTTCCGGTCAGAAACGGGTCGATCAAGAGATTGTCTGCCCCGCTGCGGATCGCGAATGCCGCGTGACCGTACCAAGTAATCGTTATCATTGCTATTCACACCTCGTCGGCCTGATTAACGGTGTATGGGGCAGTAGGCGCGGAACCCGGTTGATCCGCCCTTCCCCGGTGTCGTGCGGCGCTTACCCGCCACGCCGGGGTTGAGCGGAAGCGTTTCCGCATCCTCCATCGGACGACTGACCGGTCCCACGGTCGTCCTTCCGACTGCCTGACTCATCGTCGGACAGCGCACAGCGCGCAACATCCCCCGGTGGCTAGCGACCGGCAGCGTTCAGCCCCGGCTAGGCTTGCACCGTGCAAGGGCTGAAAGACCTGGTCAACTGGCCGTGGGGGCCTGAACTGGTAGGCCGGAGCGACGAGTGTGCCGCGCTGAACAAGTTGATCGGTGACGTACGCCACGACGCCAGCCGAGCGTTGGTGTTGCACGGGGAGCCGGGAATAGGCAAGACCGCACTGCTGGACCATGCCGCTGGTCAGGCGACAGATTGCCGGGTGGTTCGCGGCGGCGGTGTCGAATCGGAGATGGAACTGCCGTTCGCCGGCTTACAACGGTTGTGCGCTCCACTGCTCGACCATTTGGACCGTCTGCCCGGGGTTCAGCGGGCCCATCTGACGACGGCCCTGGGCCTGGGTGACGGACCGGCTCCACATCGATTCCAGGTCGGCCTAGCCGCGTTGAGCCTGCTTTCCGAAGCGGCGCAGACAAAGCCATTGATCGTCCTGGTCGACGACTTCCACTGGCTGGACACGTCCTCCGCCCAGGCGCTTGCCTTCGTAGCGCGCCGGTTGGGCAGCGAATCGGTCGGCTTGATCATCGCTGCCCGTGTCATCGGGAAAGATCTCAGCGATCTGCCGGGCATGCGGATCTCCGGGCTGTCCGAGAGTGACGCGCAAATGCTGCTGGACGTGGTTCTTCACGGCCGCGTTGACTCACGGATCCGTCGGCAACTCATCACCGAGACGGGCGGTAACCCGCTGGCTTTGATCGAGCTGCCTCGCGGCCTGACGCCGACGGAACTGGCCGGTGGGTTCGGTCTCCCCGGCGCCGTGCCGCTGTCCGGCACTATCGAGGAACATTTCGCCCGGCGAGCGAACGAACTCCCGGAGACGACACGGCGGCTGCTGCTGGTTGCCGCCACCGACCCGTCCGGCGACCCGGCCCTCCTCTGGCGCGCGGCCGGCTGGCTCAGAATCAGGCCGGAGGCGCTGGATCCGGCAATCAGCCGCGGCTTGGTCGAGGTCGGCACGACCATCCGATTCCGGCATCCGCTGATTCGGTCGGCCGTGTATCGCTCGGCCTCCCCTCCGGCGCGTCAACAGGCTCATCAAGCCGTCGCGCAGGCCCTCGACGAAGAGCTCGATCCCGATCGCCGGGCGTGGCACCGCTCCCAGGCCGTCTCGGGCCCTGACGAGGCTGTCGCTGTCGCCCTCGAGCGCTCCGCTTCTCGAGCACTGACACGCGGTGGCCTTGCCGCCGCGGCGGCATTCATGCTCCGTGCGGCGACACTGACTCTCGATCCGGCCCGCCGTACGGCTCGGGCGCTTGCCGCCGCCGCGGTACACATCGACGCCGGCGCGTTGGAGCCCGTGCCCGACCTGCTGTCCATGGCCGAGGCCGGACCCCTGAACGAGTTCCAGCGCGCCCACATCGACCTGATCCGGGCTCGGGCTGGGTTCGTCGCCAACCGTGGCAGCGACATCCCACCGCTGCTGCTGAGCGCGGCGAAACGGCTGGCGTCGTTCGACGTCCTCCTGTCGCGGGCAACGTATCTGGACGCGGTCGCCGCCTCGACCTACCTCAACGCCGGCGCGGCGAGACCTGGAGATCGCCATCAACGGCCGGCCGAGCATATGGCGTCGGTAGCCCGCGCGGCGCGCGCGGCGCCGCCAGCCCCGGTTCCGCGCCCCGTCGATCTGCTGCTCGACGGAACGATCACTGCGTTCGATCGGGGCTACGCGGCCGGGCTCCCGACACTGAAGAAAGCGGTGAGCGGCTACGGAGAGGGGATGTCGCCGGAGAGCGAGCTGCGTTGGCTGTGGTTTGCGACCACCACCGCCATGCGCATCTGGGACGACGACAGTTGGTACGCCCTGTCGAAGCGCCACATACAGATTGCCCGTGACCTCGGCTCGCTGAAGGAACTCCCCCGAGCTCTGGACCTGCACACACTGTTTTGCGTGTTCGCCGGCGACTTGGCCACGGCCGCCCGGCTGACCGATGAGGCCCAGGCCATCGATGGGGCCTTGGGGACCTCTCTGGCACCGTACGGCGCCCTCGCCGTCGCCGCGTTCCGAGGTGACGCGCCGTCCCGAACAACCGATGTCCCAAGATCAGGTGATCGGTCGGCCAAGCCGGACGAAACCACCCCGACCAGCGCCGCCGAGTGGGCCAGCGCCGTGCGCCACAACGCCTTCGGCAACTACGCCGAGGCTCTGTCCGCCGCGCAGCGATCGATCAGCTTCGACCTGGGCCCGGCCGCTCTGCTGTGGCCGCACGTCGAACTGATCGAAGCGGCCGTGCGGGCCGGCGAGCCGGCGGTCGCGGCGGACGTCTACCGCCGGGTCGCCGGTGTCACAACGGCCAGCGGTTCCGGCTGGGCGCGTGGCATTCAAGACCGCTCGCTGGCTCTGCTCAGTGAGGGTGACGAGGCCGAACGGCTCTACCGTGAGTCGATCGCCTGCCTTGAAGGCACCAGACTGCGCGTCGACCTTGCCCGCGCTCACCTGCTCTACGGAGAGTGGCTCCGACGCGAGCGACGCCACATCGAAGCCCGCCGGCCGCTTCAGGTGGCACACGCAACATTCGAGTCGATGGGAGTGGGGGCGTTCGCGGAACGAGCGAGGCGAGAGCTGAATGCCGCAGGTGGGGGTCTTCGCCGGCGAGTGGACGCGCGGCGGAGCGAGCAGCTCACCGCCCAGGAAAGTCAAATCGCCCGCATGGCGCGGGAGGGCCTGACCAATCCGGAGATCGCGGCGCGACTCTTCCTCAGCACGCACACCGTCCAGTACCACCTGCGCAAGGTCTTCGTGAAACTCGGCGTGACGTCCCGCAGCCAGCTCAATCTCGCGCTGCCGAAGGCGCTGTGACGGTGCAGCCGCGCGCCGCCGCCGACGTGGCGGTCGCGGCTCCGGCGGCATGCACCGGACGAAGGTCAAGGATCTAGAGGTTTCCGCGTGGCGCCGTCATGACCTCGATCACATGAAGCGGAGTCTCCTGGCGGTACCCCCGGACCCGGACCCGGGCGCGGGCCCCGGGGATTTACTGACGCGAGCAACGAGCGGTTCCGGCCAAGCTCCGATCATCCAACGAAATGGAGAGGCAGTAATGGAGCAGGGCATGCGGGCCGGTGGCCACCTCTACATCCAGACCAACGAGGTCAAGAACTTCGTCATCCACTACGCCCGTACCGCGGACGGCACGATCCACGAGGTGGAGCGGATCGCCACGGGCGGGGCCGGATCGGGCGTCTACAAGCCGATCAGCGGTCAGGAGAGCGCCCCGAACGCCTTCGAGGCCGCGGGCAGCGTCATCGTGTCCAAGGACAAGCGGTTCCTGTTCGCGACCAACGGCGGCGACAACTCGGTGTCGAGCTTCGGCGTGGGCGAGGACGGCAAGCTGACGCTGATCGACGTCAAGCGGACCGGCAACGTCGTGGCCGGGCGCAGCGGCACGGCCAAATCGCTGGCGTACGTGCCGAGCACCGGCACGTTGTACGTGCTGCACTCGTTCGGCCCGGACCACGTCCGGCTGATGTCGGTCGACGCCAACGGCAAGCTCAAGGCACGGCCCGAGGGATACACGATCAACACGGCGGAGAAGTCGCGGCGGGTGTCGACCATGGTCGTGCTCTCGCCGGACGAGAAGTACATCATCGTCGGCACCACCTTCGACCAGCCGGCCGCCGCGAACCCGGACGGCTCCCCCATTCTCTGGGCCGACCAGCCGGACGGCTCGAAGAAGTCGGTCGCGTCCAACGCGCCCGACCCCGACGGTCTCGTCGTGTTCCCGGTGCAGTCGGACGGCTCGCTCGGCGAGGGGCTGTTCCAGGACGGTGGCGGCGGTTCGCCGTTCTACCCGGCCTTCCTGCACCACCGCTCGCAGCACTTCGTCATCGGCTACGCGGTGGCCGACGGGGTCGCGCTGGCCACCCTCGACGAGGGCGGCAAGATCGCCACCGGCCCGGTGGTGAAGATCGACACGAGTGCCGGCCTGCCGTCGGAGCTCTGCTGGCTGGCGGTCTCACCCGACGACAAGTGGATCTTCGCGACCAACTTCGGGTACAGCAACATCAGCAGCTTCCGGATCGACGGCGACGTCATCTCGCTGGCGCACACCTCGGCCTCGCCGAAGGTGCCCGGTGACGGCACGTTCCGCGCGCTCAACGGCACCGTCAGCAGCGGCCCGAGCGACAACTGGATCAGCCCGGACGGCTCGTACCTCTACCAGATCTTCGCCAACGCGTCGAAGCTTGTCGGCTACGCCGTGCAGCCGGACGGCACGCTGAGCGAGATCACCAGCGCCGAGATCCCGTACAACAGCCCGCAGGGCCTCGCCGGGATCTGACGAGATGACCGACAACGGTCCCGGGGAGCCACGCATCGAGACGTGGTTGTCGTCGCTGATGCTGAGCCCCCGGGAGATCGAGAAGCTGGTGATCTATCAGGTCGCCGATCTGGCCCGCCGGCGCCGGGACCGGGGCCTCAGGCTCAACTTCCCCGAGTCGATCGCCCTGATCACCGAGGCGCTGCTCGAGGCGGCCCGGGACGGCAGGTCGGTCGCCGAGGTGACCGAGCTGGGCAAGCAGGTGCTCGCCCGGGAGGACGTGCTGCCGGGGGTGCCCGAGATGGTCACCGTGGTCCAGGTCGAGGCGACTTTCCGGACGGGCACCCAGCTGGTGTCCGTGGCCAACCCGATTTCCTAGAAGGACGAGATGATTCCAGGCGAGTGGCTGCTGTCCGACGAGCCGATCGAGATCAACAGTGGTCGGCGTACCGCGCGCCTCGCGGTGCGCAACACCGGTGACCGGCCGATACAGGTCGGCTCGCACTATCACTTCTTCGAGGTCAACCGGGCTTTGGGATTCGACCGGGCGGCGGCGCTGGGTATGCGCCTGAACGTGCCGTCGGGCCAGTCGATCCGGTTCGAGCCGGGCGACGAACGTGACGTCGAGCTGGTCGAGTTCGGCGGATCGGCGCGCGTCGTCGGGTTCAGCGGGCTGCTCGACGGAGCGGCGTCCAACCCGCGTTCGAGGGCCCGGGCAATGGCGCTCGCCCTCGAACGCGGGTTCACCGGGGTGGAGGAACAGTCATGACGACGGTCTCGCGCAGGCAGTACGCCTCGATGTACGGCCCCACCGCCGGCGACCGGTTCCGGCTGGCCGACACCGAGCTGATCGCCCGGGTCGAACGCAGCCTGATCCTGCCCGGCGAGGAGGCGATCTACGGCGGTGGCAAGTCGATCCGCGACGGCATGGCCCAGATCCCCGGGCTGCGCAATGCCGACGGCGCGCTCGATCTCGTCATCACCTCGGTGATCGTGATGGACGCGGTGATCGGGATCGTCAAGGCCGACATCGGCGTCAAGGACGGCCGGATCGCCGGGATCGGCCAGGCCGGCAACCCGTTCGTCCAGGACGGCGTCTCGGCCGGCCTGCTGATCGGGCCCGGCACCGAGGTGATCTCGGGCGAGGGGCTGATCGCGACGGCCGGCGCCATCGACACACACATCCATTTCCTGACACCGGCCCAGGTCCCGCACGCGTTGTCCAGCGGGACGACCACCATGCTGGGCGGCGGAACCGGCCCGGCCGACGGCTCGAAGGGCACCACCTGCACCCCGGGCCCGTGGAACATGGCCCGCATGCTGGAGGCGACCGCGACCCTGCCGGTCAACGTCGGCTTCATGGGCAAGGGCAACAGCAGCCGCCCGGAGAGCATGCGGGAGCAGATCGAGGCGGGCGCCTTCGGGCTCAAGGTGCACGAGGACTGGGGCGCCACACCGGCCGCCCTGGACTGCGCGCTGACCGTGGCCGACGAGTACGACGTCCAAGTGGCCCTGCACGCCGACACCCTCAACGAGGGCGGATATCTGGGCGACACGCTCGACGCGATCGACGGCCGGGCGATCCACAGCTACCACACCGAAGGCGCGGGCGGCGGGCACGCGCCGGACATGATGGCCATCGCGTCGCTGCCCAACGTGCTGCCGTCGTCGACCAACCCGACCCGGCCGTACACCACCGACACGACCGACAACCTGTTCTACATGACGATCGTGACGCACCACCTGAACCCCGACAATCCCGAGGACGTGGCCTTCGCCCAGTCCCGGATCCGCGCCGAGACCGAAGCCGCCGAGGACGTGCTGCACGACATGGGCGTGCTCAGCATGTACTCGTCGGACTCGCAGGCCATGGGGCGGGTCGGGGACACCGTGGCCACGTGCTGGCGTACCGCGGACAAGATGAAGCGGCTCACCGGCGCCCTCGAGGGCGAGACGGCCGGCGACGACAACCAGCGGATCCTGCGCTACCTGGCCAAGCTGACCATCAACCCGGCCCTGACACACGGCATCGGGCACGTGGTCGGCTCCCTGGAGCCGGGCAAACTGGCCGACATCGTGCTGTGGCCGACGAACACCTTCGGCGTCAAACCGAAGTACGTGATCAAGGGCGGCATGGTGGCCTGGTCGGTGATGGGCGACGCCAACGCCTCCATCCCGACGCCGGAACCGGTGCTGCTGGCACCGATGTTCGGCGGCCTGGGCAAGGCCGTCGGGCAGACGTCGGTCACCTTCGTCTCCCAGGCGGCGGCCGAGGCGAAGGTCATGGAGCGGCTCGGCGTCGACCGCCGGACCGAGGCAGTGCGTGGCTGCCGTACGGTCGGCAAGGCGCAGATGGTCCGCAACAACCTGACCCCTGACATCAAGGTGGACAGCGAGACCTACCAGGTGACGGTGGACGGTCGCCCGGCCGTCGTCCCCGCCTCCAGCGAGGTGTCGATGTCGCAGCTGTACTACATCGTCTGATGCGCACCGACCTGACCGGCTTCCTGTCCGTACTACAGCTGAGCGATTCGGCCTTTCCGAGCGGGCGCTACACACTGTCGTACGGCCTGGAAACGCTGGTGCAGTCGGGCCGGCTCACCATGCCGAGCGATCCGGCGGTCCTGACCGCGCTGTTGCGGGATCACCTGCGACTCGCGGTCGGGCCGTCGGAGGGCGCCGGGCTGGCCTGCGCGCATCGCGCGACCAGCGGCCCCGGCCCGATCGACCTGGACCTGGTGGTCCGGGCCGATCGGCGGCTGACCGCGGTGAAGCTGTCCCGGGAGGCCCGGGAGACTTCGGCCCGGACGGGGCGGGCGCTGCTGCGCGTGGCGACGACGGCGTTCGGACCTCCGGCGCTCAAGCAGTACGCCCACGAGGTGTCCACGAAGCGGGCGCCGGGCAACCACGCCGTCGTCCTCGGCGTCCTGAGCTCCTGCCTGGGCGTGCCGCGCCTGGAGGCGGTGGCCGGTGAGCTGTTCGCCTTCGCGGCCAGCTGGATCGCGGCCGGCGTCCGGCTGGCCGTCACCGACCACGGCACCGCCCAGGCGGTGCTGCACAGCGTGCGAGCCGACATGGACGCGGCCGCCCGCGACGCCGTCGAGCGGGACGTCGCCGACATCAGCAGCTGCACCCCGCTGCTGGACATCATGACGATGCAGCACGAGGAAACCGAGCTTCGGCTGTTCGCCAGCTGAAAGGAAGAGATCGATGCAATCCCACACCCCTCCGCACAGCCACAGCCACGACCACGATCATGACCACGGATTCGGGGAGGTCCGGGCGCCGGGCATTCCCCGCATCGGGATCGGCGGGCCGGTCGGCTCGGGCAAGACCGCCCTGATCGAGGCGCTCGTCCCGATGCTCATCGCGGCGGGGCACCGCCCGCTGGTCGTGACCAATGACATCTTCACCAGCGAGGACGCCAAGCACGTCCGGCGTACGCTGGCGGGGGTGCTCGCCCCCGATCGGGTGGTCGGCGTCGAGACGGGCTCCTGCCCGCACACCGCGGTGCGCGACGACCCGAGCATGAATCTCGACGCCGTCAGCGAGCTCACCGAGCGCTTCCCCGACGCCGACGTGGTGCTGGTCGAGTCGGGCGGCGACAATCTGACGCTGACCTTCAGCGCCGCGCTCGCCGACTACTTCATCTTCGTGATCGACGTGGCTCAGGGCGACAAGATCCCGCGCAAGCGTGGCCCCGGCGTGACCCACTCCGATCTGCTCGTCATCAACAAGGTGGACCTGGCCGATCTGGTCCGCTCCGACCTGTCCGTGATGGACCGGGACGCCGCCGCCGTCCGCGACGACCGTCCGTTCGTCTTCACCAACTGCTTCACCGGCGACGGGCTCGGCGAGGTGGTCGACCGCATCGCCGAGGTGATCGCCCGGCCCGCCCTCGCCGCCGGCGCGGCATGACCGGGCGGGACGACCGGGCCTGGTGCACCCCGGCCGCCCTGCCGCGTGAGGTGCTGGCCTTCGGCGCGCACGTGCGGGACGCTCTGGGGGTCGGCGCGGCCGGCAAACTCGGCGTACTCGATTTGAAGCTTGCCTCTCGCGCCGGTAGCACGCGGGTCGTCCGGCAGTACCAGAAGTCCCCGCTGTACATCTACCGGCCGGTCTATCTGGACGCCGGGCGCACCGACATGGCGTTCGTGTTCCTGCAACAGCAGGGGGACGGCTTCGTTCAGGGTGACCGCTACCGGGTGGACGTCGACTGCGCGCCCGGCACGGCCGTCCACCTGACGACCCAAGCCGCGACCAAGGTGTTCCGGGCCCGCGACGACTTCGCGACGCAACTGGTCAATCTGCGGGCCGGCGCCGGCACGGTCCTCGAGTACCTGCCGGATCCGATCATCCCGTTCCGCGGATCGCGGCTCTATCAGCGGACGAGCGTCACGATGGCCGACGACGCCACGGTGATCCTCGGCGAGGTCCTGCTGCCGGGGCGGGTGGCGCACAACGAGGCGCACGCCTACGACCTGTTCTGGGCCGAGACCGAGGTTTGCGGCGCTGACGGGACACCGATCCTCGCCGACACGCTGCGGCTGCGGCCGGGCCAGATCGACGACCCCCGGTCGCCGGGCGTGCTCGGCGGGTACGACGTTCTCGGCACCCTCTATGCGATCGCGGCCGGCTCGCCGGGCGGCGAGCTGGTCGACCTGCTGCGCACGGCCATGACCGAGGTGCCGGACGTGCTGGCCGGGGTGACCGAGCTTCCCGGCGGCCGCGGCGCGGCGCTGCGGCTGCTCGGCCCTTCCTCGAGGACCGTGCAGGCCGCCATGCGCCTGGGCTGGGACCGGGTCCGGACCCGGCTGCTCGGTTCGCCCGCCCCCGACCTGCGTAAAGGCTGAGCGGCGCAACGGCAGGACTGTCACATCTGATGCGGCGCGACACAAAAATGCCGGCGGGCCGGCCGCCCGGCCCGGCGGCCGGGCCCGGCGCCTCGCCCTGGGTGTCGCCGGGGCGGCCGGGGCCATCGCTGTCGTCCTGATCGCCGGCCGGTGGCCGGACGCGACGTCGCATCTCGGGCTGATCATCGGCATCGCCGGCGCACTGCTGCTGGCGTTCGCCGGCCCGTGGTGGCAGAACCGGATGGCGCACCGGCACATCGCGAGGTATCGACCCGCAACGGCGGAAGGAATGACAGGTATGGAGCGGATCGGCGCGGACGTCTTCCCGATGGCGCTCAGTGGCAACAGATTCGGCTGGACCAGCGACGAGAGCGTCGCCGGGAAGATCCTTGACCGGTACGTGGCGGCCGGTGGCAGCTTCGTCGACACCGCCGACGGCTATTCGGCCTGGGCTCCCGGAAACCTCGGCGGCGAATCGGAGTCGATCATCGGCCGCTGGATCGCGGCCCGGAAGAACCGGGACCGCATCGTTCTGGCCACGAAGGTCGGCACCCATCCGCACCACCCCGGATTGTCGGCGGCCGGCATCCGATCGGCGGCGGACGCCTCACTGGCCCGGCTGCAGACCGATCGGATCGACATCTACCACGCCCACGCCGAGGACCCGACGGTGCCGATCGAGGAGACCGCGGCCGCGTTCGACGCGCTGGTCAGGGCGGGGAAGGTGCGCGTGGTCGGAGTGTCGCACTTCAGCGCCGACCGGATCCGCGAATGGATCCGGGTCGCCCGCGCCAACGGCCTCACGCCGCCGACGGTCATGCAGCCGCAGTACAGCCTGGTGCGACGGGACGCCGGCGAGCAGGCCCTGGTCGACCTCGCCGCCGACGAGAGGCTCGCCGTCGTTCCCTATTTCACGTCGAGCAGCGGATTCCTGCTGGGCCGGTACCGTCCGGCCGCGGCCGGCGACGGCATACCCCGGCCGCCCAGCGCCCGGGCCTACTTCTCGCACAACGGCCTGTGGGCGTTCGACACCCTGGAGACCATTGCCCTGGCCCACGGCGTACGGCCCGCGACGGTGGCGCTGGCCTGGGTGCGGACGAGGCCGGGAGTCGTGGCGCCGATCGTCAGCCCGCGGACCCCGGATCATCTCGCCGCCCTGATCGAGGCGATCTCGTTCCGGCTCGATGACAAGGAACGGGCGGCCCTGGACGAGATCTCGGCCCAGGTGCTCGACTGATCAGGCCGGGGAACCGGTCCGGCGACGGCGCTGGTAGTGGCGGGCGGCCCGGGCCCGGTTGCTGCACCCGGGCGAGCAGAACTCCCGCCGGGGATGGTCCTTGGCGAAATACAGCCCGCAGTTCGGCGCGTAGCACGCCCGCAGCGGAGTCTGCCCGCCTTCGCCGAACAGGGCGATGCCCTCCTCGGCGAAGGCCGAGACCAGGGCGGCGGTCCCGTCGGCGTGCGGGCGGTCGCGCCGGGCCGGCTCGGCGCCCGCCGTCCAGACCAGTTGCGGCGTCCGCGCCACCACGGCCGCGTTGACCGCGGCGACGGAACGGTCCAGCGCCGCGGCGCCGGGCCGGGGCCACCGGGTGTCCTGGGTGACCTCGGCCGCCAGCAGCCGGAGCGCGTCGCGGAGAGGAACCAGGCGGCCGGCCAGGTCGTCGACGTCATCGGGCCCCAGATGCTCGAGGGCGGGGAGCCGGGGCCCGAGCGAACGCAGCCAGCCGGCCAGGCCGCCCGGGGTCTCGACGGCGTCGTGCTCACCGTGCCGGTCGATCCACACGGTGTTCATCAGCTCCACCGGAAGCGGTTCGCCCAGGATCGGGGCACTCGTCGTCATGCACCGATGCTACCTCGTTCTAACGGTAACCCCGGTCACTATCCGTTGACAGTCGGATCCTCCGCCGGGCATCGTTTCTAACGCAAGGAACACTTGCAACCGTTAGAGCAAAGGAATGGCCACCATGCCTGGATTCACCCCCGTCGACCCCGCCACCGCCACCGGCAAGGCGGCCGAGGCCCTGGCCGAGACCAAGAAGGCGCTCGGCGCCACGCCGAACATGACCAAGGTGATGGCCGTGAACCCGGCGGTGCTCAAGGGCTTCCTGGGGCTCTCCGGCGCGCTGGCCGACGGTGAGCTGTCGCCCGCCGTCCGCGAGCAGCTCGCGATCCACGCGGCCGAGTACAACAAGTGCGGGTACTGCCTGTCGGCCCACACGTTCCTGGGCGCCCGGGTCGGCAAGCTCGACGAGACCGAGCTTCAGCTGGCCCGCGACAGCAAGTCCGGCAACCCGCACACCGCCGCGCTCCTGGCCCTGTCGGACGCCATCCTGCGTGGCCGCGGCACCGTCGACGAGGCCACCCTGCAGGCCGCCCGCGACGCCGGCGTCACCGACGCGCAGATTGCCGAGGTGGTCGCCCACATCGCGCTCAACGTCCTCACGAACTACTTCAACATCGTGGCCGGCACCGACACCGACTTCCCCGTCGTGACCCCGCGCGCCTGACCCCGGTCTTACCTTCCCCGCGAAAAGTGTGAGCAGCCAGTCGATCGACCGCGGGCCTGTTTGACGCCGGCGCCGAAGGAGAAATTGACGTCATGTCCTTCTGGAGCAATCTGAAGCGCAAGCGTGACGAACAGACCGACCGGCGGCGCCAGGAGGCGTACCTCAAGGCGACGGCGCAGGGGGCGACCCCGGAACAGGCCCGCAAGGCGGCCGATCGAGCCGCGCGAAGCCGCACCAACGCCGCGATAAACGGGGCGATCAACAGCTGAGAGGGCGGCCAAGCGGCCGGCTGTGGCCTTCCCACGTGGAGCCGCATGAGATTCGCGGCGACCACCGGCCTGCGGCAGTTGTCCGTGCGCCGCGACTACGTCTGGCGGCCGGCCTGACCGTCCGGCGCGAACCACGACCGCCACCGGCCGGCGAGGTGGTGCTCGACCTATGAGGTCGGTCCGGTGTATCCGCGCTCCTGCAGCGTCCAGCGGTTGCCGTCCGGGTCGCGCAGGTCGGCGAAGCTGGCGTAGTCGCGCCGGTCCGGGTCGAGGCCCGGCGCGAAGTCGCCCTGCCAGTCGGCCGACTTCTTGTGCCGGATCGGGTCCACCGCGACCCCGGCCGCCACGAGCTTGGCGTGGATCAGCGCGAGGTCGTCGACGACCAGGCTGAGCCCCTCGGCCGAGCCCGGCGTCGCGGTCGTCAGGCCCACGCCGATCTGGACGGAGCACGACGAGCCGGGCGGGGTGAGCTGGACGACCCGGAACTTCTCGTTCGGGCGGTAGTCCACGTCGAGGCGGAATCCGAGGCCGTCGCGGTAGAACGCGAGGGCCCGGTCGACGTCGCCGACCGGGACCACGACGACCTCGAGCAGCATGTCCTCGCTCATACCAGCACTTCACCGCCGTCGACGGACAGCGTCGTGCCGGTCGTGAAGGTGCTCGTGAGGGCGAACACGACGGCCCGGGCGGCATCGTCCGGACGGCCGATCCGCCCGGCCGGGTTGCGCCCGGCGCGGGCCGCGAACAGCTCGGCCTTGCGCTGATCACCCAGCGCGTCGTAGGCGCCGCTGTCGATGGTGCCCGGCGCGACCGCGTTCACCCGCAGCGGGGCGATCTCGACGGCCAGGGCCCGGGTGACGGCGTCGACCCCGCCGTTGGTGGCCGCGACCGCCAGCATCCCCGGCGCGGGCTTGCGGGCGGTGGCGCCGGAGAAGAAGACGAAGCTGCCGTCCCGCGGCATGCGCGGGGCGAAGTGCTTGGCCAGCAGGATCGGGCCGAGCACCTTGGTCGACAGCGACTGCAGGACGGCGATCGGCTGCAGGTCGGCCAGGCTCCCCCGGGCCCGGGCCGAAGCGGTCGACACGACGTGGTCGACGTGGCCCAGTCGCTCGGCGAGCGCGGCCACGCTCGCCTCGTCGGTGACGTCCACGGTCTCCAGCGTCAGCTCCTCGCCGTACGTGCCGGCGAGGGCGTCACGGTCGCGCGACGCGGCGACCACGGTCGCCCCCGCCTCGCGTACGGCGGTGACGACGGCGCGGGCGATGCCGCCGCCCCGCCCGATCACCAGCACGGTCCGGTCCTTCAGTTCACTGCTCACGATGGTGTCCCTTTCTCGGAAATACGGGGCTTGATCTCGTCCACGTCGAGCCCACGGTCGAGGCCGTGCGGGACCACGTTCTGGCCCGGCTCCAGGTGCAGGCGCTCACCGTCGAGATAGACCTCGACCTTGTCGGGCTCGAAGGAGAGGTATCCGGCGATCGGGGCGACCTCGGGCCACGCGTCCGGATAGCTCCACGCGGCACCGGACCGCTCGCCGATGTCGTAATAGCCGGCCAGGCCCTTGTAGGGACAGAACGTCTGCACGTCGGTCTCGGTCAGGGCGAAGGTGTTGACGTCCTCCTGGGGCACGTACCAGCGGGGCGCGAAGCCCGACTCGTACAACACCAGCGGCCGTGTGCTGTCGGCGATCACCTCGTCGCCGTCGAGCACCCGGAGGTGACGTGAGGTCCGGCGGATGTCGATGCGGTGGTACGGATCCGCCGCGTGCCCGACGATGCGCTCGTCCTCCTCGTAGAAGGCGTCCATCGCCCGCCAGCCGAAGGCGACCCGGTCCTTGAGCTCCTCGGCATGGCCGGGCAGCGCGGTGTGCTGCCAGGCCGCCCGTTCGGCGCGCTCGCCACCGGCCTCGACCGTGAACCACGAGGTGTCGCCGAGCTCGCGGTGCCGGGTCGTGCGGCTGGTCGGGACCAGCACGCCGTCGCGGACCGCGGCGAGCGGGAAGTAGGCCACCGGATATCGGCCGGGCTCGTGCAGCAGCAGCACGTCCTCGCTGTCGGCGATCCACGCTCCGCCGAAACGCACCCGCATGCGGCGGCGCAGCCGCTCGGCGAACAGCAGCCGCTCGGGCAGTGGCTCCGGAACCAGGAATCGTCCCACCGCGTGCCCGGACAGTGGGCCTTGTTGCCACGCGAGTCCCATGTCGTCCCCTTTACGTGTCGGATGTGATGTCGGCGGCTCATCGAGGCGGCGACGGCGCCAGCCTGGCGGGCCGGGGTGCCCGTTCGCGTCCGCAAGTCCACGGGTCAGCCCCAGGGCAAAGCCCGGGCATCGTCGGGCAGGCCCCGGGCGCGCAGGTCGGCGACGAAGCGCTTGCTCAACTCGTCGGCCGGCGAGGCCACCGTGACGATGATGTCGCGCAGGTACCGCGGGCGCAGCGGCCGGATCGTGCCCTCGTTCCGCCCGGCCAGGGCGGACACCGGCACCAGGGTGACACCGATGTTCGCCGCGGCCATACCGGCGGCGGTGCGCGGGCTCCGGGTGCGCAGCACCGGCTCGAAGGTGATCCCGTTGTCCGCCGCCAACTCGTCGGCCCACACGGAGAGCCCGTTCTCGGCGACGTAGTGGATGAACGGCTCCTTGGCCACCTCGGCCAGGCTGATCGCCGCCTCGTCGGCGAAGTGGTGACCGGCCGCGGCCACGACCACCATCTCCTCCCGGCCGAGCAACTCGACGTGATGGTTCGTCGCCGTCGGCCGTGGCCCCACGATCAGATCGGCGTCGCCGGCGCTGAGGAACCGGTCCATGGCGTCGGCGCTGACGAACTCGCTCAGCTCGAAATGGACCTCGGGGTGCTTGAGCCGCCACTGCCGCATCGTCGGCGTCAGCAGCCAATTGGTCATGGTCTCGGCGCAGGCGATCCGCAACCGGCCGAGCTGGCCGCGCCCGACCCGGCGGCCGAGCGAGACGGCCAGACTCGCGTGATGCAGAGCGCTCCGGGCCTCCTGGGCGACGGCCTGCCCGGCCGGCGTGAGCCGGACCCCGCGCGCCCGGCGCTCCACCAGTGACGCACCGATCTCCTTCTCCAGCGAGGAGATCTGATGGGACAATGCCGGTTGCGACATGTGCAGGGCGATGGCCGCCTGTGTCACCGATCCCGACCGGGCAAGAGCGACCAAGCACTGAAGCGCGCGAAGCGTGGCCATAAGTTCTCCTGCGACTCGGTCATGGTTGCTCGTTCGATCGGTGGTCGCGGGCGTACAGCAGTTCGCCGGTCGGTCACGTGGAGAAGACGGCCGTGCGCACGGAGTCCATCGCGTAGAAGGCCCGTGATTTCGCGGTGCCGACCGGGATGGACAGCAGGTCCGCCGTGTCGCCGGCGCTGCGGCTCTTCAGATAGATCTCCTCGAGCGCACGCCGGCGCTCGGTACTGAGTTTGCGGAACGCGTCGAGCATCGTTTCGGTGGCGATGACGAAATCCATCGGGTCGACCGGCGCGGAATAGTTCTGCAAGTCGCGTTCACCCTGATATTCCTGCGGCCGCCGGCCACGCTTCCGCGCCTCGTCCGCGGAAACGTTGCGCGCGATGGTGAACAGCCACGACTGAATGTGGTCCTCGTTGGCCGGCACCTCACCGATGTGCCGCCAGACCTTCAGCATGGTCTCCTGCAGCAGATCCTCGACGATCTGGGGCCGGCACGAATTGATCCGCCGCAGGAAACGCAGCAGTGAACCGGATCGTTGCTCGAAGATCTGCCGCAATTTCTCCACGTCACCGCGTGGAGAGCCGTCCGGGCGGTCGGGGTCTGCGGTGCGAAAAGCCATCACATGCTCCTGGCGGCGTGATCGGGTGAGCGGCCGGCCGGTCAGCTCGGGACCTTGGGCGAGGCCATGTCACCGGCCGAGACGTTCCCGGGAAGCCGCCGGGCGAGGAAATCCCGGATGATCGAGGCGACCGCGTCCCCCGCGCTCTCGAGGAGGAAGTGACCGCCGTCGAGCAGGTGGATCTCGGCATCGGTGGCATCGGTGGCGAACGCCTTCGCGCCGGCCGGACCGAAGATCTCGTCGCCCTGGCCCCACACCGCCAGCACCGGCACGCCGCTGCCGCGCAGATATTCGTGCAGCCGCGGATAGATCGGCGGGTTGGTGACGTAGTCCCGGAACAGGGCGAGCTGGATCTGGTCGTTGCCGGGACGGCTCAGCAGCGCGTAGTCGTGGTGCCAGGTGTCCGGGCTGACCACCGACTCGTCCGGAACACCGGTGACGTACTGCCACCGGGTCACGTCGAGTGTCAGGGCGGCGCGGATGGCCGCCTCGTTCTCGGGCGACTGCTCCTTCTGATAGTTCCAGACCGTCCGCCAGAACGACTCCACGAAGCCCGCGTCGTACCCGTTGCCGTTCTGGGTGATGATCGCGGTGATCGCCGCCGGGTCGCGCAGGGCCAGCCGGAAGCCGATGGGGGCGCCGTAGTCCTGCACGTAGATGGCGTACCTCGCGATACCGAGCTGCTTCAGCAGTTCGGCGGTGAGGTCGGTCAACGCCTCGAAGGTGTAGTCGAACTCCTCGGCCGGGGGTGCGTCCGACAGCCCGAAGCCGAGGTGATCGGGAGCGATCACGTGGTAGCGGTCGGCCAGCGCCGGGATCAGGTTGCGGAACATGAACGACGACGTCGGGAAGCCGTGCAGGAGAACGACGACGGGCGCGTCCTCCGGTCCAGCCTCCCGGTAGAACAATTGCCGTCCGCCGATGGCGGCGTAGCGGTGGTGGACGTTCGGCATCGCCCCTCCTCCAATACTCTGTGGATGAACTGTCGTGAGTTTTTCTCGGCGGTGGCCGGGGTCACCCGGCCGCTCGATGGATCGGCCGCACGGTGAAGCCGAGCGCCGTCAGGACCTTGACCGCGCCCGACCGGCCACCTTCGAAGTCGGCCGAGGCCAGCCGGCGACCGGTCGCGAACTCGTGAGCCACGCCGAGGATCGCCTTCGGCGGATAGGCGCGGTCCTGGACGACCAGCTCGTAGGTCGTGGCCGGCGCGAATCCGTGCTGCCCGAAGAAGGCCTCCGGTCCCAGCCGGTCGTACTCCCCGACGGCTCTCTCGACGTCGGTGCGATCGACGTTGTCCCAGTCCGGCATCGCCCGGCCGCTCTAGTTGCGGCCGGCCATGACGCCGCCGTCGACGTCGAGGATCGTTCCGGTGACCCAGCTCGCCTGGTCGGAGAGCAGGTAGGTGACGGCGGCGGAGATGTCCCTCGGCGTACCGACGCGGCCGAGCGGGTGCAGGCCGGCGAAGCTCTCGATCGCCGCCGCGATCTGGTCGTGCGGGATGAAGGCTTCGTAGATCGGCGTCGCCACGACAGCCGGAGCCACCGCGTTGACCCGGATCTGGTGGGGAGCGAGCTCCAGAGCCAGATTGTGGGTGAGAGCGTGCAGGCCCGCTTTCGCCATCGAGTAGGCGCTGGACGGGGTCGCACCGATCGCCTGGTGGGCCCACATGCTGCCGATCGTGACGATCGCGCCGCCCGAGCCGCCGTTGATCATGCCGCGAGCGACGGTCTGGGTCAGGAAGAAGATCGCACGGTTGAGCTCGTGGTACGCGTCGTAGGCGTCACCGTCGTGCTCGAGGAACGGCTGCGGCCGGAAGACCCCGGCCGCGTTGACGAGCAGGGTGGCGTCGGCGTGCTCGGACGCGAGCTGCTCCTGCACCCGGCGGACGTCGTCGCGGTCGGTGAGGTCGGCGGTGATGCCGGAGACCTTGCCCTGGGCTCCCAGCACCATCACGGTTTCATTCACTTTGTCGGCATTGCGGCCGATGATGACGGCGCTACCACCGTCAGCCACGACATCAGCGGCGATCTGTCGTCCCATGCCGCTGCTGCCACCGACGACAACGAGTTTGCGGTCCCCGAAACCTACGGTCATGTCCTCTCCCCCTCCTGGGTACGCCGGCTTTGCGGATGAACACCCGACCGGCTCAGTGGTCACTCTCGCCTCAGGCCGCGCTCAATCGCGTCAGGGAATCGACCGGTTGGACCCCGGGGTCCCGGGTCACCGGCCCGGGGTACGCCGGCCCACGTCCGGGGGTGGCACCGGTGGTCGACTCGGGCGTCGATCGGCCCGCCGGCGGGCACGATCGGCACATGGCCGTCACCGCATCCGCCGAGACCGCACCGCAGGGTCCCCCGCCGTCGCTGCGGGGAGTCGACGAACGCGCCCGGCTCGACGAGCTGGCGCACAACGCCGCGGCCGGCCGGGGCGGGGCACTGTGTATCGAGGGAGAGCGCGGCATCGGGAAGTCCTCGGCTCTCGACTACGTCATCGACCGGGCCACCGAATTCCGTGTCGTGCGAGTGCGAACGGTCGCGGCCGAACAGGAGATCGCCTACGCCGGGCTGCACCTGCTCTGCGGCGACCTGCTCGACGACTTCGCGCCTCTGGGCGACGTCCACGCCGGCGCGCTGAGCGCCGCGTTCGGCCTGACCGACGAGCCCCGGCCCGAAGCGTCCGCGGTCGGCCCGGCCGTCCTGGAGTTGCTCGACGGCCTGACCCGCACGCAGCCCCTGTGCCTGGCGGTCGACGATGCGCAGTGGCTCGACCACGCGACTGCCGAGGTGCTGTCATTCGTCGCCGCCGGGGTCCACGACCGGCCCCTGCTCCTTCTCGTGGCCGGTGACGGCGTCGACCGGCTGAGCCCGCTGGGCGGCGTCCCGTCCATGCGCCTGCGCCCGCTCAGCCCCCGTGAGGTACGCGTGCGGCTGGCCTCCGTCTCACCGGGGCCGATCGACGACGTGGTGACCGAACGCCTCCTCGCCGAGTCGCGCGGCAACCTGCGCCTCCTGGCCGAATCGCTCGACAGCGTCACCGCGGCCGGGCTGGCCGGAGGATTCGGCGTCCCGGTGGTGCGGCCTGGCCGGTGTCGGGCGCAGGCGGCCCCGTGTCCGTGCCGCGGCCGGGCGGCGCGTCTCGCGCCACCGGTACGGCGGCTCCTGCTGGCCGCGGCGGCCGACATGACCGGCGACGTCGCCCGGCTCGAGCTCTTGGCCACGGAATTCGGGACGACCGTCGAGAGCCTCACCGCCACCGGGCTTGTCGCGGTCCGGGACCGGGTCATTTTCCTGTGCCCGGAGCTGAGGTCGCTCACCTACCACTCGGCGGCGGCCGCCGAACGGCGGCTGATCCATCGCCAGATCGGTGAGAACACGGTCGATGATCTGCCGCGGCAGGCGTGGCACCGGGCCCTGGCGGCCGCCGGCGCCGACGACGACCTCGCCGACGACCTGGAGAGATACGCGGAGACCGCCCGGAAACGCGGCGGCCCCGCCGCACACGCCGCGTTCCTGGAGCGAGCGGCGCTGCTCACCGGCGATCCCCAGGTGCGCGGCGACCGGGCCCTGACGGCGTCGACGGCCATGTACGACAGCGGCGATCTCGCCTCGGCCCAGCGGCTGCTGGCGATCGCACCGCCGTACCCGCACGACGCCACCCGGTCCGCCCGTCAGCGATGGCATCTGACCCGGATCGAGACCGTGGTCCGCCCCGGTGACGACTCCGCACGGCACCTGCTCGAGACGGCCCGCCAGCTGCACCCGCTCGATCCGGCCGACGCTCGCGAGGCCTGTCTGGAAGCCCTGCTCGCCGCCATGTCGGCGAACAAGCCGGCCGACCCTGGTCTGCTGATCGCAGCGGCGGCCGAGGGGCGGGCCATGACCGCCGAGGGCCCTCGCGCCCCGGCCGACCAGATTCTGTTCGGCCTGGCGACCCGGGTCCTCGATGGCTACGCCCATGCGGTGGAGCCGCTGCGGGCCGCCATCGCTGCGTTCGGCGAGCGGCGCCTCGACCCCCGGTCGGCCCGATGGGTGGGGCTGGCCGGTCTGATCGCTGGAGACGTCTGGGACAGCCGGGCCTGGCACGAGCTGGCCCGGCGTCATCCGGCCGCGGGACGAGGTCCCGGGCTCGAGGACCTGCTCACTCAGATCTCCCGGCGGGCCCGCAGCCACGACTCCGAGATCGCCGGGTCCGTGGCGGCCGCGATCCTGCACAACGCCGCCGGGCATTACGATCAGGCGGTCGACGCGGCCCGCACCGCGGTGCGGACGGAACACCCCTGTTTCACCGGCTGGGCGCTGGCCGAGTTGGTCGAGGCGGCGGTCCGGGCCGGCGACGAAAGCCTCGCGGCCGAGGCCGCGGCCCGGCTCTTCCGGCGCACCAGGCCGGCCGGGACGGACTGGGCGCTGGGCGTTCAGGCCACGGTGGAGGCGCTGCTCAGCGACGGGCCGCAGGCCGAGGCGTCCTACCGGGAAGCGGTCCAGCGGCTCGGCCGCACCGGTCTGCTCTATCGGCTGGCGCGAGCCGAGCTCCTGTTCGGTGAGTGGCTACGCCGGCGCCACCGCCGCATCGACGCGCGCACCCATCTCCGCTCCGCGAGCGAGCACTTCACCAAGCTGGGTGCGGCGGCCTTCCTCGAGCGAGCCCGCCGTGAGCTGCTCGCGACGGGGGTGGCCCCGCGCAAACGCAGTGAAGCCACCCGGCAGCAGCTGACCCCTCAGGAGTCCCGGGTGGCCTCGTTGGCCCGGGACGGGCTCACCAATGCCGAGATCGCGGAGCAGTTGTTCGTCAGCCCGCGCACTGTGGAGTATCACCTCTACAAGGCCTTCGCCAAGCTCGGGATCAACTCGCGGGCGAAGCTCCAGCGGATCGAGGAGCTGTGACCCCGGCGCGGCTCAGGTCGGTCAACCGCATCGGCTGCGGCACGCGGACCGCGAGGGCGGAGAAACCTTCCGCGTCGACACAGGCGACGCCTTCACGGTGCACGACGACCATCATGCGGCCGTCGCAGCCGGGGCAGAGCAGCACCGTACCGGCCCCGCGGAAGACCTTGACGCGGGCGAGCAGAGACGTCTTCCCGCAGTGCGCGCAGGTGACCCCGACTTGCGTCATCTCCTGCCCGAACAGGTCGTGCAGCAGGGTCGCCACGCCGTTACCGTCCAGAGCGTTCATTCTGTTCCTCCCGTACCACCGAATCTCTCCGTGTGAATGCGCTCCGGCGCGTGTCCGGCGGTGACGAGCAGCGACGCCGCCGTTTCCACGAACACCGTCGGGCCACATATGAAAGTCAGGGGCCGATCCGCCGGCGCCCAGCCCACATCCGCGAGCATCTCGTCGTCGAGGCGACGGTGATAGCCGTTCCAGCCCACCGGAGCCGATCGCGTGTAGGTGAGGCTCACGTCGATCTCGTCCGATGTCGCGAACCGCATGATCTCGTCGCCGTAGATGAAGCTCTCCGGGTTTCGCATCGAGTACAGCAGCCGTACCGGCACCTCGCTGTGAACGGCCCGGTGATGGCGGAGCATCGAACCCAGCGGCACGATGCCCGACCCACCGGCGATCAGCAGCAGCGGACCGCCCAGCGATTCCTCCCAGACGAAATCACCGCCCACCGGCCCCCTCAGCTCCAGCTTGTCGCCTTCCCGCAGATCCTCGACGAGGTAGGGCGAGACTTCGCCGTCGGATATCCGTTCGACCGTCAGTTCCAGGTAGACCGAGCCCGGCGCGGACGCGATCGAGTAGCTGCGCTCGGCCTGATATCCGTCCTCCGCAGTCAGTCTGACGTCGACGTGCTGACCGGCCCGGTGCCCGGGCCAGCCCGGGACGTCCAGGCCGATCGTCCTGGTCCGGGCGTTCTCCCGCACCAGTTTGACGACACTGCCGGTCAGCCAGTTCAGTCGCCGGAGTAACGCTGTTCCTGCCATGGGTCTCCGTAGTTGTGATAGCCGTACCGTTCCCAGAACCCCGGCGCGTCCTCGTCGCGCACCTCCAGGTCGCGGATCCACTTGGCGCTCTTCCAGAGATAGAGATGCGGGACCAGCAGCCGGGCCGGGCCGCCGTGCTCGGGTTCGAGCGGCGCGCCCTCGTAGGCGTACGCGATCATCGCCTGATCGCCTCGAAGGTCGGCCAGCGGAACGTTCGTGGTGTACCCGCCGTCGCAGTGCGCGAGCGCGAAGGTTCCGGTCGCGCCCACGAAGCCCAGCAGCGTGTCGATGCTGACGCCGGTCCAGGTGGTGCCCAGCTTGGACCACTTGGTGACGCAGTGGATGTCGACGGTGCGGGTCGTGCTCGGCAGCGCCCGGAGCTCCTCCCACGTCCAGGCCATCGGCTGCTCGACGGCGCCGCTGATCCGGAACGTCCAGTCGCGCAGCGGGGTGTGCGGCGTGGGGCCGGCCGACAGCACCGGGAAGGTCGCCGTCACATGCTGTCCGGGGGGAATCCGCGAGGAGTCGTCCCCGGCCGGCCGCCGGCCGCGGAAGCCCCGGGCGATCGGAGAGGTCATGCCTGGTTCCCGGCCTGGTACGCCTCCAGGAGCCGCAGCCAGACCTCGCTGATGGTCGGGAACGAGGGCACGGCGTGCCACAACCGGCTGACCGGCACCTGTCCGGCCACGGCGACGGTGGCGGAGTGGAGCAGCTCGGTGACGCCGAACCCGGCGAACGTCACCCCGAGCACCCGCTCGGTCCCGGAGTCCACGACCATGCGGGCGCGCCCCACGTAGCCGTCGGCGAAAAGCTGGGCCCCGGCGACCGTCGCCGCGATGTCGACGTCGACGACCTGGACGTCGTGGCCTCTGCGGCGCGCCTGGTCGGCCGAGAGCCCGACCGCGGCGACCTCGGGGTCGGTGAAGACGACCTGCGGCAGCGCGTCCACGTCGGCGGTCGCGGCGTGCCGGCCGTACCGGGAGGTGTCCAGCTCCTCACCGCCGGCCAGCGCGGTGATCGCGGCACCGACGATGCGCGCCTGGTACTTCCCCTGGTGGGTCAGGAGAGCCCGGTGATTGACGTCGCCGATCGCGTAGAGCCAGTTCCCGTCGACCCCGCGCACCCGGCAGGTGTCGTCCACGTCGAACCACGACCCGGGCGTGAGTCCCACCGTCTCCAGGCCGATGTCACCGGTGAGCGGGACCCGGCCGACCGCGACGAGCACCTCGTCCGCCTCGACCTCGGAGCCGTCCTCGATCACGAGCGTCACCGGACCCGACGGTGACGGGCGGCGCAGGGAGGTGACGGCGGCGTTGTGCCGGACGTCGATGCCGGCCTGCTGGAGCGCGGCTCCGACCATGTCGCCGGCGAACGGCTCGAACTGCGGGAGGACACGCGACTCGCGGGACAGCAGTGTCACCGCGGCGCCCAGGCCGTGCCAGGCCGTCGCCATCTCGACGCCGACCGCGCCGCCGCCGACGACGGCCAGGCGGGCGGGCACCGTGGAGCTGTCGGTCGCGGTCCGGTTGGTCCACACCCGCGCCTCGGCGATCCCGGGCATGTCCGGCAGCGCCGCCCGGCTCCCGGTGCAGACGACGACGGCGTGCCGGGCGGAGAGCACGACGATCTGGTCGTGCGCCGTGTCCACGGCGACCCGGCGGGCACCGTCGATCCGGCCGTGACCGCGGAAGAGGTCGGCGCCGATGTTCTTCACCCACTGCGCTTGCCCGGAGTCATCCCAATCGGTGACGAACCGGTCACGCCTCCGGAAGACCCCGGGGGCGTCGACCGGCCCGGTGACGGCCTGCCGGGCGCCATCGAGCCGGTGAGCCTCGCTGACGGCCACAACCGGGCGCAGCATCGCCTTGCTGGGAATGCACGCCCAATAGGAACATTCACCGCCGACGAGCTCCTTCTCGACCACCGCCACGGAAAGGCCACCCGAACGGGCGCGCGCGGCGACACTCTGACCGACGGGACCGGCACCTATGACGATCACGTCGTAGGTCGTGTCCGTGGGAACCTCTGGTGCGGAAGTGCTCATCGTTCTCGCCTCTCGAATAGCGTGCGGGCCGGCTCCGCTCACGCTCGCAGCCGATGCGGCCGAGCGAGTCCGTAATCACCCCGGGCCGACCCCGGGAACCCGGGGTCGCTGACATCCGGGCCGGGCATCCCCCGGCCCGTCGATCCCGTGTCGGGCCGGCCGGCAAACGGTGACCTCATCCGGCGGCGAGGAATCCTTCGACCGTCAGTCTCAGCCGGAGCTTGCGGCGGGCGTCGAAGAGCACCTTGTAGATCGTGTTACGGCTCACCCCTCGTTCCTCGCCGAACGAGTCGGGCGAGACGCCGCGCAGCACGAGTTCCACGAAGGCCGAGCGCTGATAGCTGGTGAGGTCCTCGGCCAATGCCCGGTGCACCACCTCCACGAAAGCGCCCCATTCGGCCGCCCGCGACGGGTCCTCGGCGGCCGAGGCGACGGCTTCCGGATCCGTTTCCATCGGCACCGGCCCGGTGCGCCACATATGGCGGCTCGT
Organism: Actinoplanes sp. CA-131856; assembly: GCF_050956135.1. Classification (GTDB taxonomy): domain Bacteria; phylum Actinomycetota; class Actinomycetes; order Mycobacteriales; family Micromonosporaceae; genus Actinoplanes. The sequence goes on along the minus strand of NZ_CP191849.1, from coordinate 2,499,289 downwards.
TTTGTGCATGACCTCCAGCTCGACGAAACGGTGCGCCCACGTCGTGAACCGGCTTTCCCCGCGAAACTGGTCGAGCTTGCCGATGATGGTCATCATCGCGTCGGCCGTGGCCTGATGGGCCAGATCCTCGCGCTCCGGGCCGGTGATACCCCAGCCCCGCCGGCGTACCGCGCTGCGCGCCACCCGGAGCAGGTCGGCGTGCAGCCGGCGGCTGACCACCTCGTACGATCCACCGTCGGCGCGCAGCCCGGCGATCCATTCGCGGGACTCCGGATCGAGGCCGGTAAGCGTTCCTTGCGTCATGGCGCCGAACCTAGAACCGCCCGCTTATGCATTAATTAAGCACGACGCAGCAAGCCGGTGCCCGGCCTTAATAAAAAGCGTCATGCAGTTCTTCGATGGCGCCGATAAGAAAAATGAATGGATCCGGCCGGAGAGAAGTCCCACACCCAGTGGCGTTCCCCGGCACGCCGGGAACATGTTCTTACTCGTGGGCACGGCGGTTCAGCGTTCACGAGAACCCGATTCGGAGCGAAATGTCCAACGGCGACGTGGTGGCGGCGCGCTTCAGCGTGCTGGGGCCGATACGAATGTGGCGGGGCACCCGCGAAATAGATCTGCGGCCCCGGCGTCTCCAGCTGATGCTGGCCTGCCTTCTGGTCCGGGCCGGTGAGCCGGTCAGTTTCGACGAGCTGGTGGACCTGTTGTGGCCGGCCGATCCGCCGGCCAACGCGACGAACATCCTCTATCAGCACGTCGGCGCCGTGCGCCGGCTGGTCGAGCCCGGCCTGCCCCGCCGCGATCCGGGTCTCTGGCTAACCCGGCACGGCACGGCGTACCAGGTCAGCGCCGACGCCACCACACTGGATCTGCTGCTTTTCCGCGAGCTGTGCCGGCGGGCCCGGACCCGGGCCGCCCGCGGCGACGACCTGCTCGCCGTCGAGTCGTGGTCGCAGGCCCTCGACCTCTGGCGAGGGACCTGCGGCGAGGGACTCGACGCGGTCAACGGCATCCACCCGTTGTTCGTCGAGGTCGACAACGAGCGCATCGCGGCCGCCCGCGAAGCGGCCGACGCCGCCCTGCGCTGTTCGGCGGCGAGCACGGTGCTGCCGGGCCTGCGGCGTACCGCCGAGTCCCACCCGCTGGACGAGTCGCTGCAGGCTCGCCTGTTCGCCTGCATGGCCGCGGAGGGCAACCGGGCCAAGGCCCTGATCGCCTACGAAGGCTTCCGGGCGCGACTGACCGAGGAACTCGGCGTCGAACCGGGAACGGAGATCTCGGCCGTCCACACCGAGCTGTTGCGCGACCCGGCCCCGGTCGCGCCGGCCCAGCTGCCCCCCGACCTGAACGTCTTCACCGGCCGGCGCCCGGAGCTGGCAAGGCTGGGCGCCCTGCTCGACACGGAGCGGTCCGGCCCGATGATCGTGACCGTCGACGGCATGCCCGGGGTGGGCAAGTCGACACTGGCCGTGCACTGGGCGCATCAGGTCGCCGCGCGGTTTCCCGACGGCCAGATCTACCTCAACCTCCGGGGATTCGGCGCACACAGCCTGCCGATGACCGCCGACGAGGCGGTGCGGACCCTGCTGGAATCGCTCGGGCTGAGCGCCGACCGGATCCCCCGGCACTACGACGCCGCGGTCGGCCTGTACCGCAGCATGCTCGCCACGCGGCGGCTTCTGGTCATCCTCGACAACGCCCGGGACGCCGGGCAGGTGATCGACCTCCTGCCCGGCTCGCACGCCTGCGCCGTGATCGTCACCAGCCGCGTCCGGCTCGGCCCGGTGAACGCCGGCGGGGCGCAGGTGCTCGGCCTGGGGCTGCCCGACCGCGCGGACGCGCGTGAGCTGCTCCGCCGGCGGATCGGGCCGGCCGGGACCGAGCCGGACGGGCCGGCCCTCGACGAGATCGTCGACCGGTGTGACCGCCTCCCGCTGGCGCTCGCCCTGGTCGCCGGGCGGACGGTGGCCAGCCCGGGGTTCTCCCTGCCGGTCATCGCCAAGGAGCTGCGATCGGCCGTGGACGCCTTGGACGTGCTGGGCAACGCCGACATCCGCAGCGACCTGCGAGCCGTTTTCTCGTGGTCCTACCAGGCGCTCTCCGCCCCGGCACAGCGACTGCTCCGGCTCAGCTCGATGATCGGCGGCCGCACCTTCTCGGCCGCGGAGGCCGCCACCATAGCCGGCCTGACTCCGCGTCAGGTCCGGGCGCTCCTGCTGGAGCTGTCCGACAGCAACGTGATCACCGAGGTCGGGCCGGGACAATTCGTCCTGCACGACCTGCTCCGGGCGTACGCCGCCGAACTGCGCGGAGCCGGCCGTCCTAGCGATAGCGCCCTTCGAAGCGGCGCCCACTCGCACCCTCGATGAAGGTCAGCCCCACGGGCGCGCCGCCTTCCACGGCCCAGCGGAGCGTGTACGTAGCGCGGTAGTCGGGCGGCCAGAACGACGAGAACTTGCCGTCCTCGATCGCGGACCACTGCCCCTCGGTCGGACGGCCGCCCTCGACGTACGTCGTCCGGCCGTCCGCGGTGAAGGTCTGGGTCGCACCGTCGGTGAAGACGAGGGGGTGGGCAGTCAGCGCCGCCGTCATGTCGTCGGTGCTGACCAGGTCGCCGTCGGCGACCGGGCCGGTGTCGGGTGATCGGGTCATCGGAACTCCTCAGTCGTGGGTGCCTGGTTCACACGCTTTGCGTCACGCACCCACCGACTTCTTACCTGGCCCGGCCGCGATGGCGACATGTGTCCCACGTCACCGGCCGGTAAGAGTGCGGCCGGCGCGCGGCACCAAGAGATCCGGGCGGCGTCGCTGCCCGTCACGCTTTCCCACCACGAGGAGTTCGTATGCCCCTGCTGCAACCCGGCGACACGTTTCCGGATCTCACCATCAACCAGCGTGACGGCGCGGTCGCCTCGCTGTACGACACCCTGGGCGACAGTTACGGCGTAGTGCTGTTCTACCGCGGCTCCTGGTGCCCGTACTGCGCCGCGCAACTGCGCGGCTTCCAGCGGGCCCAGGAACGCCTGACCGCACGCGACATCAAGGTGGTCGCGCTCTCGGTCGACGACGAGGCAACCACTCAGGGACTCATCGACAAGCTGCGCCTGGACTTCACCGTCGGGCACAGCGCCGATGCCCACGCCATCGCCGACGGCATCGGCGCCTTCGTCAACCCCGAACCGGTCTATCTCCAGTCGACCGGCTTCGTCCTGGACCCGGACCACAAGGTCATCGTCGGTGTCTGGTCCAACGGCGCCATCGGCCGGCTCGTCCCCGACGACGTGATCGGGCTCGTCGAGTACGTGCAGGCCCACCAGGAAACGGCGGCCTGAGCCGATCGCCTGGAGGTGGGCGGCGGAGGCCCGGCTGCGAAGGAGCCGGGCCTCGGTCGCTCAGTAGGCGGCGATGCCCTCGCTGTTGACGCCACCGGGGATCGACGCCGATCCGGCCGCGGTCAGCCGGCCGTCGTGGCCGATCCGGAAGGCCTCGATGCCGTCGGGCGTCGCGCCGGTCTCGGCGTAGAGCGTGCGGCCGTCGGACGACGCGGCCGTGTCGATCGTGCCGCCGCCGGCCGTGTGGGTCGTGCCGAGGTTCGCGAGCGAGCCGTCGGCCCTGGTGCGGAAGGCGGAGATCGTGCCGGTCGCGGCGTTCGAGAGGTAGAACGTGCCGTTGACACCGGTGACCCAGCAGGTCGCCTTGCCACCGGTGGCCACCTCGGCCAGCGGGACGAGCCGGCCGTCGCGGCGCAGGTCGAAGGTGGCCGCGGCGTTGGTGCCGGCCTCCGCGACGACGGCGTGCCCGAACCGGTCGAAGTCCAGCGCGAACGGGGTCTTGCCGGGCGTCTGGTGCCGGACCGGCTGGGCCGAGACGCCGCCGGACGCGGTGACCGCGAAGACGTCGATCTCGCTCGCGCCCTTGATCGTGACCAGCAGGTGCCGGCCGTCGGGGGAGAACGCGACCTGCCCGGGCGAGTCGTTCGCCGCGGTGAGGCCGAGCTTGCGGTGGCTGCCGGGCAGCGCCACGAGCCGGTCGCCGTACCGGCGGAAGCCCTGGATCGAGCCGCCGTCGTGGGCGTTGAGCACGTAGACCGTCTGGCCGTGCACGGCCACACCGACCGGGAAGCTGCCGCCGCTGCCGATCACCTGGAGGCGGGTGAGCCGGGCGCCGTGCACGCCGAACACGGTGACGGAGTTGCTGGCCGCGTTGACCGCGTACAGCAGGCCGTGCGCGCGGTCGAGGGTGAGGCCGCCCTGTGAGGCCAGCGGGTCGACGGCGGTGGTGGCCGGCGTCCCCAGACCACCGGTGGCGTACGTGCCGACCTGGTGCAGGTTGCGGTCGTACGAGACGATCTTGTTGCCGTCCGTGCCGTTGGTCTGGACGAACACCGCGCCGTCCGGCGTGTGGTGCGAGCCGGACGCCGCGGCCGGGCCGGCGGCGGTCGCCGTGGCCGCGAGGGCGACGCCGGCGATGGCGGCGGCGCGAGTGGTGTTGCGCATGAGTGACTCCCTGTGAGTGGCTGTCGTCGGACGCGATGTTGGTGCCGGATCACCTCCGCGTCTTACGCCGCCGGCGGCAAAACGTGGCGTACGTCAAGTGACCGGGTCGGGCCGACGGGCCATCGAGCTCGGCTACGTCAGCGCCGGCCTTGACGATCACCACGGGATGAATCGCAGGTAGAACCTGGCATGGACACACACCAGCTAATGGGTATGGTGGGCTCGTGAGCATTAAACCGGCGCTCGGGTCCCTGCAACGGGAGGGCTTCCCGATGGGTGGCGAGGCGCGGCCCTCGATCGACCTCGTGGACACCGTGATGCTGGCCGTCGACCCGCCGGTCGACCTGCTGGCCGGCGAGGACCGGCTGGCGACATGGTGGCGTCTGCAGTCGTCGCGCCTGCCGGAGGCTCCGGTGCCGTCACCGGCGGCCGTCCGGCGGCTGCGGGGCGCCGTCCGGGAGTTGCTCGACGCCCATCTCGCCGGCCGGGCCCCCGACCCCGCCGCGGCCGAGATCCTCAACACCGTGGCCGCGTCCGCCTCACCCGGTCCGCACCTGGTCGTCGATGCTTCCGGCGCCCGGAGCGAGACCCGGTGGCATGTCCGGCGCGGTGGCAACGCCGGCCTGGCCGCCCTGGCCCGGGACGCCATCGGCCTGCTGTCCTCGCGGGAGGCCCTGGCCGGCGTCCGGCGCTGCGCCAGCCCCGCCTGCTCGATGCTCTTCCTGGCCGCCGGCGCCCGCCGGCAGTGGTGTACCGCCAACATCTGCGGCAACCGCGCCCGGGTATCCCGATACCATCAGCGCCGCCGGGAGCGACCATGACCTCCGTCCCCGAGCCGCCGGTGCTCATCGGCCGGCACGGCGAACAAGCCGATCTCGATCAGCTGCTGGCCGACGTCTGGACCGGCGCCAGCCGCGCCCTCGTCCTCCACGGGGACGCCGGCATCGGCAAGACCGCCCTGCTCGACCACCTACTGGCGCAGACCGCCGGGTGCGAGACCATTCGCGCGGCCGGGGTGGAGGCCGAGCGGGAGCTCGCCTTCGCGGCGTTGCACCAGATCTGCGGTCCGATGCTCGACCGCATGGCGGCCCTTCCCGAGCCGCAGCGCGAGGCGCTGAACACGGCGTTCGGCTTCGCCTCGGGAAACCCTCCGGACCGGTTCATGCTGGGTCTGGGCGTGCTCGGCCTGCTGGCCGACCTCGCTCGGGACCAGCCGGTGGTCTGCGTCATCGACGATGCGCAGTGGCTGGATCAGGCTTCGGCGCGGGTGCTCGGCTTCGCCGCCCGCCGCCTGCGAGCGGAATCAGTGGCGATCATTTTCGCCGTCCGCGATCCGGCTGTGCCCGACCTGGCCGGCCTGCCGACCATGGCCGTCCACGGCCTGCCGGACGCCGACGCCCGATCGCTGCTGTCCTCGGCGCAGCTCGGTCCGGTCGATCCCGACGTGCTCGACCGGATCGTCGCGGAAAGCCACGGCAACCCCCTCGCTCTGCGGGAGCTGCCCCGCGGGTTCACCGCCGAGGAGCTCGCCGGCGGGTTCACGGCACACAGCACGGGCACGCTGCCCTGGCGCATCGAGGAAAGCTTCCGCCGGCAGACGGCCGGCCTGTCGGCCGCCACCAAGCTGGTCATGCTGGTCGCGGCGGCGGAGCCGGTCGGCGACCCGATCCTGCTCTGGCGGGCCGTCGACGAGTTGGGTCACACACTGGACACCGGCACGGTCCTGTCCGAGACGGCCGGCCGCTTTCTCGACTTCGGGACGAAGATCGCGTTCCGGCATCCGCTGCTGCGCTCGGCCGTCTACCGAGCGGCCACACCGCAGCAACGTCGCCGGGTCCATCACGCGCTGGCCCAGGTGACCGACGCGGCGAACGACCCCGACCGGCGGGCCTGGCATCGGGCGCAAGCCACGAGCGGCTACGACGAGCAGGTCGCGGCCGAGCTGGAGAGCTCGGCCGGGCGGGCTCGAGGCCGGGGCGGGCCGGCCGCGGCCGCCGCCTTCCTCGAGCGGGCCGCGGAACTGACCCAGGACCCGGCCCGGCGGGGACGGCGCCTGTTGGCCGCGGCATGGGGCAAGCACGACGGCGGGCTGCCCGAGGCCGGGCTGCGCCTGCTGGCCATGGCCGAGGCCGGCTCGATCGCCACGATGGAGCGCGCGCAGGCGGATCTGCTGCGGGCCCAGATCATCTTCGCGGTCCACCGCAGCGGCGAGACCCCGGCTCTGATGCTCAAGGCCGCCGCCCGCTTGGAGCCCTTGGACGTACGGCTGGCCCGCGACACGTACCTGGATGCCCTGCGCGCGGCCTGGTACGCCGCCGACCCGAACGGGCGGGTGACCCTGCGCGATGTCGCCGAGGCGGCGAGCCGGGCGCCCGGCCCCGCCGAGAAGGCGCCTCAGGACGCGTTGCTCGACGGCCTCGCGTTGCGCTACACCGCCGGTTTCGCGGCCGGGGCGCCCGCGATCAACCAGGCGCTGACGGAGTTCCGCGTCTGCGCCATGCCCGACGATCAACGGCTGCGATGGTTGTGGTTCGCCGCCTCGGCCGCGATCGACCTCTGCGACGGCGAGGCGGCCGACGATTTCACCAGGAGTTATGTGCAGGTGGCCCGCGACACCGGCACTCTGGCGGCCCTGCCGATGGCGCTGACCACCCGCATCGTGTTCACCATTTTCGCGGGAGATCTGACCGCGGCCGCGGCGTTGGTCAACGAGCTTCGCAACCTGTCCGAGGGCAGCGGGCATCTCGGCGCCGCCTACACCAGCCAGTTGCTCAGCGCGTGGGAGGGCGACCTCGACCGCACCGGCGAACTCGTCGAGGCGAGCACCGCCGACGCACGGCGCCGCGGTGAGGGTCTCGCGACGATCACCTCGGGATGGTCCCAGGCGGTCCTGTACAACGGGCTCGGCCGGCACGAGGACGCGTTGCGGCCCGCGCTGGAGGCCACCGCGCCGTCCCAGGAGCAGGGGGTGCTGACCTGGGCGTCACTGTTCGAGCTGGTGGTCGCCGCGAGCCGAGCGGGTCGTTCGCTGACCGCCGAGGAGGCGCTGCACCGGCTCACCGTGATGACGCAGGCGTGCGGCACCGACTGGGCCCACGGCCTCGCCGCCTGCGCCCGGGCGCTGGTCAGCGACGACACGGCCGCGGACAGCGCGTTCCGGGAGGCCATCGGCCTGTTTGAGCGCACCCGCATCCGCAGCTATCTGGCGCGCGCCCACCTGTACTACGGCGAATGGTTGCGGCGTGACCAACGACAGGCCGAGGCCCGGGACCGGTTGCGAGTGGCGCACGAAATGTTCGCCGCCATGAACATGTCGGCCTACGAGGCATCAGCGGCTCGTGAGCTCAGCGTCTGCGGCGAACAGGTGCGCAAGACCGCGGAATCGCTCTCCGCCAGTCAGTTCACGGCGCAGGAGACCCAGATCGTACGGCTGGTACGCGACGGGCTGTCCAACGCGGACATCGCGACGCGGCTGTTCATCAGCCCCCGCACTGTCGAATGGCACCTGAGCAACATTTTCGCCAAACTGGGCATCACGTCGCGCCGCCAGCTCCGCCGCCCCGGAAAGACCTGACGACCACTCATGCAATTCTTTTATGGGTCCTATAAATGCCGTCTCCCCCGGTGAGCACGAGCACACCCGGGCATTCACGCCGAGCGGATGAACAACAGCTATTCGCAGCCTATGTTGGTCGCCATGTCTGATGTCACCATCGTTCTCGTTCATGGCGCTTTCTCCGAATCAGCCATCTGGGCCGGCGTCATCCCGGCGCTGCGGACCGGCGGCCACCGCGTGACGGCCGCGCCCAACCCGCTCCGCAGCCTCTCCGGCGACGCCACCTCGATATCCAGTCTGGTCGGCAACGCCTGACGTCGCCGGTCCCGCTCACGGCACCGGCCGCAGCAGCTTCCGGAGGTCCTCGAGCGAGCGGCCGGTGATCGGGGCCGGGCGCATCGTCGCCGGGTCGATGCTGACCAGCACGCGGCTGCCATGGGCGTATTCCTCCGGCCCGGAGGCGGAGAGGACGCGAAAACCCATCACGTAGCTGGTCGTACCGATCCGCTCGATCCACAGGTGGATCAGCACCGGCCCGTAGCTGCGGATCGGGCGGTCGAAGGTGATCGAGAAATCCCGGACCAGGATGAACGTCTCGGCCTCGGGTTCGTCGACGTCGTGGTGATATCCCTGGGACTCCCAATAGGCCGTCGCCGCGCGGTCGACGAGACGTACGTACTCCCCGTGATAGAGCGTCCGGGCCGCGTCGAGCTGGTCGTAATAGACCTCGACGGGCTGGACAGCCCCGTACTCGATGGTGATGTCCATGACCTTGACGATTTTCACTTCACCTCTTCACCCTGGGGTTACGCCGGACCGGGCGCGCAGTTCACGATCCCGGAGGCCGTCGCGCCCCACCCTGCCACCTTTCGTGGACACCGCACTAGGGTTCAGGTTGATGCCTCCCCACCGCGGCCCCGAACCGGCCCTGACCTCGCCAAAGCGGCGCGATGACGCGCTGCTGGGCCGTCATGCCGAGACGGCGGCGATCGAGCGCCTCCTCACCGCGGCGCGCGCCGGCACGAGTGGGGCCCTGGTCCTCCGGGGCGAAGCGGGGATCGGCAAGACCGCGCTGATCGACCACGCGCTCGCGCACGCCGCGGACCAGCACGTCATCCGGGCCGCCGGGGTGGAGGCCGAGCGTGAGCTGGCGTTCGCCGGCCTGCACCAGATCTGCGCGCCGGCGCTGGACCGGCTGGCCCGCCTGCCGGCGCAGCAGGGCCGCGCGCTGAGCACCGCGTTCGGGCTGAGTGCGGGCGCCGCACCCGATCTGTTCATGGTCGGGCTGGGCGTACTGGGCCTGCTGGCCGACCTGGCCGGGGAGCGGCCGGTCGTGTGCGTCGTCGACGACGCCCAGTGGCTCGACCGCGCCTCGGCCAAGGTGCTCGGCTTCGTGGCCCGGCGGCTGCGCACCGAGTCCGTGGTCATGATCTTCGCGACGCGGACCGGCCCGGACAGCCCCGACCTGCCCGAGCTGGGCGGCCTGCCCACCCTGACCGTCTCCGGGCTCTCCGACGAGTACGCGCGGCAGCTGTTCGCGGCCACGTTCCTGGGGCAGGTCGACGAGCGGGTGCTCGATCGCATCATCGCCGAGTGTCACGGCAACCCGCTGGCGCTGACCGAGCTGCCCCGTGGCTTCACCCCGGCCGAGCTGGCCGGCGGCTTCGGCTTCCGCCATCCGGGTGCGCTGCCGCGGCGGATCGAGGAGAGCTTCCGGCGGCAGATCGCCTCGCTGCCCCCGATCGGCCGTTCGCTGCTGCTGGTCGCCGCGGCCGAGCCCCTCGGTGACCCGGTGCTGGTGTGGGGTGCCCTCAACCATCTGGGCGTGCCGGTCGGAAGCCAGCTCACCGCTCTGCAGACCGTCGCCGATTTCGTCGATTTCGGGTCCGGTGTGCGGTTCCGGCACCCGCTGTTGCGCTCGGCGATCTACGAGGCCGCGAGCGACGCCGAGCGGCGCCAGGCCCATGCCGCGCTGGCCGAGATCACCTCGGCCACCACCGACCCGGACCGCCGGGCCTGGCATCGGGCGCAGGCGACCGCGGCCCCCGACGAGGGCGTGGCGACGGAGTTGCAGACCTCGGCGGCCCGGGCACAGACCCGAGGCGGTTACGCGGCGGCCGGTGCCTTCCTGGAACGCGCGGCGGAGTTGACCCCCGATCCGGTCCGGCGGGCGTCGCGGATGCTGTCCGCGGCCCAGGCCCGATATCTCGGTGGCACCCCGGATGCCGCGCTCCGCCTGCTGGCCCTGGCCGAGGCCGACCACGCCGCCGAGCTCGACCGGGCCCGCGCCGATCTCCTGCGGGCCGACATCGCCTTCATGGTCGACCGGGGCAGCCGCACGGCGGATCTCTTCCTCAAGGCGGCGTCGCGGCTCGCTCCGCTCGACACCGGCCTGGCCCGGAGCACCTACTTGGACGCGTTACGGGCCGCCTGGTACGCCTCCGACTCCGGCAGCAGCGGAAACCTGCGCGACGTGGCCCACGCGGCCGTCGCCGCGCCCGCCGCCGACGTCCCCGTGCGGCCCTCGGACCTCCTGCTCGACGCGCTCACCGTGCGCTACACCGCCGGGTTCCCGGCCGGCGTACCCAAGATGCGCGAGGCGCTCCGGGCCTTCCGCGAGCCGACCGCGGCCGGCCGGCCCGGCCTGCGCTGGATGTGGTTCGCCAGCTCGATCGCCACCGACCTGTGCGACGACGACGCGGCCGACGAGCTGACCGCCCACTACGTGCAGCTGGCCCGCGAAACGGGCGCGCTCGCCGCTCTCCCGCTGGCTTTGACCACACGCATCCTCCATCACCTGTTCACCGGCGACCTGTCCGCGGCCTCCGTACTGATCACCGAGCTCGACAATGTCGCCGACGGCACCGGGATCCCGGTGCCGGGATACATGGCTCTGCTCCATGCCGCCTCGAGCGGGGACGAGCGCCGGACCGCCGAGTTGGCCGCGGCCAGCACCGCGGACGCCCGGCGCCGCGGTGAAGGCCTCGCGCCGGCCATCGCGGGATGGGCTCAAGCGCTTCTCTACAACGGCCTGGGCCGGTTCGACGACGCCTTGACGGCCGCTCGGCAGACGATCCAGTCGAGTGTGGAACCCGGTGTGCTCACTGGCGCGCCACTCGTCGAGTTGATCGTCGCGGCCGCGTTCAGCGGCCGGCCCGAGGTCGGGGCCGAGGCGCTGGAGCGCCTGTCGACATCGACGCGGGCCTGCGGCACCGACTGGGCCCTCGGCATGGAGGCGTGCTGCCGCGCCGTGCTCGCCCCTGACAGTGCGGCGGAGGACCTGTACGTCGAGGCGATCGAACGCCTGGGCCGCACCAGGATCCGCCCGCTGGCCGCCCGCGCCGAGCTGTACTACGGAAACTGGCTGGCCCGCTCCGGCCGGAAGGACGATTCGCGCGACCACCTCCGGACCGCGTACGAGATGGTCACCGACATGGGCCTGCACGCGTACGCCACGCTGGCCGCCCAGGGGCTCGGCATGACCGTTCGCCACCAGTCCGCCGACGACGCCGGCCCGTTGACACCGCAGGAGACCCACATCGTCAAGCTGGCCCGGGAAGGGCTGTCCAATGCGGAGATCGGCACCCGCCTGTTCATCAGCCCGCGAACAGTCGAGTGGCACCTGAGCAAGATCTTCGCCAAGCTCGGCATCACGTCACGACGCCAACTGCGCCGGTGATCGGACCCGTGACCCAGCGGCGACTCGTCACAGCCAACGGCATCGATCTCATGATCACCGAGGCCGGCGAGGGCCCCCTCCTGCTGCTGCTGCACGGCTTTCCGGAAGCGGCTCATTCGTGGCGGCACCAGATCGGCCCGCTCGTCCGGGCCGGCTACCGGGTGGTCGCCCCCGAGCAGCGCGGCTACGGCCCGAGCTCGCATCCGGCAGCGGTCAGCGACTACACGATCATGCATCTGGTCGCCGACATGACCGGCCTGATCAAGAAGCTGAACGCCACCGACGCCGTGGTCGTCGGGCACGACTGGGGCGCGACGGTCGCCTGGCATCTCGCGCTGATGCGCCCCGACCTGATCCGCGGAGTCGTCGGGTTGAGCGTCCCGCCCTACCCACGGGGCGTCGCCGGTCCGCTGGCGGGCATGCGGGCGCTCTACCACGGCCGCTTCTATGTGAACTACATCGAGGAGCCCGGCGTCGCGGAAGAGGAGTACGAGCGCGATCCGGCCGGCAGCCTGCGCCGCACCTTCTACGGCGTCAGCGGGGACAATCCGGCGAACCGGTCGCCGAGGAACATGCTGGTCCCCCGTGAGGGTGGTCTGCTGGACGCGATCGACCCGGAAGCCACCACGGCGATGCCCGGCTGGCTGACCCGGGAGGATCTGGAGATCTATGCCGCCCAGTTCGCGGGCGGCTTCAGCGGGGCGTTCAACTGGTATCGCAACCTCGACCGCAACTGGGAGCTCACCGGCGCCTTCGATGGCGTACGGCTGCCGATGCCCGCGCAGTTCATCACCGGTGACCTCGACACGGTCCTGGCCTTCCACGGCATCCGCGACCACGTGATGACACTCCCCCGTCAGCATCACCACTTCGCCGAACCGATCATCCTGCCCGGCTGTGGCCACTGGATCCAGCAGGAACGCCCCCGGGAGGTCACCGAGTTGCTGCTGGCCTTCCTCTCCTCCCTGCGCTAGTCACACGACCGTTGTCGCGCCGGGTCCGAGACGTCGGCCACATCGGCGCTGACTCGCGAATCGTGGCCCCGCGCGGACGTGAGACAGATCGACAGGGCCGGACCGGCCCGTCGATCCCGAAAGTCCTTACTCCGTGGGAGCAGCCATCATGTCCCTCTCTCCTGACCGGCCGTCGTTCGTCCTCGTGCACGGCGGTTACCACACAGCAACCTCCTGGTCGCCCGTTCGCCGGATCCTCTCGGCGCAAGGGTGGAACTCCGAGGCCATGAGCATGCCGAGCGCGGGAGACAGGCCCACAGCGGGCCTGTACGACGACGCCGAGGCGCTGGCAACGCGGCTCCGGCAGATCGAGGGCCCGGTCATCGTGGCCGGCCACTCCCACGCCGGGCTGACCCTCACCCAGCTCGGCGACGATCACCCAAATCTTCGCCGGCTCATCTACCTCGCCGCCTTCATGCCAACCGAGGGAGAGTCGGCCGCGACCGCCTTCGGCATTCCCGCGCCCGACGACCCGAGCGGAGTGGCTCCACGCGAGGCGTACGGCGACCCGCGCGAGACGTTCTACTCGGATCTCACCGACGCCGATGCCGCCGCCGCCATCGACCGACTCGTCGATCAGAGTCTGCTGTCCTGCGTGCAGCCGACGACACGAGCGGCCTGGCGCAAGATCCCGTCGACCTACGTGGTCTGCACCGAGGACAAGCAATTCCCGGTCGCCCTGCAGGAGAAGTACGCCGCGCAGACTGATGACGTCGTGCGGATCCCCACCGGTCACACCCCGCTGCTCTCAGCGCCCGACAAGGTGGCGGACATTTTGATGTCGCGCGCCACCGGCTCGATCGGGATGTAGCAGCGGCATGGCGGCTCGCGAGGTCATCGACTGCGGCATTCCTTCATGAGCTGACGCAACGCGTCGCTTGCGGCCGGGGCGAGCGCCTCCGGGTGGGCCGGGTCGGTCAAGTCGTGAGACACGCCGGTGAGCACGACCCGGCCGGGGCCGGTGGTGTGCGCTCGCCGCAGCGCCGTCGCCAGTGTCGTGGTCGTCGGGCACGGGACCTGCGGATCGGCGGTGCCACAGGTGAGCAGGACGGGTGTCCGGGACGGCAGCCGGCGGGCGACCACGGCCGGGTCCAGGGCGTCGATGGTCTCCACGAAGCGCCGGCTGGGGCCGGCGAGGCCGCGGAAGAGGGCGGCGACCGCGGCCGGCATGCCGTCGGTGTCGACCGGACGGTGGGCGCGAAGGTCGGCGACGGCCCGGTCGACGGCGAGACCGATGCGCTGTCGTTCCTGCTCGTCCATCTGGCCCGCGGCCACGGCGGCGGCCAGCTGGTCGTCCAACTGCCGGGCCAGTACGTCGAGGAGCCGCTGGGCCAGGGGCTGCATCAGCCCGATTCCGGCCGGGCGGGGCTGGGCCGACACCGCGACCGCCAGCGCCGTCAGCGCACCTTCGCTGTGCCCGATCAGGCGTACGCCTCGACGGTCGACCTCGGGCCGGCCGGCCAGCAGCCGGTAAGCGGCGGCGGCCTGGCGGACGTAGGCCGGATAGTCGATCGTCTCGGGCTTTCCCGCGTAGGCGCCGAGCCCGGTGCGCCCCGTGCCGTACTTGTCGAAACGCAGGCTGACGACCCCGTCGCGCCCCAGCGTGCCGGCGATCTTGGCCAGCGTGTGCGGCGTGAGGGCCGGCGGTTGGTCGCCGTTGCGGTCGGTGGGCCCGCTGCCCGGAAGCAGCAGGGCGGCCGGCATTCGCTGCCCCGGGCGGTGGGCCGGCACGGACAGGGTTCCGTACGTCGTGGTGCCGTCCACCACGAAGCTGATCTCATGGTCCGCGGCCGGAACCGCCGGCGCGGCGCCGGCGGAGGGCGCCGCGACGACGCCGCTCCCGGTCACGACGGTGAGGATCACGGCGTGCCGGGCGATCCGGCGGAGGACGGAACGCGACATCGCACGATCTGCTGCCATGGGACGGTCCTTTCGTCAGCCCGCGGCACAGCCACGGACAGGATCGGGGCGTACGCTATCGATTTAAGAACGAACGGTCAAGAACGATCGTTCCTAAATCGAAAGTGGCGCACGTCACCACCCTGGACGCACCGAGCGGAACGAGACTGTCGTCTTGCCTGGTGTGAGACGAAGCCTGCACGCGGCCGACGAGGACGAGCTCGTCCGTCGCACCGCCGCCGGGGACCGGCGTGCCTTCGACGAGCTGTACCGGCGGACGTCGCCGTGGCTGCTCGCCCGGTTGCGGCGCCGTTGTGCCGACGACGACGTGGTCGCGGACGTGATGCAGGAGACGTACCTGGCCGTGTGGCGGGCCGCGGGCGGCTTCGCCGGCGCCGCCGCCTCCTCGGGCAGCGCGGTCGGCTGGCTGTGGACGATCGCGGCCCACCGCCTGGTCGACGCCTTTCGCCGGCGGGCCCGGCAGGCTCAGGTGCCGGTCGTGCCGCTCGCCGAGACGGTCGCCCCGGCCGCCGAGGACGAGGTGCTGGCGGGTTGGGTCGGCCATGAACTGGAGCGGGCGCTGATCGAGCTGCCGCCGGAGGCGCGCACGGTCCTGCGCGCGATGGTGCTCGACGGATTCTCGGTGCGCGAGACATCGATCCTGCTCGGCGTGCCCGAGAACACCGTCAAGTCCCGCGCCCGGCGGGCCCGGATCGCCCTGCGGGAGGCACTCTCGTGAACCATCCGAGTTCTGAGGTGATCGCTCGCTACGCCGACCGGCACGCCGACCTCGACGAGGTCACTATGTGGTCGGTCGAGGTGCACCTGGAGCACTGCGCCGACTGCCGGTCGCTGATGGCCGGTGACGCCACCGACGACACCCGGGCGCTGCTCGCCCGGATCGCCGGCGGCGTCGAGCGCGGGATCGCCGCCGGGCCGGCTCCCGTCCCGCGGCGGCGCTGGGCGCCGGCCCGCCACCGCTGGCTGGTCTGGCAGCTGGTCCCCTGGCTGACCATGACGGTGGCGGTGCTCGCCTGCGCGGTCCTGCTCCAGGCGGCCCAGCCGGCCTTCCCGTCGCTTGTCGCCCTGCTGGCGCCGGTGGCGCCACTGCCCGGGGTGGCGGTGGCCTGGAGCCGCTGGCACGACCCGGCCTGGGAGCTGATCGCCGGCACGCCGCGGGCCGGACTGACCATGCTGTTGCGGCGGACCACCGGAGTGCTGGCGGTGATCGTGCCCGCGCTCGGGCTGGCCAGCGGCCGCACCGGCGTCTCACTGGCCGTGACGTTGCTGCCCTGTCTGGCCTTCACCGCCGCGACGATCGCGCTGGGCGCGTATGTCGGGGTGCGCCGCGCCGCCGCCGGGCTGGCCGCCGCCTGGACGCTGGCGGTGATCGTGCCGACCGTGATCACCGCCGATACGCCGGTGGTGCTGCGGCCGGGCAGCTCACCGGGGTGGGCGCTGCTCACCGTCGCCTTGTGCGGCTTCGCCGCGGTCCGGGCCCCGAACTACCGCTGGCCGTCCAGCCGCACCTGAGAGGAACGACATGCGACCGGTGAGCGCGGCCGAGACGGCCCCCGACCTCCACCCTTGGACGATCCACGCCGAGGGGCTCCAGGTTCGCGCCGGACGGCATCTGGCCGTCGGCGGACTCGACCTGGCCCTGGGCGCCGGCGTAC
Source organism: Actinoplanes sp. CA-131856 (assembly GCF_050956135.1). Lineage (GTDB taxonomy): Bacteria > Actinomycetota > Actinomycetes > Mycobacteriales > Micromonosporaceae > Actinoplanes. The sequence continues at coordinate 2,482,970 of NZ_CP191849.1, read as the reverse complement.
ACGGCCTGCTCGGGCCGAACGGCGCCGGCAAGACCACGCTGATGCGCGCGCTGGCCACGGTGGTGAAACCGGCCGCCGGGCGGCTGCGGTTGCTGGGCGAGCCGGTGGACGGCCGGGCCGACCTGCGCGAGGTCCGTCGCCGGCTGGGCTACCTGCCGCAGCAGTTCGGCTTCTATCCCCGGTTCACGGTGCGGGAGTTCATCGAGTACATGGCGTGGCTCAAGGAGATGCCGAAGACCGCGATCCCCGACGCGGTGCAGCGGGCGATCGAACGGGCCGGCCTCGCGGCCAAGGCCGGCGCCCGGATGAAGACGCTGTCCGGCGGCATGCTCCGCCGCGCCGGCATCGCGCAGGCCATCGTCAACGACCCGGCCGTGCTGCTGCTCGACGAGCCCACCGTCGGCCTCGATCCCGAGCAGCGCCTCGACTTCCGGGAGCTGCTGCGCGACGTGGGTGTGGACGGTTGCGTCCTGGTCTCCACCCACCTCGTCGAGGACGTGGTGGCCGCCTGCACCGATGTGGTGCTGGTCAACGAGGGCCGGCTGGTCTACCAGGGCTCGACGGACGATCTGATCGCGCAGGGCGGCCCGGGCGACCCCGGTGACAGCCCGGCCGAGCGGGGCTACTCGGCGCTGCTGCGCCGCGACCGGTCGATGAGCGCGCGGTGAGCCGCGTCTTCGTCATCGAGCTGCGCCGCTCCGCGGCGATCGGATCCGCGCTGGCGGTGGCCGGGGTCGGCACGCTGCTGCTGGTTCTCGACAACGGGGCCGGGTTCGGCGGCGGATGGATGCAACTGGCAATGACGCAGCGGCTCTTCCTGGCCGTGTTGTGGCCGCTGGCGCTGGCCATGGGCGCGTGGCAGGGCCGCCGTGACCACCGCGGCCGCATGGTCGAGCTGGTGGCCAGCGTCCCGCGCCCGATGGTGCTCAAGACACCGCCCGTCCTCGGCGCGATGGCCATCGCCATGGTCGCCGGTTATCTGCTGATGGGCGTCGCCGGCGGGCTGTGGATCGCCCGGACCGCCGGCTACTTCCCGGCGGACGTCGTCGTCGTCACGGCGGTGGGCATGCTGGCGCTGATCGCCGCGGTCTTCGCCGGCCTGGGAATCGGCCGGCTCCTGCCGTGGGTGGGTGTCGCGCCGGCTCTCGGTCTGGCCGGCCTCGGGTTCCTGTTGATCCTCCCGGCCGTCACCCGGCCGTACGGCTGGCTGGCCCTGGTCTTCTCGCCGATCCAAGAGATGACCATGCCGGGTTCGTACGCCGGTGTGCCCACCCGGGTCAGCGCCGCTCAAGCCGTCTGGCTGGCCGCACTGGCCGGCGCGGCCGCGCTTCTGTTCGGCTCCGCCGGGTGGCGGGCCCGCGCCGCGACCCTGCCGGCCGTCGCGGTGGGCGCCGCGCTGGCCGTCACGGTGATGCCGCATCAGAACGGGCTCGTCATCGACGCGGTCGACCCGGGAGCCCGGGAGCTCGTCTGCACCGACGGCGCGCCCCGCGTTTGTGTGGCCCGGGTGCACGCCGGGATCCTCGGTGAATTCGCCGGCCCGGCCCGGGAAGGCCTGAGGATTCTGGCCGAGCTGCCCGGCGCACCGGCCGAGGTCCACGAGAACACCGTCGGCCGTGGGTCGGACATCCGCCCGGCGTTCCGCGCGGATGTCGTCCTGGTGGGGGTGCAGGCCTACACCGACGGGCATCTGGCGGACCGGGACAAGGTCGCCGCGGAAGTGGTGGAGGGTGCCTTCGACGGACCACCCACATGCGAGAACTTCCCGGATCCGGCCGAGACGTTCGCGGCCGTGCACTGGCTCATCGGGTCCGAGCCGGCGGCGCCGGCCGGGTCCGCGGCGGGTTACTACGCGGAAGCGGCGCGGCTGTGGAGGAGCCTGCAACGGCTGCCCCACGCCGAGGCGCGGGCGCGCGTGGTGGCGTTCCGTGCGGCCGCGGTGACCTGCGCCCCCACCGAGGGGCTGCTGACCGGGGGCAGGGAATGAGGTGGCTCGCGCTGTACCTGCGCTCTCGGCGGGTCACGGTGGCGGTCATCGCGGCCGTCGCGGGCATGGCCGGCATGTGGTCGCTCGGTGCGGCGTTCACCGACGCTCGCGAGATGGGTGCGCAGATGGTCGTCCTGACCATCCTGCTGCTGGTCATCTGCGTGACGGCCACCCTCGGCGGCGCCGACGACGAACTGGAGCGCACGGCGGCGGTCGCGTGGCCGTCGCGCCGCGCGGCGCACCTCCTCGCGGCGGCCCTGATCGTGACGGCGCTGCTGTCGGCCACGCTGTTGACCGGGGCCCGGTTCGGTCCCACCGATGTGGTGGCACGGGACACGGCCGGCCTGCTCGGCCTGACCGCCCTGGGCGCCGCGACGCTCGGCGCCGCGAGGGCCTGGTTCCTCCCTCTGGCCTGGACGATGGCCGCGGTGGTGTTCCCCCGCTCGGAAACGGCCGCCGCGCAGATCCTGACCTGGCCGGCGCAGCCCCCGTCGACCACCGCGGCGACCGTGGCGGCGGCGCTGCTCGCGCTCGCCGGCCTGGTCGCCTACGCGAGAAGTGGTCCCGCCCCGAGGTCACCGGCCGAGGCCGCCCAGCACTGAGGACCCCGCTCAGCCCGGGTGGACGGAGCTGACATCGACCGTGGCGATCGGAAGCTCCGCGGTCAGCGTCGTCCCGCCGCCGTCCGGGCTCTCGAGCCGGAGACTCCCGCCGAGCGCCTCGACCCGGTCCTTGAGCCCGACCAGGCCGGTGCCCCCGGCCAGCGTCGCACCCCCGGCGCCGTCGTCGGCGACCACGACACGCAGCATCCGCCCCGCCACGTCGGCCCGGATGCTGACGGCGGAGGCGCCGGCGTGCTTGACCGCGTTGGTCAGCGCCTCGGCGGCGACGTAGTACGCGCTGACTTCGACGCGCTCCGGCAGCCGTTGCTCGACGAGCACGTCGACCTGGACCGGAAGCAGGGAACGCCGGGCGAGCGCCCGCAGGGCGGGGCGCAGACCGCCGCTGGCCAGGACGGCCGGATGGATGCCCCGCGCGATCTCCTGCACCTCCTTCAACGCGTCGTTGGCGACAGCCACCGCGTTGCCGAGCTGAGCGCGCAACGCGTCCTGCTCGGGTGGGACCTCCGCCTGCGCGTCGCGCAATCGCAGCGCCAGCACGACCAGCCGTTGCTGGGCGCCGTCGTGCAGGTCCCGTTCGATGCGCTGACGCGCCTGGTCGGCGGCGGCGACGATCCGCGCCCGGGAGGCGGCCACCTCCGACCGGGCCTCGGCGTTGGCGATGGCCGTCGACACCAGTTCGGCGAAGGCGGTGAGCCGGGCCTCGCTGTCCGGGGGCGGCATCTCGTCGGTGATCGACCCGGCCAGCAGAACACCCCACAGGCGGCTCTCGGTGCTGACCGGCACGCCCACAGCCGCCTGCCAGCCCCAGCCCTCCACGGCGACCTGGCTGATCGTGCCGGTCCCGTCGGCCCGGTGGGTGCGCGCCGGGCGGTGGGTCTGGTGGACGAGCGTGCTCACATTCACCCCGCCGAGCGGCAGCCGGGTCCCCAGGGGCATCGGCGGTGTTCCCTCCCGGGCGCTCCACCGGCCGACGATCTCGATCATCTCGGCCTCGTCGTACCGGAGCAGAGCCGCGAAGTCGACCGCGAGCAGCTGGCCGGCCTCCGCGGCGACCGCGGCGAACACCGATTCCGGTGGCTCGGCCTGGGCGACCAGCGTGGCGACCCGCCGCAGGGCCGCTTGCTCGTCGGCGATCCGCCGATATTCGGCGTACAACTGGGCGTTGTCCAGCGAGACCGCGAGCTGTCCGGCGATGAGCCCGACCGCTTCCAGGCGCTCGGTGGTGAAGGCGCCGCGGATGAGGCGGTTCTCCAGCAGCAGCACCGCGCGCAACGCGCCGCGGCCGAAGACCGGCACGGCCAGCAGCGAACAACAGGCGACGCCGTCGAAGTACGGGTCACGGGCGAACCGGTCATCGCTCGTGGCGTCGCTCACGGCCAGCGGTTCCTGGGTCCGGCGCAGATAGCGCAGGACCGACATCGGCGCGGCGGGGCTGCCCACCGCCCCGGACGGCGACCAGTCCTGCCGGGCCTCGTCCCACAGCACCAGGTCCACTCCCGTGGCGCCGGCCATCGCGCTCAACACCTCCGCCACGCGGGCGTGCAGTTTCTCGACGCTCGTCTCCGAGCTCAGGGCCCGCGCGGCGGACAGGATGCCGAGGAGGTCGGTGGCGCCGACGGTCACCGGGGCGCGCAGAGAGTCCGTGGCCCGGCCGTGCTCGCCGCCGGCCGACGGGTTCAGGCCGGGATAAGCCCATTCCATCTGCCCGGATTTGGCCACCGCGCCCCAGGTGAGGTACTGCTCGCGGGCCTGGCCGAGGAGCTCGTAGCCGCTGCGTTCGAGGCCGTGGGCCAGGCTGAAGCGACCCGCGCGCTCCGTGATCAGCGCCCGGTGCCACGGGCGCCGGCGCCTCTCGACCTCCCGCCGGGCGGAGTCGAACGCGAAGGCCGCCGCGCGGAAGTCGCCCAGCGTCCACGCCTGCTCGGCTTCCACGAGCCGCAGCAGATGCAGGAAGTTGTCCGGTGCGTCCACGGCGCGGGCGCCCAGCCACCGCAGCACGTCGTCGAGCCTGGTCAGCAGATCGGCGCGCTCGTCGCCGTGCGCGGACCGCGCCTGCCCGGCCAGGCCGAGCCCGTACAGCGGATAGGCCAGGGCGCTCATCGAGAGCCCGGTGATGACCGGCAGCAGCCGCACCGCGGCCTCCGCCTGCCGCGACACCTCGGCCGGGTCGCCGAAGATCGCCGCGGCGATCGCCCGGCACAGGTGGACGTGTATCACCACGAGCGGATTGCCCGCGTACTGGTCGGCGGAGATCACCTCGGGGGCGGCGGCCGAGCCCTCCCGGCGGAGCACGTCGGCCAGCCACTGATAGCTCTCCAGCCACTGCGACGTCTGCTCGGTGCCGGTCCGCCGCGCGAAGGCCTGCGCCGCGCTGACCTGGGCCAGAGAGGTGTCCAGGACCGGCCCGGAGTCCAGCAGGCCCACCACGGTCTGGTGATAGGTGTAGCCCGCGTTCGTCAGGTCACCGCCCGCGAGCAGCCCCTCCCGGGCGCGCAGGCTTTCCTGGATGCTGTTCTCCACCGGCTCGAACCACGACTGCAACAGCGACACGACCAGGCGGGCATGCGAGGTGTCGGGCTCGTAGGGCCGGCTCTCGGCCAGCGCGAGAATCCGCCGTGCCACCCGGAAGGCCGCGGCGTAGTCACCTCGCTGGGTGACGGCGTGGAAGGCGGCGTTGGCGGCCGGCCCGACCAGGGTGTGTCCCGGTCCGTGCTCCGTCCAGATCCGCAGCGCCTCGAGACCCACCCAGGAGAACATGGCCTGGTCGCCGACGAAGTACACCGGTGAGAGCATCGCGCTCAGCAGGCTGCCGGCGGTCATCAGCGCCGGATCGGCGAGGTCGGGACGGGTCGCTTCGGCGGCGGAATCGGGGCTGTCCAGCCACTCGTACAGCCGGGCGAACTGGCGGTCGACCGCCGCCGGCATCTCGTCGGCGCCGGGCACGTCGATGCCGCACTCGCGCAGGGACCTGACCGCCAGGTCGATGGCCTCGGGAAAGCGGTTCCGGTGGGTCAGGCCCGTGACCTGCAACGCCGTCGCGGCCGGGCGGTCCAGCACCGAAGCGGCCAACTCCTCGAGGACGCGGTAGTCGTCGTCCGCCGCCTCCAGCCGGCCCAAGCTGAACAGCGCGGCGTGATGCAGGGTGCGCAACTCGATGAGCGTCTCGACGCCGGCGTGGTCGGCCAGGGTGAGCGCGGCCGCCAGCAGGGCGTGCACCAGCGCGAACTCGCCGATCTGCGTCACCTCGCCGGCGGCCCGGCGCAGCAGCGCGGCCGCCGACCGGCGCTCGGCCGGCTCGGTGACCGCGTCCGCCACGGGCAGGTACTGCTCCGCCGCCACCGCGAAGAGGTCCGGCACCGCGGCGAGCCGCCGTGCCATGGCGAGGTGCAGTTCGGCTCGCCGGTCCGGCGCCAGCCCGCTCAGCACGTCTTCGCGGATACGGTCGTGCCGGAACCGCACCGCGGCCACGGGTCCGGCCTCCATCACCAGAATGCCTTCCCGCAAGGCGGGCTCCAGTAGATCCCGTACGTTGCCGGAGGCCGCGATCGCGATCTCGAGCACGCTCAGCTGGGCGCGCCCGCCGAGGCAGGCCATCGCCTCCACCGCCCGCCGGGACCGCTCGGGCATGGCGGTGACGCGGGTTGCCGAGAACCCGCCGCCTTCGGCCCGGGTCAGCTGCGCCCGCACTGCCGCCGTCTCCCAGCGCCACCCGTCCGCGGCGACGGTCAGCACGCCGCTGCGGCGCAGAGCGTTGAGCAACTCCACGGTCTCGTACGGGTTGCCCTCGCAATACGGCTCCAGCACCTCGCCCAGCTCCGCCACCGCCTCGGCCGGCACGTGCAGCGTCTCGCTCAGCAAGGTGGTGAAGTCGTGTCCGGTGAGGTTGCTCAGGGGCAGTTGCGGCACGGCGGCCTCGTGCCAGCGGGACAGCATGCCGGCCACCGGGTGCGGCGGATCGACGTGCCCTTCGCGGTACGCCGCGACCAGCAGCAGGCCCTCGGATCCCTCGTTGCTGAGCACCATGTCCACGAAACCGAGCGGAACGCCTCCGCCCCACTGCAGGTCGTCGATGAAGACCACGACCGGGCGTCTCCGGGACGCCACGGCGCGCAGCGCCCCGGCCGCCACCAGCTGTGCCCGCACCCCCGCCGTCAGCGGGTCACCGAGGTCGCCCGGCCCCAGCAGCGTCGCGAACTCCGGCACCACCGTGGCGAGCAGGCCCGCGTTCGCGCCGAGCGCCCGCAGCATCCGGACGCGGATCGAGGCCACCTCGTCCTCGGGCTCCGCCAGCAACATCCGGCCGAACGACGTGAAGGCCTGCTGCACGGCGTTGAATTCCTGATCCCGGCGGTATTCGTCGAACTTGCCGGCGACGAACCAGCCGCCGGCGGCGGTCACCATGGCGCGCAGCTCGTCGGCCAGCGCCGTCTTGCCGACCCCGGGCGGGCCGCTGATCACCACCCCCGCGCACCGCCCGGCCAGCGCCTGCGAGAACGCCTCCTTCAGCTCCGCCACCTGCTTGTCCCGGCCCACCAGCCGCGACGGCGGCCGGAGCCGGACGGGGAAATCGTGCTCGCCGACCCGGAAGCCGCCCGGCTCGGCCGGGTCGTCGCGCAGGCGCTCCAGGTCGTGGACCACGCCGTCGGCCGACTGGTAGCGGTTGTCCGGCTCCTTCTCCAGCAGATGCAGGATGATCCTCGACAACGGCTCCGGTATGTCCGGATTGACGGCGGCCGGCGGGGCCGGCAGCCGGGCGAGATGGTCATATATCAGGCGCAGGGGGTCGTCGGTGCCGAACGGTGGCCGGCCGGTGCCGAGCTCGTACAGGACCGCGCCGAGCGCGTACAGATCGGCACGCTGGTCCACCGCGCGGCCGGTCCGTCCGGTCTGTTCCGGTGCCAGATAGGCCAGCGTCCCCAGGATCTCGCTGTGGTGCGTGAACGCCGGCCGGATCTCGGCGATCGAGGTGGCCAGGGTGAAGTCCACGAGCGTGGGCGTGCCGTCGGCCGCGACCACGACGTTGGCCGGTGTGAGGTCACGGTGGATCACCTCGCGGCGGTGCAGTTCGGCCAGGGCACGGGCCAGCCCGAGCGCGAGCCCGGCAAGGTCGGGCGCGGCCACCGGCTTCGGCATCTCGGCCAGGGTGCGGGGACCGGCATCGGCCAGCACGATGGAGCCCTCGTACGGTGGCTCGTCCGCCAGTTGCGCCAGCCCCGCGGCGCCGCGCAATCGTTGCAGGACGGCGGTCTCGTGCCGGAGCCGGGATTCGGCGTCCGGTCCCAGCGGCTCCTTCACGATCAGCGTGCGGCCCGCACGCGACAGCCGGGTCAAGCGCGTGCGGGTGCTTTCGTGCACGATCACGAACCGTACGGACGGATCCAGGTCGTCGGTCATCCCGCACCCCCCACACACCTCAGAGCGATCGGGTCCCCAGCCCTGATCAGCTGCACACTACCGGCGAAGAAGGCCGGGATGGCGAGCCCGAAGAGCAGGATCCGGCCCGAAGTGACCTCGAACACTCAGCGAAGGCGCAGCTCGTTGCGGAACCCGGTCATCCACTGATCGATCTCGGCTCCGGTCCACCACAGCCTTCGGGGCGCATATGTCCAGACGATGCGGGTCGTGCCGCCGACGACCGCGCAGTCGACGGAGAGCGGCGGCGGCCGCACGCCGGCCCCGAGATCCCGCGCGTCACCGATGGCGGCCGCGCTCAGAGAGAAGAGGCCGCTGCGGCTCCGCGTCGGCGTCTCGCCCTGGAAGGTGAACCCGAGCGTCGGAGCCGGGGCCCGGGCCAGGCTCTGCCGCAAGTCCGGATCGTCGTTCAGGTACTTGAGGCCTTCGAACGACAGACCCGCGGACGGGACACCGGCCAGCCGTTCGCCCACCGCGGTCAGCGTCTCGCCGGGGCCCTGGGACCGGCTGTCGTCGAAGGCGAGCGGGAAGGTGCAGTGCAGATCGCCGACCGTCCGCGAGAGATCGAGGCCGTGCACCGCTGTCTGCCTGCCCGAGCCGGAGAGCTCGACCACGAGACGCCCGCAGCTCCACTGGCGCTGAGCGGTCCGTACCAGCGCCGTGAGCAGTGTGGTGGCGAGCGGTGCGCGGCCTGCGCCGGGCCCGGTCAGCCGTACGTCGCGGAGCGCGCGCGTCTGTTCGGGCGGCAGGCTGTGGCTGGCGGTGACCAGGTCTTCCGTAGGCGCGCCGGGATGCGCCAGCGGGTCGTAGGTGGCCGGTGGCGGCACGGCGAGCTGAGTACGCCAGAACTCCAGATCCGCCTTCGCGCCCCGGCGGGCGAAGTCGTTCGCCCAGCTCGAGAACACGTCGAATCGCGCCGATGTCCGGGCCAGTCGCAGGACCTCGCCCTGTTCGTCCAACCGGCAGAGCTGGTCCAGGTCATCCAGCAGGATGCGCAGCGTGATCCCGTCCATGACGAGGTGGCTGACCGCGAGGAACAGGCGTTGCCGGGAGCCGGTCTCGATCAGGAGGAGACGTATCAGTGGACCGTGTTCGGCGCTGACGCGCCGATGCTGCTCGCTGAGAAGCGGCGCGAGCGCGCCGGGCCGGTCCAGCGTGACCGACTCGACGGCGAAGCTGCCCTCGATGTCGCCGTAGCGCTGCGCGAATCGGCCGTCGTCCCGGCGAAACCTCAGGCGCAGCGCCTCGTGCCGGGCGACCAGCGCCGACGCGACCCGGCGGAGGCGATCGGGGGTCAGCCGCCGATGGACGCCGAGCATGACCGTACGGGCTCCCCCGTCCCAGTGCCCCAGCTCCAGGGCGTGCCGCTGCGCGGCGCTGAACGGGACGTCACCGGTGTCCGGGGCCTCGCCCGGCTCGGCGTGCGCCGGCTCGAAGTGCCGTACCAGCCAGATCGCCATCGCCCGCAGGGTCGAGCCGTTGCCGAGTCTCGCCGGCGGGATGCGCGCTCCGGTCCGGTCCTCGACGCGCCGGGCCAGATCGATCACCGCGAGCGAGTCGAGGCCGACATCGACGAGCGGCCGGTCCACCGACACGTCGTTCGGGTCGGTCAGGTGCAGCACCTCGGCGACTTCGGTCTGCAGCAGCCGGAGCACGTAATCCGGCTCGCCGCCCGGACCCGTCCGGGGCACCGTCTTCCCCGTCAGCCCGCGTTGCCGCGGGATCGCCGACGAACGCAGCGAGCCGACCGTCCACTGGTCCTTGGACTGTGCGCGCCGCAGCTTTCCGCTGGTCGTCTTCGGAAGGCTGTCCGGCCTCATCAGCAGGACCTCGTGACACTGCACCCCGCTGTGCGAGGTCACCGCGGCCCGGATCGCCGAGGCCGCGCGGTCCAGCGGGATCGGCTTCCTGTTCCGCAGGGCCTTCTTGCGCAGCTCGGCCGCCACCACGACCCGCTCGACGCCGTCGACCCGCACCCCGAAGGCGACCGCGTTGCCCGGCCGCAGAATCGGATCGGCCGCCACCACCGCCGCTTCCAGATCCTGCGGATGGATGTTGCGGCCCCCGACGATGATGAGGTCCTTGAGGCGCCCGCAGAGAAATACTTCGCCGTCGTCGCCGATCACCCCGAGATCACCGGTACGCAGGTAGCGTCGCCCGTCGTCCGGGCCGTTCCCGGTCGCCGGGCTGGCGGCGAAGACGGCTGCGTTCTCCTCCTCGGTCCGTCCCCAGTAACCGCTCGACACGCTGGGACTGGAGATCCACAGCTCACCGACGGCGTAGGGCGGCCGCGGCCGCCGGGTCACGGGGTCGACGGCGATCACCGAGACGCCCCACTCCGCGTCGGGCACGCCACTGCCCACGAGCGTCACCGCGGGTGCGCCCGGGGCCGGCGCGACGATCACACCGTCGCGATCCAGCACGGCCCGGTCCCCGTGGAGCAGCGTCGGCCTCCGGCCGACCTGACCGCAGACGAACAGTACGGCCTCGGCCATGCCGTAGACGTTGCCGAACGACGCCGGATCGAAGCCCATCCGGCCGAGCGCGGCCTCGAAGCGGTCCATCGTGGCGGCCAGCATCGGCTCACCGCCCTGCAGGGTGGCGCGGACCGACGACAGGTCGAACGAGTCGCCGTCGCGCAGACCGCGCACCACGTAGTCGTAGCCGGAGTTCGGCCCGGCGACGTGCGTGCCGCGGTAGCGATCGACCGCCTCGAGCCAGAGACGCGGGTCGGCCAGGAACGTCGTCGAGGAGAAGGCGATGCAGCGCGCCCCGGTGTACATGGCGTTGAGAATTCCGCCGGCCAGGCCCATGTCGTGGAACAACGGCACCCAGCCGACGAGCACCGACTCGCTGTCGACCCGGGTGTTGCGCGCGATCAGCTCCAGATTGTGCGCCAGATTCCGGTGCCGCACGACGACGCCCCTGGGCTCCGACGTCGAGCCGGAGGTGTACTGCAGATAGACGATGTCGTCCGGGCCGAACCGGGCGGCCGCGCGGGCCAGCCGGGCCGCGGCCGCCTCCGGATCGGCGCGTTCGACCCGATCGGACAGCAGCCAGGCGAGCTCGGGCCAGCTCGACGTCTCGCGGCCACGCCAGCGGCCCGCCACGCCGTCGCGTACCGACGCCAGCGTGGTGAGCCTGCGGTACTTCGCGTGGGTGAGGGCGACGCGGGCGCCGCTGTCCTCGGCGATGTGCCGGAGCTTGGGCAGCTCCCGATCGAGATGCCGCGGGTCCGGGCTGGCCACCGGGACCGCGATCGCGCCGAGCAGCATGCACCCGAAGAAGCTCGCGACGAACTCCAGACCATCGGGCGGGAAGACGAGCAGCACACGGTCGCCGGGTGCGACACCGGCCGCCTGCAGGAAGTCGGCGGTGCCGGCCGCCCGCCGCACGATCTCCCGCCGGTCGGCCGCGTCGATCTCTTTCCCGTGGCGATCGAGGAACGTGTAGAGGGGCGCCCCGGGCGCGGCGGCGAGTCGGTCGGCCATGGCGGTCAGCAGGCTCGCGGACATCCGGGACTCCGATGGATGGGGAGTGACTGGTTCGGACGTTACACCCGTCAGGTCGAGCCGCGGAGAATCAGCGTGGTGGGCAGGGTCGCCGGTTCCGGTGGGGTCGCCGGGCCGGCGAGCATGGCCATGAGCGACTCCGCGGCCGCTGTGCCGAAGCCGGTCTTGTCCTGCGTGACGGTGGTCAGGCCGGGCGGGATCAGCGCCGCCACCTCGATGTCGTCGAAGCCGATGACGGCGACGTCCTCGGGGACGCGCAGGCCGGCCTCACGGATCGCCTTGATCGCGCCGACCGCCATCTCGTCGCCGGCGGCGAACACGGCGGTCGGCCGGGGGTCGCGGGCCAGCAGCTTCGTCATGGCGGCGTGCCCGCTGTCCAGATAGAAGTCGCCGGTCACCACGTCGTCATCGGCCAGGGGGATCCCCGCCTCGCCGAGCGCCTCCCGGAAGCCGGCCAGGCGTTGCGCGGCCGGCCAGTTACGGGCCGGGCCGGTGATGGTGGCGATGTGCCGGTGACCGCGTTCGATCAGGTGGGCCGCGGCCAGCCGACCGCCTCCGGCGTTGTCGGAGGTGACGTAGGTGCAGGTCGGCCCGGTGAAGCGCAGGTCGAGGGCGACACAGGGCACCTCGGCGTCGACCAGGGCCAGCACCGCGGGGTCCCGGCTGCCGTTGTCGATGATGACCACGCCGTCGACGTTGTGGCGCTGGACGGCGCGCAGGAAGCGCCGCGGGTCGGCCGGGCCGGCTCCCGGGTCGGGAGCGAGCATGAGCAGGTTCAGGCCGTGCGCGCTGAGCGCGCTCTTCAGCGCGACCAGGATGTCCTGCAGGAACGGATGCCGCCAGCCGGGGCGGCGGTGGTCGGTGTCCCAGACGAGGCCGACCATGTTGGACTTCTTGGTCGCGAGCGTGCGGGCCGACTCGTTCGGCAGATATCCGATCTCGGCGGCCATGCCGAGAACGAGCTGACGCGTGTGCTGGCTGACCACCTCCGGAGTGTTGAAGACGCGGGACACGGTGGCGACGGAGACGCCGCACCGGCGTGCCAATTCTCTGATGCTGGACACGGCGAACACCCTAATGTAACCGGTTTCAGAACCGTAACAGCGCCGTGTCGCGCGAGTCAACACAGTGGATCGCGTTACCTTTTCGTGACTTGACGGAAGCGGCACCCATCGATGCAGACTCTTGGCTCGAGGGGCCACACGCACCCCTCCGCAACGATTCTCCGGCCGCATCCATGCCGGCCTTTCTCTTGACTCAGCTCGTTCGAAACTCCAGTTCTGCAGTATGTAACCGGTTTCATGTAACCGTTTACATCAGATCAAAAGGGGAGAACTGTCATGCTCTTGTCTCGATCCGTGCGGGCCCTGACCGCGGCGACGGTCGCCGCGGTGATGCTGACCGCATGCGGCTCCGGCGGCGACGACGGTGCGGGCAGCGACGGCGGCAACGTCACGCTGAACGTCAATCTGTTCGGCAACTTCGGCTACCAGGAGCTGTACGAGGAGTACGAGAAGGCGAACCCCAACGTCAAGATCAAGGAAAGCACTGCCGCCTACAACGACCACCACCGCAACCTCGCCACGCACCTCGCCACCAATTCGGGCGCCGGCGACATCGAGGCTGTCGACACCGGCTTCATCGCGCAGATGCGCGACGTCGGCAAGCAGTTCACCGACCTCGGCACCGAGCGCCAGTCGGAGTACCTGCCCTGGAAGTGGCAGGCGTCGCTGACCAAGGACGGCCAGCAGATCGGGTACGGCACCGACGTCGGCGGCCTGGCCATCTGTTACCGGCGCGACCTGTTCCAGAAGGCCGGCCTGCCCACCGACCGCGACAAGGTCTCCGCGTCGTGGGCCGCGGGCTGGGACAAGTACATCGAGCAGGGACAGAAGTACACCGAGAAGGCGCCGGCCGGCACCGCGTTCTTCGACGGCGCGGGCGCGCTGTACAACGCCGTCATCGGGCAGGCGCCGGTGGGCTTCTACAGCGAGGACAACACCGTCGTCGTCGGCAGCAACCCCGAGGTGCGCAAGGCCTGGGACCTGGTCGTCCGGGCGGTGCAGAGCGACCTGTCGGCCAAGCTGCTCGAGAGCAGCCCGGAGTGGAACAACGGCTTCGCCAAGGGCCAGTTCGCCACCATCGCCTGCCCCGCCTGGATGATGGCCAAGATCAAGGACCAGTCGAAGAACGCGGCCGGCAAGTGGGACGTGGCGGCCGTGCCCGGCGGTGGCGGCAACTGGGGTGGCTCCTATCTGACCGTGCCCAAGCAGGGCAAGCACGTCGAGGAGGCGAAGAAGCTCGCCGCCTGGCTGACCGCGCCCGAGCAGCAGGCCAAGGTCTTCACCTCGAAGGGGCTGCTGCCCTCCATCCCGGCGCTGTACGACAAGCCGGAGATCGCGCAGTACAAGGACCCGTTCTTCAACGACGCGCCGGTCGGCAAGATCTTCACGACGGCCGCCAAGGAGTTGAAGCCGCAGTACCAGGGTCCGCGCACCGGTGACATCCAGACCACCATCCGCGACGGCCTGGTGCGCGTCGAGCAGGGCAAGCAGAGCTCCGACGAGTCCTGGCAGCAGACCGTCAGCGACGTCGAGCGCCTCGCCAAGTAGCCCACCCGCACGGCCGGCGGTCCCCGGACCGCCGGCCTCCCCGGCGACGAAGGATCGACCATGGCCATCCCCGCGCTGACCGCCCGCCGGGCGAGACTGAACCGGCTCGACACCAAGGGCTCGCCCTATCTGTACGTACTCCCGTTCTTCCTGCTGTTCGGGGCGTTCGGGCTCTTTCCGCTGATCTACACCGGATACGTCTCGTTCAACGACTGGGACCTGCTCGACGCCGGCGCGCACGAATGGGTGGGCCTGGCGAACTACCGCGAGCTGCTGCAGGATCCGTACTTCTGGAACGCGCTCGGCAACACGCTGAGCATCTGGGTGCTGTCCACGGTGCCGCAGCTGCTCGTCGCGCTCTGGATCGCCCACCTGCTCAATCACAAGCTCCGGGCCCGCACCAGCCTGCGCATGGGCGTGCTGCTGCCGAACATCACGTCCATCGTCGCGGTGACGATCGTCTTCACCCAACTGTTCGGCCGCGACTTCGGCATGGTCAACTGGCTGCTCGGCGCCGTCGGCCTCGGCCCGATCGACTGGCAGGCCGACACCTGGAGTTCCCACCTGGCCATCTCGATCATCGTGGCCTGGCGCTGGACCGGCTACAACGCGCTCATCTACCTCGCCTCCATGCAGGCCGTTCCCCATGACCTGTACGAGGCCGCGGAGCTCGACGGCGCGTCCTCGGCGCAGCAGTTCTGGAAGATCACGGTGCCCATGCTGCGCCCGACGATCATCTTCACCGCGGTGATCTCGACGATCGGCGGCCTGCAGATCATCGCCGAGCCACTGCTGTTCGCCGGCAGCTCGACGCCAACGGGCGGCTCCGACCGGCAGTTCCAGACCGCCGCGCTGTTCATGTACGAGCAGGGGTTCCGCGAGTTCCGGTTCGGCTACGCCTCCGCGATCGCCTGGACGCTCTGCCTCGTCATCGCCCTCTTCGCGATCGTCAATTACCTGATCACCCGGCGCATCGCCAACGACGAGGAGTAGTCGTGACCGTTCTCGCCGACCCACCGTCCACCCGCGCCGAAACGCCGGCCGAGCCACGCCGGGCACGCCGCCGCAGCTTCG